>DASVFB010000035.1:0-6899 GCA_036380275.1 Gaiellaceae bacterium | reverse complement strand
GATCGACTTCTTCCGCGAGCTGGGCGCGCCGTTCTTCGACCAGGTCGGCTACCTCTTCCTCGCGACGACGGAGGCGGGGCTCGAGCGGTTGCGCACGCGCGCCGAGCTGCAGCGCAGCCTGGGCGTGCCCGTGGAGGATGTCGACGCGGCAGAGGTGTATGGGCTGCGCACCGACGACGTGCTCGAGGCGGTGATCTGTCGTGAGGACGGGGTAGCCGACCCACCCGGAGCCGCGCGCGAGCTCGTGCAGCGTGCCGCAGAACGTGGGGTGGAGGTACGCGAGCACACGGACGCTCGCGACGTCGAGGCGGAGGTGCTCGTCGTCGCCTGCGGCTGGCAGTCGGCCGAGCTGTTCCCCGAGCTGCCGATCCGTCCGCTCGTGCGCCAGCTCGTCGACGTCGGCCCGATCGACGCCTTGCCCGACACGATGCCGATGGTCGTGGAAGAGGAGACGACGTTCCATTTCCGCCGCCGCGGTGCTTGCCTGCGGCTCGCGTACCGTGAGCCCACCGCTCGGTGGTCGAGCGACCAGGTCGTCGACGATGCGCTCGTCGAAGACGTGCGCGAGCGTCTCGCGTATCGCTATCCGCCGGCCGCCGCCGCGCCGGTCGAGCGAGCGTGGGCCGGCCTCTACGACATGACGCCGGACGCGCATCCGATCATCGGCCCGCTGCGCGACGACGTGTACGTCGCGGCCGGGTTCAGCGGTCACGGCTTCATGCAATCACCCGCGGTCGGGCGCGCCGTGGCAGAGGAGTTGCTCGGCCTCGAGCCGACGTTCGACCTCGCGCCGTATCGGCTCGAGCGCTTCTCGGGCGACGAGGTCTTCCCCGAGGAGCTCGTGCTCTAGGCCGACTGAGGCTCGGGGAGCTTCGCGATCAGCTGCTTGAGGCTGCGCAGGACGTCGGCCTCGTTGTGCCCGAAGTCGTCGAGATACGAGTGGAGCGCGGCGCGCAGCAGGCGCAGTTCGTCTTCCGTCAACTCGATCGTGTGCATCGGAGCAGCCTAACCCCAAGGAGGCGGTTCGTACGGAGCGTCGATCGGCGCGCCGAACGCTATGAACTCGAGTCCCTCGGGCCCCGCAACCGGTAGGCGCACGGCGGTCGGGTCGACGCGGACGAAGCGTCCAGGCTTCAGCTCGAGCTCTTCTCCCGCAACCTGCATCGTCCCGGAGCCCTTGACGATGAAGTAGACCTCCTCCTGCATCGACTCCTCGTGGCTGTGCTCGCGACCCGACTGGTTCGGCGGCAGGACGAAGTAGTTGAAGCCAAACGCGCGAGCGCCGAGCGCGCGCCGCGTCTTGCGGACCGCGCCTCCCGGCCCTTCGCCCTCGAGGCTGCCGACGTCGACGTACGAGAACGAACTCACTCGGGCACTGTAGTCATCCGCCGCGTCGGCGCTCGAGCCGGTCGAGGAACGCTCGACGCAGCTGCTCGCCTCGCTCGAGCACGTTCCGGTCGCGCGGCCGCCGCGGAGGCAGCTTGACGACCGTCACGTCGAGCGAGCGCTCGCCGTAAGAGTGCTCGTACGCCTCGGCCTCGCCGATCGGCTCGGCGCGTTGCTTGCTCCGCCGGCGAAGCAGGCGCACCGCTACATCCGGAAGATGCCGAAGGTCGTCTCGCGAATCGGCGCGTTCAGCGCCGCCGAGATGCCGAGCGCGAGCACGCGGCGCGTGTCGGCCGGGTCGATGATCCCGTCATCCCAGAGCCGCGCCGTCGAGTAGTACGGGCTGCCTTCCTCCTCGTACTTGGCGCGGATCTCATCTGGGTCCGCGTCGCCGACCATCGTGAGCACGGTTGCGGCCTGGTCGCCGCCCATCACCGAGATGCGTGCGTTCGGCCACATCCACAGCTGGCGCGGCTCGTACGCGCGGCCGCACATCGCGTAGTTGCCGGCGCCGAACGAGCCGCCCGTGACGACGGTGAACTTCGGCACTTGCGCGTTGGCGACCGCCATGACGAGCTTGGCGCCGTCTCGCGCGATCCCGCCGGCTTCGTACTCCTTCCCGACCATAAAGCCCGTGATGTTTTGGAGAAACACGAGCGGCACCTTGCGCTTGCACGCGAGCTCGATGAAGTGGGCGCCCTTCTGCGCCGACTCGGCGAAGAGGACGCCGTTGTTCGCGAGAATTCCTACGGGAAAGCCCTCGATGCGCGCCCAGCCGCAGACGAGGGTCTCGCCGTAGAGCGCCTTGAACTCGTCGAGGCGCGAGCCGTCGACGATGCGCGCGATCAGCTCGCGCGGGTCGACCTGGTGGCGGAAGTCCTCGGGGACGAGGCCGTACAGCTCGGACGGGTCCGCAAGCGGCGGTTCCGGACGGGCCACGTCCCAGGGACTGTCCCTCGGACCTGTCTGGAAATTCGCGACCACGCGCCGCGCGATCCCGAGTGCGTGCTCGTCCGACGTCGCGTAGTGATCTGCGACACCGCTCTTCCGGGCGTGCACGTCCGCGCCTCCGAGCTCCTCCGCGGTAACGTCCTGTCCGGTTGCCGCCTTCACGAGCGGCGGTCCGCCGATGAAGATCGTCCCTGTGCCGCGGACAATGATCGTCTCGTCGCTCATCGCAGGCACGTACGCGCCGCCGGCGGTGCACGACCCCATCACGACGGCGATCTGCGGAATGCCGAGTGAAGACATTTGCGCCTGGTTGAAGAAGATTCGCCCGAAGTGGTCGCGGTCCGGGAAGACCTCCGCCTGAAGCGGCAGGAACGCTCCGCCGGAGTCGACGAGGTAGAGGCACGGCAGATGGTTCTCCAGAGCGACCTCCTGCGCGCGCAAATGCTTCTTCACCGTGAGAGGGAAGTAGGTGCCGCCCTTTACGGTCGCATCGTTCGCGACGATCACGCACTGCCGTCCCTCGACGACGCCGATCCCGGTGACCATGCCGGCGCCCGGCGCTTGCCCGTCGTAGAGATCCCATGCGGCGAGCGCGTTCAGCTCGAGGAACGCCGAGTCTGGGTCGATCAGCCTGTCGATGCGCTCGCGCGCGGTCAGCTTGCCCCGCTCGCGGTGTCGTGCAAGCGCCTTCTCGCCACCGCCCGCGGCGACCTGCGCAGTGCGCTCGCGTAGCTCCTCGACGAGCTGCGTCATCCGCTCATGCCGCGCGCCGAACGTGTCGTCGTGCTGCGCCTCCGACGTGAGGACCGTCACGGGGTGAGCCTATCGCTGTACGCGGTCGATTCCCGCATGCGTGCGGCGAGCTCGTGCGTGAGCTGACCGCGCCGCAATCGCCAGCGCCAGTTTCCCGACGACGTCCCTGGTCGGTTCATGCGGCTTGCGCTCCCGAGCTCGAGCACGTCCTGGACGGGGATGATCGACAACGCGGCAGGCGACCCGTGTGCGAGCTCGATCAGGCTCCAGGCAGGCGCGCGGGGATCGAGGCTCGTCCTCTCACGCAGGCGCTGCGGCATCGATTCGAACCAGCCACGGGCGGTGTCCGTGTCGTGGGTCGACGTGTAGATGACGGACTGCTGCTCGTGGTTCCCGAGTCGGTGCGGGCTGCTGGGCGGGCCGTCGAACGCCCACTGCAGAACGATCGTTCCGGGGAGTCCGAGCTGTTTGCGCAGCCGGACGACCGCCGGGGTGATCGCGCCGAGGTCCTCCGCGACGAGCGGCAGCTCGCCCATTGCGTCTGTGACCGCTTGAAAGAGCTCGGCGCCGGGCCCGCGCCGCCAGTGCCCGCGCCGCGCGGTCCGGTGCGACTCCGGAATCGCCCAGTACGAGACGAAGCCGCGGAAGTGGTCGAGGCGCGTCATGTCGACGAGCTCGAACGCACGGCGGACGCGCTCGATCCACCAGCGGTAACCGGTCGCGCGGTGCTCGCTCCAGGCGTACAGGGGATTGCCCCAGTGTTGACCGCTCGCCGAGTAGCTGTCGGGCGGCGCGCCGGCGACCTCGCCGGTGCTGAAGAGCTCCGGGTGCGCCAGATGTTCGGCGCTTCCCGCTGCGACGTAGATCGGGATGTCGCCGAAGATGCGCACGTTGCGCTTGTGCGCGTAGTCGCGCAGCGCAGACCATTCGCGCTCGAAGCGGACCTGGTCGGCAAGCGCGCGCCTGCCGCCGAACGACGCCCACTCACCGGCCCAGAACGGGTGGCGCGCGACGAACCCCTCGACCTCGTCTGCCGTCACACGCGCGCGCGGCTCGGCGAGCAACGCCGGCGAGCCCGCGAACGCCGACGACGCGTTGTACGGCGAGCCTGAGGCGTCGGCTGGCCCTAGCGGCAGCACCTGCCACCACGACTGACCCGCCGCCTCGAGCCAGTCGACGAGGCGATACGCCTCCTCGCCGAGCCGGCCGTCCGGCAGCGACGTGGGATGGAGCAGGATTCCACTTCCGCGTTTGAGTCTCACGACCTGCGAAAGTCTCACGCCCAATGGCACCTGCGCGCCGAGACCCGCCGCCGGCCATCCTGATCCGCGACGTGGAGCCGCAGGTCGACTGCGGCCGCTATCCCGTCAAAGGCGTCGTCGGTGAGGACGTCGTCGTCTCCGCGACGATCTTTCGCGACGGCCACGACATGCTCGGCGCCGCGATCCGCTACCGGCCGCCGGGGGCGCGCCGCTGGCGCGATGCGCCGCTCGAGCCGCTCGGAAACGACCGCTGGCGCGGCTCGTTCACCGTCGACGCGCCTGGGCGTTGGACGTTCAGTGTCATCGCATGGACCGACCGGCTCGCGTCGTGGCAGCGCGAGGTGACACGCAAGCTCGAGGGCGGGCAGACCGACCTCGCCGGCGAGCTCTCGGAGGGTCGTGCGCTGCTGGGCGAGGGCGTGTCGCTCGAGGAAGCGCTCGCCATCGAGAGCGACGACCGCGACGGCGAGGTCGAACTCGACGTCAAACTCGGTGTCGAGGTCGAAGTCGCACTCGCACGGTTCGGAGCGTGGTACGAGCTTTTCCCGCGTTCGTGGGGCGGCTTCGCTGGTGTCCAGAAAGTGCTGCCGCAGCTCGCGGACCTCGGCTTCGACGTCGTCTACCTGCCGCCGATCCATCCGATTGGACATACGAACCGCAAGGGCCGCAACAACGCGGTCACAGCGAAGCGCGGGGACGTCGGCAGCCCGTGGGCGATCGGCACCGAGGAGGGCGGTCACGCGGCGATCCATCCGGACCTGGGCACGCTCGCCGACTTCGAGCGGCTCGTCACGCGCGCGCGTGACGCGGGCATCGAGATCGCGCTCGATTTCGCGATCCAGTGCTCTCCGGACCACCCATGGTTGAAGGAACATCCCGAGTGGTTCCACCGACGCCCCGACGGCACGCTGAAGTACGCGGAGAACCCGCCCAAGAAGTACCAGGACATCTACAACGTCAACTTCGCGTCCGAAGACTGGCGCGGGCTGTGGGAGGCGTTGCGCGACGTCATGCTCCACTGGGTGTCGCACGGCGTGCGCGTCTTCCGTGTCGACAATCCGCACACGAAACCGGTGGCGTTCTGGGAATGGCTGATCGCCGAGGTGCGGCGTGTCGAGCCTAGGCTCGTCCTCCTCTCCGAGGCGTTCACGCGGCCGGCGATGATGACGACGCTCGCCAAGGTCGGCTTCGCCCAGTCCTACACGTACTTCACCTGGAAGAACGCGAAGGCCGAGCTCGAGGAGCTGATGGCGCAAATCCTCGACTGGCGCGAGTTCTACCGGCCGAACTTCTTCGCGAACACGCCGGACATCCTGCACGAGTACCTGCAACTCGGCGGGCAACCGGCATTCGAGGCGCGCCTCGTGCTGGCCGCGACGCTCTCGCCGTCGTACGGGATCTACTCGGGCTTCGAGCGGTTCGAGAACGTCCCCGTGCAAGAGGGCTCAGAGGAGTACCTCGACTCGGAGAAGTACGAGGTGAAGAAGCGCAAGCTCGACGGCCCGCTGCTGCCACTTGTGCAGCGGCTGAACGAGATCCGTCGCGCCCAGCCCGCGCTCCAGCGGGTCGACAACCTGCGCTGGCTCGAGACGGAGCACGACCGACTCGTCGCGTACATCAAGGACGACATCGTCGTCGTGGTGAACATCGATCCCTTCGCAGCGCACGAGGGCCTCGCGATCGTGCCGGCCGCGCTCGGCCTCCCGCCGACCTTCTTTGCGCGCGACCTGCTCGGAGGCGAGCGCTACCGCTGGACGATCGGGCGCAACTTCGTCCGGCTCGACCCGGGCCAGTCGCACATCTTCAAGCTGGAGACGTATGTGTGATCTCCCGGCCATGTCCGAGGGACAGTCCCTCGGACGCGAGCAGAACGGCCATGTCCCAGGGACTGTCCCTGGGACATGCGCGAAAGGGGCCTGTGTCTGAGCCTGGGCACTGGTTCGAGCGGAACCCGCTCTGGTTCAAGACGGCGATCTTCTACGAGATCCACATCCGCGGGTTCTTCGACGGGAACGACGACGGCTCGGGCGACTTCCGCGGGCTGATCGAGAAGCTCGACTACCTGCAGTGGTTCGGCATCGACTGCATCTGGCTGCTGCCCATGTACCAGTCGCCGCTCCGCGACGGCGGCTACGACATTGCCGACTTCTTCGCCATCCACCCCGACTACGGAGTCGTCGACGACTTCAAGAACTTCGTTGAGCAGGCGCACCAGCGCGGCATCCGCGTCATCGCCGACCTCGTCATGAACCACACTTCGTCCGACCACCCGTGGTTCCAGGAGTCGCGCTCCGATCCCGAAGGGCCGCGTGGCGACTGGTACGTCTGGTCGGACACCGACGACCGCTGGCCCGACGCCCGCATCATCTTCGTGGACACCGAGCCTTCGAACTGGACGTGGGATCCGGTGCGTGGCCAGTACTACTGGCATCGCTTCTTCGCGCACCAGCCGGATCTCAACTACGACAACCCCGAGGTGCAGGAGGCGATGCTCAACGTCCTGCGCTTCTGGCTCGACCTCGGCATCGACGGCTTCCGCCTCGACGC
>DASVFB010000034.1:0-17666 GCA_036380275.1 Gaiellaceae bacterium | reverse complement strand
CTAGTCAGGTAACGCCGATGCGCACGCGGTAGCCGAAGAGGAACGGCACCGTCCGGTCGCCGACGACTCGTCGCGCCACCGCCTCCAGCTCGTCGATTCGAAGCGCTCGCTCCACCTGCTCGTCCGCAAGGTCCGCGAAGGGGAGGCCGAAGCTGCGCGCGAACCCGCCGACGCGCTCGGCGTCGCCCTCTTCGATTGAATGGAGCAGGACCTCGCGGCAGTGACGGAAACGGCCGCTCGCGCGCATTCGGCTCAGATGCTCTTCTTTCGCCCACCGGTCGGCGCCCTTCTGAATCCCTAGCGTCCTTCGCAATTCGCTACGCCGCTCCTGGTACGACCGGAAGGCCTCGTCCACCTCGGGGTCGACGACGGGCGGCCAGTCGTAGTCGTAGGCGGCGAACACTCCGCCGCGCCGGAGGATGCGCGCGGCCTCCGCAAGCGTCGGCTCCGGCTCCATCCAGTGCAGCGACTGTGAGCACGTGACGATGTCGGCGCAGGCTTCGTCCAGGCCGGTCTCGGCGGCGAACGCCTCGCGGTACTCGACGCCGGGAGCCGGCTCTGCCGCGGCGAGCATCGCCGGGTTCGGCTCGACGCCGACCGTCCGCGCCGCGGTGCCCGACCACGCGCGTGTCGACAGCCCAGTGCCGCAGCCGAGATCGACGACGAGCTCCGGGCAATCGGTACGCGCATACCGGCACAACACGTCGAGGAGCGCCTGCGGCGGACGCGGCCGGAAGCGGTCGTAATGCGCCGAGAATCCCTCCCGGTCGTATCCCGACCGGTCGATCAACATCCGGGAAAAGTCCACGCGGCGAGCGTAGACCTTCGTGTCGAGCTACGACGCGACGCCGCTTGCGACTGCGGGCGAGAGCTCGGCGACGAGTGCTGCGACAGCAGCCGGATCGAACTGCGACCCAGAGCAGTCCTCGAGTTCGGCGAGCGCCGCCTCGATCGTGAGCTTCCGGCGGTAGATGCGGTCGTTCGTCATCGCGTCGAACGCGTCGGCCACGAAGATGATCCGCGCGCTGAGCGGGATGTCGTCGGTATGCAACCCATCCGGATAACCGGCGCCGTCCCAGCGCTCGTGATGGTGCAGAACCCACTCGGCGACGTGGTCGACGCCGAGGCTCTCGAGCATGCGGTAGCCGATCTGCGGATGACGTTCGAGCACGAGCCGCTCTGGACCGGTGAGTGGGCCTGGCTTGCGCAGGATGTCCTCGGGAACCGCGAGCTTTCCCAGGTCGTGCAGGCTCGCGGCGAGTCGGGTCAGCTCGACCTGCTCCTTGTCGAGGCCCATCCGTTCGGCGACGCGCGCCGCGAGGTTGGCGACGCGTTCAGAGTGGCTGCCCTCGTAGACGTCGCGCGCGTCGACCGCGCGTGCGAGGCTCGCGGCGGCGCGGAAGCGCGCGGCGCGGTCGGCGCTGCCCGCGAGCTTCTTCAGTTCGGCCAACTCGACGACCTCGGGGCGGTAGATCCGGACGCGGTTCTTCCCGTGCTCCTTCGCCCAGTAGAGCGCGCTGTCCGCGAAGCGGATCAGCTCGTCCCGCCCGACTCCCTGGACGGGGAACGTCGCCACGCCGGCGCTGACCGTGACCTGCTCGGCGTAGTCGAGTTCCATGTCGCGGAGCCGCTCGACGATCGACGTGGCGGCTTCGAGGGCCGCAGCCTCGTCGTGGTCGACCAGGAGCACGGCGAACTCGTCGCCGCCGAGGCGGAACGCCTCGCCTCCCTGCCTGAGACGCGCGGCGATCTGCGAGAGGACGCGGTCGCCGGTGGGGTGTCCGTACTGGTCGTTGATCCGCTTGAAGTCGTCGATGTCGACGAGGCAGAGGCTGAGCTCCTGCTCCGCGTCCTCCGCCGCGACTAGCTCGCGCTGCAGTCGCTCGTGGAAGTGGCGGTGGTTTCCCAGGCCAGTCAGTGGGTCGGTAAGAGCGAGCCGCATCGCCCGAAGCGCGCGATACGTGGAGCGCTGGTAGAGGGAGATCGCCAGCAGCGGGCCGACGAGCGCAGCCGAGAGGATGGCGGAGCGCTGCCAGAGCACGACCAGCATCAGGGCCGCGGAGGCCATCAGCGCGAACGGGATGATCGTGCCGATCGTGTTGGTTCGGACGAGGGCGACGAACGATCGCCTCGAGTGGACCGCCACTACGAGCGTGATCAGGAGCAGGTTGACCCAGTAGTCCACGAACGCCGCGATGCCGACGCCGAGGACGAGCTGGCCGACGTCCTCCGTGTTTACCCAGGCGATCGACAGTCCTGCGAGGGCCGCGGCGCCCCCGAAGACGGCCGCGTTGTAGGTCACGCGAATGGTCGGACGGTGCTGGAGGAGCTGTGTCAACGTGCCAACTGCCGCCAGGAGGGCACCTGCCTCCCAGCCGAACAGCACTGTGGTCGCCACTACGAAGACGTAGAGGAGAGAGACGCCGCCTGCGTCGGCTCCTTCGACCGGAACGGGAAAACGCTCCGCGAACATCGACGCTGCGAGGAGCGCCGCAAGCCCGAGCAAATCGCTGCTCGAGTGCGGCTCACTCGCAAACGAAACGGCGGCCCAGGCAAGGATGACTGCGCCCGCAGTGCAGACGGGCACCAGCACGGCGAGCAGCCGTGGCGGTAGGCCCGCCCGCGCGCTCACGCCGTGTGTCTTACCAGCCGAACTGCCGGAGCGTGTCGCCGGTGTCGCCGGCGTATCCGCCGAAAACCGCCACCGCAAGAGCTGCAAGCGTGAGTACCGCGTAGAACCTTGGTTTCCACTGAAGCATTGGAAGCCCTTCTGCCGTAGACGTGGACGAACCTGACACGCAGATTGTGTCTCGGCACTCGCAACCCGAGCATCCCCAAATCGGGGGATATTGGTTCTACGCCAATCCCGCCTTTCTTAAGGGATTCCAGGCGGCCCATGCATATTCCGACCGATACCATCCGTCCAATTCTGCGAGGGCGACACCGTAGCCGGACGAGTGGATGAGCCGGCCGTTTCTGAGGTAGATCCTCGTGTGGTTGACCTGCGCGGGCTTGGACTCGAGACCGCGCGCACCGAAGAAGAAGACGTGCTGCAACGCTTTAGAACTCGTTTCACAACGAGGATTGAGCCGCCGGGGCGCGCTGGGCGGCGCGAGGACACGGCCTCGCACCACCCATCGCGTCCCGATCGACGAAGCACATTGTGAAACGAGTTCTTAGGCTGCACGAGTGAACGTCGAGATCACGCCCGAGCCGAGCGCCGACGAGCGGCGCGCGATCCTCGAAGCACTCGACGCCGCGAACGCCCGGCCCGTTGCTTACGCCAGCCTTTGGCGCGCTTCCGCGCTGGCGGACCTACGCGACGGCGCGCTTGCGGAGGAGAGCTGGGGCGACGCGGGCGTAGTCGAGGCCTGAGACCCAGGTCAGCACGAGCGCGACGAGCAGCGCCCACCACGCGACCGTGTCGGACCACGCGCCTGCCGCGGCGAAGCCACCGACGGCCGCCGCGACGGCCTGAGACCACGTTTTCAGCTTGCCGAGATCGCGCGCCGGGATGACGACGCCGCGCTCCAGTGCCGCGAGGCGGAGGCCGGAGACGAGGAACTCGCGCGCGACGATCGCGACGACCATCCAGCCGGGAAAGACGCCCTGGTCGATCAGCACGATGAGCACCGAAAGCACGAGCAGCTTGTCCGCGACCGGGTCGAGCAGCGTGCCGAGCGATGAGGTGTGCCCGCGACGCCGCGCGATCCGCCCGTCGAACCAGTCCGTGGTCATCGCAGCGATGAAGACGCCCGTCGCCCAGTAGTCGTGCCCAGGGAAGTTCCACTCGAAGAGCACGACAACCACCGGAACGGACAGCGCGCGTGCGATCGTCAACTGGTCGGGAAGAGTCACCTGCTGGGAGAGAATACGGCCGTGCCCTTCTCGAAGGTTCTGGTCGCGAATCGGGGCGAGATCGCGATCCGCGTCTTTCGCACGCTGCGCGAGCTCGGAATCAGCCCGATTGCGGTCTATTCGGAGGCGGACCGCGGGTCTCCGCACGTTGCGTACGCCGACGAGGCGTTCCTGCTCGGCCCGGGCGGTCCGGACGAGACCTACCTGGCAGCGGAGCGCATTGTCGACGTAGCCCGCCGGGCCGGGGCCGACGCGCTCCATCCGGGTTACGGCTTCCTCGCGGAGAACGCGTCCTTCGCCCGGCTCGTGGCGGACGCGGGGATCGCCTGGATCGGGCCGCCGCCCGAAGCGATCGAGGCGATGGGCTCGAAGATCGCTGCGCGAGAGCGGATGCGCGCCGCCGGCGTGCCGATCGTCCCAGGCACCACCGAGCCCCTGCACTCGGTCGAGCAGCTCGTCCGCATCGGCGACGAGCTCGGGTGGCCGCTAGCGCTCAAGGCCTCGGCGGGTGGCGGCGGCAAGGGCCTCAAGGTCGTGCAGAACCCGGACGAGGCGGAGCGCGCGCTCGAGTCGGCCCGCCGCGAGGGCGCGGCCTACTTCGCTGACGACACCGTGTACATCGAGCGGTACCTCGAGGATCCCCGCCATGTCGAGGCGCAGGTCCTCGCAGATGCGCACGGGAACGTCCTCTTCCTGGGCGAGCGCGATTGCACGATCCAGCGCCGTCACCAGAAGCTCATCGAGGAGACGCCTTCGCCCGTCGTCGAGGACTCGCTTCGCGCGCGGATTGGCGAGATCGCGGTCGCCGCCGCGCTAGCGGTCGGCTACCGGAGCGCGGGCACGGTCGAAGGGCTGCTGGCCGAGGGCGAGTGGTTCTTCCTCGAGATGAACACGCGTATTCAGGTGGAGCACACCGTCACCGAGATGGTCACAGGGCTCGACCTCGTCCGCGAGCAGGTTCTCATTGCGGCCGGAGAGCCGCTGTCACTACGGCAGGAGGACGTGCGCCTGACCGGACACTCGATCGAGTGCCGCATCAACGCCGAGGACGTGGCGCACGGCTTCCGTCCCTCGCCTGGGCGGATCACGGCATACCGGGAGCCCGGCGGCCCGAGCGTGCGCGTCGACTCCGGCGTTATCGCTGGGACGGACATTTCGCCGCTGTACGACCCGCTGATCGCAAAGCTGATCGTCCACGGACAGGACCGCGAACAGGCGCGCTTGCGGATGCTGCGCGCGCTCGACGAATTCGTGATCGGCGGGCCCCCAACCTTGCTCGGCTTTCACAGGGCACTCCTTTCGCATCAGTGCTTCGTCGAGGGCGCGACCTGCAAGGGCGTCGTTGAATCCGAGCTCCTGGCCGAACGCGCCGCTCAGTTGTCGAATAAGACAACAACTGTAGACGTGGAGTCGGACGGCGCCCTGCGCGCGCGGCTTAGAACGGTCGAGGTGGACGGCCGAAAGTTCAGCGTCGCTGTGCTCGACCCCGAGCCGCCATGGGCGGAGCTCGCGCGCCGCCGGCGCGAGCGCGGCGATCAGGGAGAGGCCGCCGGCCGCGAAGCGCTCGTGAGCCCGATGCAGGGAACGGTGCTCGCCGTGCAGGTCGCCGAGGGCGACGACGTGTCCACGGGTCAGCTTGTGTGCGTCGTCGAGGCGATGAAGATGGAGAACGAGATCCACGCGCACCGCGCCGGGACGGTCAGGCACCTGTCGGTCGAGCCCGGCCAGCAGGTCACGATGGGACAGGTGATCTGCGTCGTCGAGTCTTGATCGGTAACTAGACTCGCCGCGGCGCGTGGATCTCTACGAGTACCAGGGGAAGCAGCTCTTCCGGCGATTCGGCATCGCGGTGTCTGAGGGCCGCCTCGCCACCTCACCCGAGGAGGCGCGCGCCGCCGCGGTCGAGCTCGGCGGGCAGGTCGTGGTCAAGGCGCAGGTCCTGACCGGCGGGCGCGGCAAGGCCGGCGGCGTCAAGCTCGCCGACGGGCCCGCAGAGGCGGAGGCCAGGGCGCGAGAGATCCTCGGCCTCGACATTCGCGGCCACGTCGTCCGCAGGCTGTGGGTCGAGATCGCCTCGGACATCGCGAAGGAGTACTACCTCTCGATCACCTTCGACCGCTCCGAGAAGAAGCCGCTGTTCATGCTCACGACGGAGGGCGGTGTCGACATCGAGGAGGTCGCCGCCACGAAGCCGCAGGCGCTCGCGCGCCTGCACGCAAACGTGCTCGAAGGATTTCAGCCGTACCAGGGCCGCCGGCTGATCTACGGCGCGGGTATCGACGACCCAGGCGAGCAGAAGCAAGTGCTCGACATCATCGGACGGCTCTACGACTGCTTCACGCAATCGGACGCGATGCTGTGCGAGATCAACCCGCTCGTCGTCACGCCTGACGGGACGGTGAAGGCGCTCGACGCCAAAGTGACGGTCGACGACAGCGCGCTCTTCCGGCACCCGGACCTGGCCGAGATGCGCGACATCGGCGCCGCCGACCCGCTCGAGGCCTTTGCGCGCGAGAAAGGCGTGACGTACGTGAAGCTCGACGGATCGGTCGGCATCCTCGGCAACGGTGCCGGACTGTCGATGTCGACTGTCGACGTCGTCGTGGTCGCGGGCGGCAGGCCTGCGAACTTCTGCGACCTCGGCGGTGGCGGCGACGCGCAGGGCGTTGTCGACGCGCTCGAGGTGATCGTGCGCGATCCCGACGTCCGCTCGATCTTCTTCAACATCTTCGGCGGGATCACCCGCGGCGACGAGGTCGCGCGCGGCATTCTCACGGCGCTCGAGCAGATGTCAATCGAGCTCCCGATCGTCGTTCGGCTGGACGGCACGAATGCGGACGAGGGGCGACAGCTTCTGATCGAGGCTGCGCCGTCGAATCTGCACGTCGAGCCGACGATGCTCGACGCGGCGCGGCGGGCCGTGGAGCTGGCCGCATGACGGACCGGTGGAGCGCGCACGCGCAGGCGTATCGCGAGAGCGAAGCGCATCGCTCCGGCGCCGACCTCGATCTGCTCGTCGAGTGGGCCGAGGGGAAGACCGCCCTCGACGTCGCCACCGGCGGCGGCCACGTCGCGCGGCGGCTGCGCGAGGCCGGGCTCGATGTCGTGACCGTGGATCCGGCCCCAGGGATGGAGCCAGACGTCATCTCACGTGCCGAGTATCTTCCGTTCGCCGACGGTAGCTTCGACCTCGTCGTGACGCGGATCGCTCCGCATCACTTCGCCGACGTGCAGGCGGCGATCGACGAGATGGCGCGCGTGTCCGGCAGCCTCGTGCTCGTCGTGGACAATCTCTACCGGGACGACGTCGTCGAGGAGGCCGAGCGGCTCCGCGATCCCACGCACGTGCGCAACTACGGCGAGCAGGAGTGGCGCGGGCTGTTTGCGCACGCGGGACTGGACGTCGAGGCGACGCAGCTGGTCGACACCGACATCGATCTCGAGGCGTGGCTCGCACGGGCGGGGTGCGAGGGCGGCGAGGCCGAGCGCGTCAAGGCGCTGCTCGCCGACCGCGTTCACGACGGCCGCTTCGCAATGACGCGGATTGCGCTCAAGGGGCGTAAGCGCGGAGCGGGCTGATGGCGATCGTCGTTGACAAGAGGACCAGGCTCGTCGTCCAAGGCCTGACCGGCAGCGAAGGCCGCTTCCACGGGCTGCGCAACCGCAACTACGGCACGAACGTCGTCGCCGGGGTGACGCCGGGCAAGGGCGGCCTGGACGTCGAGGGCATTCCCGTGTTCAACACGGTCGCGGAGGCCGTCTCCGTGGCGGGCGCGAACACGACGTTGATCTTCGTCCCGGCGCGCTTCGCGGTCGACGCCGTCTACGAGGCGGTCGACGCCGGAATCGCCACGGTGATCTGTATCACCGAGCACATCCCGGCGCACGACATGCTCCGCGTCTACACGTACATCCGCCCGCTTGGGATCACTCTGGTCGGACCCAATTGCCCCGGCGTGCTCTCGCCTGGGAAGGCGAACGTTGGAATCATTCCCGCCGAGATCTTCAGCGAAGGCAACGTCGGTCTCGTCTCGCGGTCGGGGACGCTCACGTACCAGATCGGCCACGAGCTCACGCAGCTGGGCCTGGGCAACTCGACCATCGTCGGCATCGGCGGCGATCCCGTCGTCGGCTCGTCGTTCATCGACATCCTCGAGAAGTTCGAGGCCGATCCGGAGACCGAGTACGTCGTGCTCGTCGGCGAGATCGGCGGGAACGAGGAGGAGAAGGCGGCAGCGTTCATCGCAGAACGGATGACGAAGCCCGTGTTCGCCTACATCGCTGGCTTCTCGGCGCCCCCGGGCAAGACGATGGGCCACGCGGGCGCCATCATCTCGGGCACGTCCGGGACCGCGCCGGCGAAGAAGGAAGCGCTCGAGGCGGTCGGTGTCGTCGTCGGGACGACGCCTACCGAGGTCGCGCAGCTCGTCGCGGAGCGGATCGGGGTCCGGACTTGATCTCATTCGCGCGGGGCGTGCCCGCGCCGGAGTGCTTGCCGGTCGAAGAGCTGGCGGAGTGCGCTCGCGCCGTGCTCCTCGCAGATGGACGGACGATCCTTTCCTACGGTTCGCCGAGCGGTTACGAGCCGCTACGCGGCTGGATCGCCGAGCGCCACGGCGTCGAGCCCGACCGTGTCTTCGTGACCAACGGCGGCCTGCAGGGCTTCGTCTTCTTCGCTCAGCGCTTCGGCCGGGACGGTGCTCGCGTCCTCGTCGAGCAGCCGACTTACGACCGTCCGTTGAAGATTCTCCGCGAGCTCGGCGCAGAGATCGTTGCGCTGGCCATGGACGAGGAGGGACTGCGCCCGGACGCGCTCGAGGCCGCGCTCGTGGAGGGGCCCAAGACGGCGTTTCTGTACACGATCCCGACGTTCCAGAACCCAAGCGGCCGCACGCTCTCGACCGAGAGGCGGCGGCGGATCATCGACATCCTCCGCGCTCACGACCTGCTCGTGCTCGAAGACGATCCCTATGGGTTGGTGCGCTTCGAGGGCGAGCCGCAGCCGTCGCTCCTCGAGCTCGAGGGAGGAGAGCGCGTGGTCTACACCTCGTCGTTCTCGAAGACCGTGGCGCCTGGCTCCCGGGTCGGCTACTTCATCCTCCCTTCACCGTTGCGCGCCGAGCTCGAGGCTGCATCTACCTCCACCTACATCACGCCCGGCCTTTTGGGACAGGCGACCGTCTACGAGTTCATCCGTCGCGGCAACTTCGACTCGAACCTGGCACGGGTGCGTGACCTGCTTCGTGCCCGCCGTGACGCGATGCTCGAAGCGCTCGACGCGGAGCTCGGGGGAACGGGCGCGACGTGGTCACGTCCGCAAGGTGGCTACTTCGTGTGGCTCGACGTTCCAGGTGCTGACGCGGGTGAGCTTCTCGGGAGATCGACAGAGGCCGGCGTCACGTTCGTTCCCGGGACGGACTTCGGAGGTGCGCCCTCTGCGGCGCGGCTGGCCTACAGCTTCGTCTCCCCGGACGAGATCCGCGAAGGCGTTCCCCGCCTAGTTGGCCTGCTTCCGTCCGCGGCGACGCTCTAGCTGCGACAGCAGGACTCCGGCGATCAGACCGATCGCGATGCTGAGCAGGATCAGCCAGATCACGGACGTCTTTGCCGAGCCGAGGACGAAATGCACGGTCACGCTCTTGTTGTTCTGAGCGATGAATGCGACCACGTACGCCATCAGCAGAGCCAGGCCTCCCACGATGAGCCAGAGGCGCGGCTGGAAGGTCTCGCGGGTCTCCGGGTCCAGGCCCTTTCTCCGGAGCAGCTTCACGCCGCGAGTCTAGGCCGCGGCGTGTTGCGCAGTTAAGCGAGGGGTGGGTCGGGCGATGAGCGGCGCCTGCTGCGAGGGTGAGAGGGCGCCGCGCACGTAGGCACGGAACGTCGGGCAGGGCACGTCCGTCGGGAGCGCGCAGAGCCCCGCTCGGCGGAAGTAGCAATCTGCGCACGTCGAATTCGCCAGCTTGGCCACGGTTCCCCTTCGGCTCTCGCGACAGGCCCCCAAGACCCGTCCGTCTACGGTGGTGGGATATTAGGGCCGTGCCTGCCGGATGCAACCCTCGCGCTGACGAAAACGCAGCAATTTCCTCGACATTCGCAAAGCCCGAAATCTGCTGTTAAGCAGCGGATTTTGTCAGCGTTGCCAGCCTGCGCAACGCCTGTCGAAAACTGTGCACAGGGATGATCCGGACACCGTGCGCGAAGCGCTGCGCCTCGGCCGCGTTTTCCCCAGCCGGGACGAGGAAGTAGCGGATCCCAGAGCGTCGAACCCCGATCGTCTTCTGTTTCAGTCCCCCGACGGGGGTGACGGTGCCGTCCAGTTCGATCTGGCCCGTGGCGGCGATGCGTCGGCCGTGGTCGACGTCCTTGCCGAGCTTCTCGAGCACATCGAGCGCGAACGCGAGCCCGGCCGAGGGGCCGCCGACGTTGCCCGCATCGATCTTCACCTTCAGCGGGAGGTCGATCGAGGCAGCCTGGTCGACGAAGATGCCGATGATCGATCGCTTGGGCCGATTCGGATCGGCAATCGTGCGGACGACGACCTGCTCGAGGCCCGAGCCCCGGCGCACGTTGAGCCTGACCGCGGTGCCGGGTTTCTGCCGGCCGATGATACGGCGGAGATCGGCAGGCGAGCGCACGCGCCGGCCTTCGACTCCGACGATGACGTCCGTCGGGAGGAGCTTCCCCGACGCGGGTGCGTCAACCGCCACCTGCTCGACGAGCGCGCCGGTCGGCTGGGCCCGGACGCGGTAGCCGGCGGCGCGGAGCGCAACGGCGGCGGCGATTTGCTGCGACCGTGTCATCTCTCGCTGGTCAGCGGCGACGCGCTGCGTGTCGCTGACGCCCGGCGCGAGCAACGCCGACTTCGGGACGAGCTCCGCGCCCTCGTGGATCCCCGGCCAGAGCCGCTCGATGAGCGATGCCTTCCGGACGAAGATGTCCACGAAGTAGATGCCGCCGCCGCGCTGCTTGTGTCCGCCCTGGACTCGCACAAGGGGATCGACCGGGTGGGCGCGGTCGGGGAGGAAGATGTAGGTGTTCGACGGGATCAGCCAGAGCGCGAGGGCCACGACGACGAGAAGCCCGAGCCCGCTCAGCGCCAGCCAGAGTGGTGAAAGGACGCGGCGCATCAGTGGGGCACTAGAGCAACCCGCGGTGCAGGCCGCCGTCGACCGGGATGTGCGTGCCGCTGACGTAGGACCCGCGGCTCGAGCAGAGGAAGGCGACGAGGTCGCCGAGCTCGCGCGGCTCGCCGAGCCTGCGCGCCGGGATCTTCGCAATCTCATCCGCCGGCGGCCCGTCGGGGCCGTAGAGCTCGGTCATTCGCGCCGTGGCGATTCGGCCGGGCGCGACCGAATTGACGGTGATCCCCTTCGGCCCCAGCTCGTTTGCGAGTGACTTCATGTAGCCGACCACACCAGGGCGTACGGCGTTCGTCAACGCAAGGTTCTGCACCGGCTCACGGACCGCGATGGAGCTGACGAGAACGATTCTCCCCTGGTTGCTCTCGAGCAGGTACGGGAGGCTCAGCGTGACCAGGCGGACGACCGGCAGCAAGAGCAGGTCGACCGCCTCCTGGACCTGCCCGGCGTCGATCTCGTCCGCCTTCGACGCGGGCGGGCCGCCGCTGTTCGGCACGAGGATGTCGATGCCGCCGTAGGTCTCGACGGCCGCACGGACAGCGCGTTCGAGATCGGTCGGGTCGCGGAAGTCGCCGGCGACGGCGAGAGCATCGAGTCGTTGCGCCTCCGCCTCGAGAACGTCGCGCCGGCGTGCGAACATCACGACCCGGGCGCCCTCCTCGGCAAGCGCTTCCGCGACGGCGAGGCCGAGCCCCGAGGAAGCTCCGCACACGATCGCCGTACGGCCGGTGAGGCCGAGGTCCATGCGTTCTAGGAAGGCGTCAGGACGCCGACGACTTCGCGCACTGCGGCGGCCGACTCCTGGAGCCACCCGCGCTCCCGCTCACTGAGGTCGAGCTCGACGATCTCCTCGATGCCGCCGGCTCCGAGCTTGACGGGCACGCCCATGTAGAGACCGTCGATGTCGTACTCGCCTTCGAGCAGCGCCGTGCACGGGAGCACGCGCTTCTCGTCGAGGACGACCGCGTCGACCATCTGCGCCGCGGCGGCGCCGGGGGCGTACCAGGCCGACGTGCCGAGCAGGTTCACGATCTCGCCGCCGCCCTTGCGCGTGCGCTCGACGAGCTCCTCGATCCGGGTAGCGGGCACGAGCTTCGTCAGTGGCACGCCGCCGACCGTCGTGGCGCTGACGACGGGGACCATCTGATCGCCGTGACCGCCGAGCACCATCGAGGTGACGTCCTTTACCGATGATCCCGTCTCCCACGCGATGAAGGTGCTGAAGCGCGACGTGTCGAGGATGCCGGCCATGCCGAAGACCCGCTCCCTCGCGAATCCCGACACGTTCTTCGCGACGTGGCACATCGCGTCGAGCGGATTCGACACGACGACGATCACCGCGTCGGGGCTGTGCGCGACGACCTCCTCGGTGACCGAGCCGACGATCTTCTCGTTCGTTGCGACGAGGTCGTCACGGCTCATCCCGGGCGAGCGCGGCAGCCCTGCGGTGATCACGACGATCTCCGACCCGGCCGTCTCCTCGTAGCCGTTGGAGCCCACGACGGTCGGCTCGAAGCCGAGCACGGCACCCATCTGGTTGATGTCGAGCGCCTTCCCCTGCGGCAGGTTCTCCTTGATGTCGACGAGGACGACGTTCGCATAGTCCCGGGTCGCGAGCACCTGCGCGCAGGTGGCGCCGACGTTGCCCGCGCCGACCACTGTGACCTTCGTTCTCTCTGGCACCGACGAGATCGTAACGACGGCTAACCTACGGACGGGGTGACTGCGAAAAAATCGGTCCAACTGTCGGGCGTCGTCGTCGCCCAGACGTCCATCTGCTCGATCGACGCGGAGCGCGGCATCCTGATGTACAGGGGCTACGACATCGCGGATCTCGCGGAGCACGCGACGTACGAGGAAGTGGCCTACCTGCTGCTCGAGGGCGAGCTGCCGTCGGGCGAGCAACTCGAGACGTTCCGGGATGAGCTGTCGGCGCGCGAGCTACCGGGCCCGACCGCCGCAATCGTCGACGGGCGCGCGCAGGACGCCGCTCCCATGGAGATGCTGCGAACGGCCGTCTCCTCGCTCTCGTTCTCCGACCCGGCCGAGGCGGCGATCGACAGGGCGAACGAACGGCGCAAGGCCGCGCTGCTGATCGCACAGCTGCCGACGATCGTCGCGCGCTATCACCGGGTCAGGCAGGGGCTGGACCCGATTGCGCCCGACCCATCGCTCTCGTACTCGGAGAACTTCCTGACGATGCTGCGCGGCGAGTCACCGACGGAGCAGGAGGTGCGTGCGTTCGACATCGCGATGATCCTGCACGCCGAGCACGAGATGAACGCATCGACGTTTGCCGCTCGCGTCGTCGCAGGGACGCTCGCCGATCTTCACTCGGCTGTCGTCGCCGCAATCTGCGCCCTCAAGGGGCCGATTCACGGCGGCGCGAACGAGAAGGCGATGGCGTTCGCCGAGGAGATCGGTTCGCCCGAGGCGGCCGCCGACGCGGTCCGCGAGCGTTTCGCGAACAAGGAGACGATCTACGGCTTCGGGCATCCGCTCTACGTGACGACCGACCCGCGCGCCGTGATCCTCAAGCATTGGGCGCGCGTTCTCTCGGCGGACGCCGGCGAGCCGAACTGGTACGCCGTCACGGACGCGGTCGAGCGTGCGGTGACGGAGCAGAAGACGCTGTGGCCGAACGTGGATCTCTACTCGGGCCCGGTGTACGGATACCTCGGCGTCCCGACGGATCTGTTCACGCCGCTGTTCGAATGCAGCCGTGTCGCCGGCCAGGCCGCGCACGTGCTCGAGCAGCACGCGGACAACAAGATCATCCGTCCGGGTGCCGAGTACGTCGGCCCGGAGCCGCGGAGCTACCCGGTCGCATCGCCGAGTTGAACCTCGCCGAGGCGGCCGCGCATGCCCAGGAGCTCGCAGAGGCGGGTGACGAGCGCGCGATCGCGGACCTCCGCCGCGAGTGGGAGGACGAGGTGGAGGGCGCTGCGCGCGACCACGACTACCGCGTGCGGGCGGTCGCGTATCGGGCGATCGGGCAGTTTCGCTATCGCCAGAAGCTCGAGCTGCTGCAGCGCGGCCTCGAGGACGAAAGCCCGGCGTGCCGCGGGTCGGCGCTCGTCTCGCTGGAGCTTCTCTCCCGCGACAGTCCCGGCGTCGTCAACGGCGCTAGAAAGACACTCCACGAGCTCGCCGGCGACGATCCGAACCAGGCCGTGCGGCGTCTCGCGATCGTCTGTTTGAAGAACGGGTCGGCGGCTCGAGACACGATCGCGATTCTCAAGGGCCTTGCGGAATCGGACGAGGAAGATCGACAACTCCGCGAGTCCGCGCAGAAGGTGGCCGCGTTCCTGACGAAGAAGGCGAACGTCGAGGCTAGTGCGCGTCGCAGTGCCGGCCGCTGATCACGCGGCCGCAGGACGGACAGATCCGCCTCCGCCGGCGTAGCTCGAGCGCGTTCTTACCCAGGCCCGCTTTCACCATCAGGTAGCCGGCGCCGGCGGAGGACAGAAGGACTGTGAGGGTGTGCGTCGTCATCTGCGGGGCGGCGTCGCCGGCCGTGCGGGTGCGCCTGGTAATACAACTCGCGGCGGCGCCGATCGGATACGTGCGTGTACAGCTCGGTGGTCGAGAGGTCGGCGTGGCCGAGCATCTCCTGCACGCTGCGCAGGTCCGCGCCGCCTTCGAGCAGGTGGGTCGCGAACGAATGGCGCAGCAGATGCGGATGGACGCGGGCCGGCTCGAGTCCGGCCTTTTCGGCGCGGCGGCGCAGGATCAGGAATGCGCCCGCCCGTGTCAGCGGGCCGCCCTGGGCGTTTAGGAAGAGCTCTGGGCGGTGGCGCCGGTCGAGGTGGGGGCGTCCTCGCGCGAGGTAGCGGCGCAGCGCCTCCGCCGCCTTGCGCCCGATCGGCACGATCCGCTCCTTCTCGCCCTTGCCGATGCAGCGGACGAGACGCTCGTCCAGCGAGATCCCGCCTTTCTCGAGCGAGACGGCCTCGGAGACGCGTAGGCCGGCGCCGTACAGAAGCTCGATCAGCGCACGATCACGGAGATCGCGCGGCTGCGTCCCCGCGGCCGCGTCGATTAGGCGCTCGGCCTCGCCGGGGGAGAGCGTTCGCGGCAGCTTCCGCCGTCGCCGCGGCAGGTCGAGCTCTGCGGCGGGATTGTCCTTCCGGTCGTCGAGCAGTTGCTGGTGGTTGAAGAACGCGCGCATCGCCGCGGCGCGGCGCGCGATCGTCGCCGGCGAGCGGCCGGCCGCGCGCAGCTCCGCCAGGTAGCGCTCGAGGTCCTCGGTCGTCGCCTTGGACGGCGGCTTGCCGAGGAACGTCGAGAGCTGCGCGAGGTCGCGCCGGTACGCCTCGACGGTGCGCGGTGCCCGTCGCGTTGCCAGCAGCGCGAGGAATCCTTCTACTTGCGGATCGGCGGGCACGCTGCTCTCTTCGCGGCGGTTGCGGCGTCGTCCTGCGCACGCCCCTCTGGACATGCCCCAGGGACAGTCCTCGGACGTGGCCTTGCGAGCCGTCTGTCTTCGAGCCATGCCCCAGGGACTGTCCCTCGGGCATGGCTCCTGGAGCCGTGCCGACTACGAGCGAGGGTGGGCGCGGTCGTAGACCTTGCGGAGGCGCTTTCCGTCAACGTGGCTATAGATCTGCGTGGTCGAGAGCGACGAGTGGCCGAGCAGTTCCTGGATCGTGCGCAGATCCGCGCCGCCCTCGAGCAGATGCGTCGCGAACGCGTGGCGGAGGCGGTGCGGGTGCGGCGAGATCCGTCGCAGCGTGCTCGTGTCGAGGCGGTGGCCGCGCACCGAGAGGAAGAACGCGTTCTCGGCTCCCGTTGCGAGTTGCGGCCGCGCGTGCTCGAGGTAACGCGCGAGCCACCAGCCCGACTCCTCGCCGAGCGGGACGACGCGTTCCTTGCCCCCTTTGCCGCGCACGCGCACGAGCTCCTGCTCGAAGTCGACGTCGCCGAGGTCGAGGCCGACCGCCTCCGCGCTGCGCAGCCCGGCCGAGTAGACGAGCTCGACAAGCGCTCGGTTCCGCAACGCAAGCGGCCCGTCGCCTTCGAGCCCTGCGAGTGTCTCGTCGATCTCGGCGGTCCGGGGCGGATCGGGCAGACGGCGCGATCGTCTCGGTCCGAGCGCGATGTCGGGAACGCGCGCAGGACCGAGCGCCGCGCGCAGAAACGAGCGCACGGCCGCGAGCCTGCGCGCAGTGCTCGTGGGTGCGAGGCGCGCGCGTCCGCGGCCGAGCTCCGCGGCGTACTCGGTCAGCTCGCGTGTGCCGATGTCGTCGAGTCGAAGCTTCCGGGCGTCGAGCCACCCGGCGAAGTGCTCGAGGTCGACCCTGTACGACCGGCGCGTCGCCTCGGCGAACCTGGCGCTGCCGAGGAAGCGATCGATCTCGCTGCGAATCTCCACAGGCGGTGATTCGCGCCTTTGCTCACAGCTCCTCGCGCAGCATCGACCACATCACGAAGTCCACGCGTTCGTCGAGGCGTGGGTTGTAGCGCTGCGCGCGGAGCACGCCCTCGCGGGTGAAGCCGGCTTTCTCCGCGACGCGGTTCGATGCGACGTTCTCGACGGCGGCGCGCAACTGGAGCCGCGCGAGATCCGGAACGGCCTCGAATGCCCAGTTCGCTGCGAGCCGGGTCGCCGCCGTGGCGACGCCTCTGCCGCGCGCGTCGGCGCCCACCCAGTAGCCCACTTCCGCTGAGCCCTCGTCGAGATCGGCGAGGAAGCGGATCCCGACGCCGCCGACGGCTCCCTCGACTCCATCGAGGTGGATCCCGAATGTCGCTGACGTTCCGCTGCGCCAGCCGTCCCTGCTGATGACGAACCATTCGCGTGCGTCGGCGAGCGTGTACGGCTGCGGGACGAGGTCGAGGAAGGCTGCGACGTCCGCATCGTTGATCCGACGCACGAGCGCATCCGCGTCGTCGTCGCGCCACGGGCGAAGCGTGACGACGCCGTCGGTGAGAGAAGTGGGCGGCATGAATTGCGGCATCTCGGTCGAAGCGGTGAATACGATAGGGAGCGATGGCAGCGACGGCTGAACGCAGCGAGACCGTGGAGCTTTCCGAACACGGGCTCAAGCCGAAGGGGAAGATCTATCGAAATCCGACTGTCGCGATGCTCTACACGCACGCGCTTGTCGCCAACGAAGGCGTGCTCGCCGAGGGCGGCCCGCTCGTCGTAGACACCGGGATCCACACCGGGCGGTCGCCCAAGGACAAGTACATCGTCCGGGAGCGCGGCTCGGAGCAGCGCATCTGGTGGGGCGACGTGAACCACGAGATGCTCGAGGAGAAGTTCCACGGGCTGCGCGACAAGGTCGTCGGCTATCTCGAGCAGCGTCCTGTTCTCTACGTCGTCGACGCGTTTGCCGGCGCCGACCCGGTGCACCGGATCGGCGTGCGAGTCGTGACCGACATGCCTTACCACGCGCTGTTCGCAAAGACGCTCTTCATCGACCCGACCGAGGACGAGCTCGACGTGTTCGACGCCGACGCGCTCGTCCTGCACGCGCCCGGGCTCGACGCCGATCCCGACGAGGACGGGACGCGCAGCGGCACGTTCGTCGCGCTGCACCCGACACGCACGGAGGTGCTGATCGGCGGCACGCACTACGCCGGGGAGATCAAGAAGTCGATCTTCACCGTGATGAACGACCGGCTCCCGATCGAGGGCATCCTCCCGATGCACTGCTCCGCGAA
>DASVFB010000033.1:0-7444 GCA_036380275.1 Gaiellaceae bacterium | reverse complement strand
TACATCGACCCGGGCAACTTCGCCACGAACATCGCAGGCGGCTCCAAGTTCGGCTACACGCTCGTCTGGGTGATCGTCGCCTCGAACCTCATGGCGATGCTGATCCAGACGCTGTCGGCGAAGCTCGGGATCGCCACCGGGCGCAACTTGCCCGAGATCTGCCGTGAGCGGTTCTCTCGGCGCACGTCGCTCGGTCTGTGGGTTCAGGCCGAGGCGATCGCGATGGCGACGGACCTGGCCGAATTTCTCGGCGCGGCGATCGGCTTTCACCTCCTGTTCGGGATTGGGCTCTTTCCGGCAGCCCTCATCACTGGAGCCACGACGTTCGCGATCCTCGGTCTGCAGCGCTTCGGCTTCCGGCTGTTCGAAGCGGTGATCGCCGCTTTCGTGGGCGTCATATGCGTGTGTTACGTCGCGGAACTGTGGCTCGCTCATGCGCCGCTAGGCACGGTCGCGCGGCACGCCGTTGTGCCACAGTTCCAGGGGAACGAGTCGCTGCTGTTGGCCGTCGGCATTCTCGGCGCGACTGTGATGCCGCACGTGATCTACCTCCACTCCGCTCTGATGCAGAACCGGATCGTTCCGCGCGACGAGAACGAAGCACGCCGCATCTACCGCTTCACCCGTGTCGACGTCGTGATCGCGATGTCGATCGCGGGCGTGATCAACATGGCGATGCTCGTCGTCGCCGCGGACGTCTTCTTCGGCGCCGGCCTGCTGGACATCGCGTCGCTTGAAACCGCCCACCGCACGCTCACGCCCCTTCTCGGCGGCGCGTCGAGCGCTCTCTTCGCGCTCGCGCTGATCGCGTCGGGGCTTTCGAGTTCGACGGTCGGGACGCTCGCCGGCCAGGTCGTGATGCAGGGCTTCATCAAGCGGAAGATTCCGGTGTTCGTCCGTCGCGCGGTGACGATGCTGCCCGCGTTCGTCGTGATCGCGCTCGGGCTCGACCCGTCGCGCACGCTCGTGATCAGCCAGGTCGTCCTCTCCTTCGGAATCCCGTTCGCGCTCGTCCCGCTCGTGTACTTCACCGCCGCCGCGACGTCATGGGCGGGCTAGCGAATCACCGCATCACGACCGCGATCGCCGTCGTCGTCGCAGCGCTGATCTCGGCGCTGAACGTCTTTCTGCTTGCGCAGACGTTCGGCGTGGTCTGATTAAGCGGGGTACGACAAGAGTCCGGCCTTGGCGATTCGGGGGGCGGCTCCTAGACTCGTTTTGTGCTGGTACGGAAGACCGTTACCGCGCTCTTCTGCGACATCGACGAGTCGGTCGCCCTCGGCGAGCGCGTCGACCCGGAGGCACTGCGCATCATCCTTGCGCGCTATTTCGAGGAAATGTCCGCGGTGCTCGAACGGCACGGTGGAACCGTCGAGAAGTACATCGGCGACGCAATCGTCGCGATCTTCGGCGTCCCGAAGACGCACGAGGACGACGCGCTGCGGGCCGTTCGCGCAGCCGTCGAGATGCGCGTGCGCCTTGCCCAGCTGAACGCCGAGCTCGCGCGCGAGCGCGAAGTGACGCTCGAACTGCAGATCGGCATCGACACCGGTGAAGTCGTCGTCGGCGGCGACGGCACCGGCACGCTCGCGACCGGCGAGGCGATGAACGTGGCGGCCCGCCTGCAGCAGGCGGCCGGCCCGGGCGAAATCCTTATCGGCAGATCGACGTACGCGCTCGTCAAGGACGCAGTGGAAGCAGGACCGCTGGAGATTTTCGCCGTGAAGGGCAAGCGGGCCGAGGTCGGCCGCCGCAGGGTGCACGACGTGGCGCCGGAGGCACTCGGAGTTGCCCGCCGCCTCAACGCGCCTCTGATCGATCGTCGGGAAGAGCTGGGTCTCCTCGTCGAGGCGTTCGACCGCGCGGAGCAGGCACGGCGAGTCGAGCTCGTGACCGTCCTCGGCCTCGCAGGGATCGGCAAGTCACGTCTCGCGCAGGAGTTGGTCGACTCAGTCAGCGACCGCGCCGTCAGCTTCTCGGGTCGCTGCCTCGCCTACGGCGAAGGGATCACGCTGTGGCCGCTCACGCAGATCGTTCCGAACGCGCTGCGGCTCGCGGAGAGGACCGGCGCGCTGGACGACGACCCGGATGCATCGCTGATTCGCCGACGGCTCGCCGAGCTTGCGACTCCCACCGCCGCGGTCGGCAACGAGGAGACGTTCTGGGCCGTTCGGAAGCTCTTCGAAGCCATCGCGCGGAGCACCCCGCTCGTGGTCGTGTTCGAGGACATCCACTGGGCCGAGCCCAAGTTCATCGACCTCATCGAGTACCTCGCCGGCTGGACACGCGACGTCCCGCTCATGCTGCTTTGCCTCGCGCGCCCCGACCTCATCGAGAAGCACCCGAGCTGGACGGCCAGGCGCGACGGATCGACGCTCGTCGTGGTCGAACCCCTCTCGGGCGCCGACGCGAAGGCGCTCATCGACGACCTCGCGCAGGACCTCGGGCTCGGGGAGGAGGAGCGGCAGCGGATCGCGGACGCCGCCGAGGGCAACCCGCTCTTCCTCGAGCAGATGGTCGCGATGACGGCGGACGATCCCGGCGACGGCGCGCTCGACGTGCCGCCAACCATCCAGGCGCTCCTCGCCGAGCGGCTCGACCGGCTGAGCGGCGGTGCACGGCAGGTACTCGAGCGGGCGGCCGTGATCGGCAAGCAGTTCGTGCCGCGCGCCGTCATCGACCTTTCTCCGGAGTCGCAGCGCGCCGATGTCACCCGTCTGCTGATGGAGCTGGTGCGGCGCGACTTCATCCAGCCGGACGTCTCACCGTCGGCGGCGGAGGACGGATTCCGCTTTCGGCACGGCTTGATACGCGATGCGGCCTACGCCGGCACCGCGCGCGAGGAGCGCGTCGAGCTGCACGGTCGCTTTGCGCAGTGGATCGAGGCGAGACGAGGCGACAGGCTGTCCGAGCTAGAGGAGATCGTCGGCTACCACTACGAGCAGGCGTACCTCAACCTCACGCAGCTCGGCTGGGCCGACGAACGCGCGCAGGCCTTCGCTGCGAGCGGAGGCGCTCGTCTCGCCTCGGCGGGCCGGCGCGCGCTAGCACGAGGCGATGGTCCTGCATCTTCGTCGCTCCTCGAGCGGGCGATCTCGCTCATCGAGATCGGCGACGAGCGCAAAGCACGTCCTCTCTTGCCCGAGCTTGGCGCGGCGCTCAACCTCGCGGGACGGCTCGTCGATGCCGACAGGGTGCTGACGGACGCAATCGAGCGCGCGCGAAGCGACGACGACCCGCTGCTCGAAGCCGCGAGCGAGATCGAGCTGGCTGTCGTGCGCATCTACGCCGAGGGCGAGACCGCGCAGCTCGCCACCGTCGTCGCGCGTGCAATTCCGATCTTCGAGGAGCACGGCGACGAGCGCGGGCTCGCCCGCGCGCACTATCTCGCGAGCCTGACGAGCTTCCTTCGCTGCGAGTTCGGTGCGATGGAGCAGACGCTGCGCAGGGCGATCCGGCACGCCCGTGCGGCCGGCGCCCGCCGCGAGGAGCGGCAGAGCTTCGCCCGGCTCGCGGTCGCGCTGGCCCTCGGGCCGACGCCGGTCGAGGAGGCGATCATCGCGTGCCGTCGCATCTACGACGACAACGCATCCGACCGGACTGTGCAGGCAATGGTCGGCGGCAGCCTCGCCGAGCTCGAGGCGATGCGCGGACGGTTCGACGACGCGCGCGCGCTGTACACCGACAGCAAGGAGGTGCTCGCCGACTTGGGAAACGTCGTTCAGGCGGCAGGTGTTGCGCTCTATGCAGGCCCGGTGGAATTGCTTGCCGGCGAGCCGGAGGTTGCGGAGCGCGAACTGCGCGCTGCATACGAGCTACTGAGCGGTATCGGAGAGCGCAGCGCCCTCTCCACTGTCGCCGCCTTCCTCGCGCGCGCGCTGCTCGCACTGGACCAGCTCGACGAAGCGGCGCGCTTCGCACATGACACCCAACGGACCGCGTCACCCGATGACGTTCTCGCGCAGACGACCTGGCGCGCGACGCTCGCGCGCGTCGAAGGGCTCCGCGGCAGCCACGAGAGCGCGCTCGAGCTTGCGTACGGCGCCGACGCTCTCTCCCGCAAGACCGACTCGCCCGGCCTGCGGGCAGCCGTTGCGCTCGACCTCGCGCGCGTACTGGTGGGTGCCGGACAGCCCGGATCCGCCGAGCCGCTCCTGCGCGAGGCACTCGAGCTCTACATCGAGAAGGGCGACGTCGTCGGAACCGAGCGGACGCGCGCCGAGCTCGGCGTGTACGCCGCCCTTGACCCCGACGCCCCAAGGGAGTAAGAAAGCCCCGATGCCCAAAGCCCACGAGCCGGCGCGGATCCACGTCGGGATCACTCCCGCCGGAGCGCAGCACTTCAAGGAACGGCTGCTGAACGAGAGCAGCGGCTTCCGCGAGCAGCTCGAGGACACGAAGACGACGCAGAGACTGTTCGCCGAGTACGGAATCAACGTACCCCAACAGTTGATCGTCAACGGCGTGACGATGCCGACGCAGGAGGAGCTCGAGCGAATCTGCATCGACGAGCCCGCGTTCGAGAGCGGGTCGGTCGTGTTCTTCCTACACCCGATCATCTTCATCATCTTCGTCATCGCAGCGAAGTCCGAGGACTACTGATCCGAGCGCGACGAACGCGCTGGGTCTTCTTCTACTGCGACGACTACAGCTTCTTCGACGTCGAGCGCCTGCTTCGGGGCGAGGTCGAGCTGCGGCCGCTGCGACAGCTCTCGGCGATCGCGGTCGTCGCCGGCCGCGAGGTGTCGATCTCGGACGCCGACCTCGAGTTGCTGCTCGCCCTCTCGTCCGAGGAGTGGCGCGATGTCGACGAGTCACCGCGACTTCGTGAGCTGGCCGCGGAGGGGCTCGTGCTCCTCGGCGATCCAGATCCCGAGCTCGTCGCGCTTCGGAAGCTCGACGAGCGGCTCGGCAAGAACGCCTGGAACGCCTACGCGGCCCTCTACCACAGCCTGAGCCGACGCCGCGGGGTGGACGTCGGCCTCGCGGAGAGCGAGCACGAGTCCGGTGACACGCTCGTCGCCGAGGCGCTCGACGCGTTCGTCGAGCGACACGGCCTGCCTCCGTCCCACTTCCATACACCGCCGGACTCGCTGGCGCGACGTGAACTTGGGATCCCCGAGCGGGACGGACAGCTGTACGACGCCCTCGCCGCGCGCAGGACCACGCGGGTCTTCGAACGCGCGCCGATCGGAGAGGCCGACCTCGCCGCCCTCCTCTACTACGCGTTCGGCTGCCATGGCACGCTGAGAGCTCACGACGAGATCGTCGCGCTGCACAAGACGAGCCCATCCGGCGGCGGTCTGCACGCGATCGAGGTGTACCCGTTGCTCATCGACGTCGAGGGTGTCGACCCGGGCCTCTACCACTACGGCGTCCAGCAGCACGAGCTCGCGCTCCTCGAGCCGCTCGAGCGGGACGAAGCGGCGCGGCTCGCGGTCGCGTTCACCTGCGGGCAGACGTACTTCGGCGACGCGAGCGCGCTCTTCCTGCTCACGGCGCGCTTCTACCGCAGCTACTGGAAGTACCGCGCTCAGCAGCGAGCGTACGCCGTGCTGCTGATGGACGCGGCGCACATGAGCCAGACGTTCTACCTGCTCTGCGCGGACCTGCACCTCGGCGCGTTCGTAACCGCGGCGGTCAACAACGGCGACGTCGACGACCGCCTCGGCCTCGACGGCTTCACCGAGGGAACGCTGATCGCCTGTGGCTGCGGCCGTCCAGCCAAACGGGTCTCCGGCCTGCAGCCGACGTTCGCCGCTTACCGGCCGCCGCGTTAGAGGTAACTCAAAGGATTGACCGGCTCGCCGTTGGCGCGCACCTCGAAATGCAGGTGCGCGCCGAAGCAGTAGCCCGTGCAGCCGACGTAGCCGATCACCTGGCCCTGCGCGACCGAGGCGCCGATGGCGACCCCGATCGACGATTGGTGGCCGTACGCGGTGGCGAGGCCATTTCCGTGGTCGATCACCGTCAAGTTGCCGTAGCCGCCGAGCGATCCGGCATAGATGACGGTCCCGCCGGCCGCTGCCTTGATCGCGGTTCCCGAGGGCACGGCGATGTCGATGCCGGGATGGAACGAGCAGTCGCCGTTCGGGAGACAGCGTGAGCCAAACGGGCTCGTGATGGGACCGTTGACCGGCCAGATGAATCCCGAGGCCGACGGGGTGCCGCTCCCGCTCGACGTCGCCGGCGCCGATCTCGCCGCCGCCTGGATCTTCGCGGCGAGCGTAGCGCTCACCGCCTGGAGTGCGTTCGCCTCCTCGACGAAGGACCTCTCGTTCACCTTGATCGACGACAGCGTCGCGCGCTTCGAATCGACCGCCGTCGCGAGCTGCTGCTGCGTCGAGACCAGCTGCTGTGTCACCGACTGCTGCTCCTCGGTGCGCGCCCGTATCGCTGCGGTCTCCTCGGCGACTCGACGCTTGAGCACGCGCGTCCGCTCGCGCGCGGCGTGCATCCTCTTCTTCGCCGTGTGCAGCTGATCCGAGATCTGCCTGTCCTGCTTCCCGATCTGGTGGACGTACTCGATGTCGCTGAGCATGGAGCTCATGCTCGTGGCCGCGAGAACGACATCGAGCACGTTGACGCTCGGAGTCTCGTACGCATCGATCACGCGGCGCTCGAGGCGTGCGAGGGCGACGCCGTATTCGCGGCGGAGCTGCACGAGCTTGCGCGTCTGCTGCGCGAACACCGCGGTCATGCGGTCGAGCCGCCGCTGAGACGCAGCGAGCTGACCCTCGAGCGCGTTCAGTCGATTCTGCGCGCGCGCGCCATCGTCTTGGAGCGAGGTGATCTTCGCGTCGACGACGGTGATCTGCTGCGTGAGGACGCCCTCCTGCGTCCTCGCGTTCGCGATCTTCGAGTGGAGCGAGGAGATGCGGTCATCGATCTCGCGCTTCTTGCGATGAATGTCGCCTGCGGCCGCCGGGGCGGCGAGGAGCAGCACACAGGCCAGACCGAGCAGCAGACGGCGCGCCATTTCGAAACGCTTCGCCAGGAGTCGGACGGACTCCTGCTATGCGTCGTCGTCCGTGCGCTTCACGATTGTCGGCTGAACGCGGAGACGCCCCTGCTCGAGCTGCTCCTGCGCAGAATCGGCGATCGCCGCGACCTTTGCCTCCGTCTCTCGCTGGCGCTCGTCGAGGCGGTTCAGTTCTTCCATCACCTGTTTCGCCGCCTCGCCGTCGTCCGCGTACACGGCCGCGCCGAGCTCGCGAAGCTGCCCTTCGCGGCGGTCGTCCAACTCGAGCAGCTCGCGACGCAGCGGCGCAAGCTGCCGCCCCGCCTCCGTGCGCACGGTTGTGGCCTGCACCAGCCAGGCGGCCCGCTCGCGCGCGCGCTGGTACGTTCGGGCCGAGGCGCTTGCGACCGCGGTGTCGGGCTTGCGACTCGCGACGCCGAGGGAGAGCACGATCTCCAGCAGCACGGCAGCCGCGAGCACGAT
>DASVFB010000032.1:0-3655 GCA_036380275.1 Gaiellaceae bacterium | reverse complement strand
GCGTCCAGTCGGCCGGCGGCGAGATGGCAGAGCGACAGCGCGAGCGAGCCCATGATGCGGAGGCGGTATGCGGTCCCGACGAACGCGGCAGCCTTCTCTGCCACCGAAGACGTGAGTGTTGCCTCGAACGCGAGGATCTCGATCTTGTCCTTCGGGCGCTGCGCGTCGAGTGGCTCGCCGTTCAGGAACGCGCCTTCACCGCGGTGTGCCGTCCACTCCTCGCCCGAACCGAAGTCGTAGACATAGGCGAGCTCGACGTCGGCCATCGTGTCTCCGTCCGCGACCGCGATCGAGAGCGAGAAGAAGGGGATGCCGCGCTTCGCGTTCAGCGAGCCGTCGATCGGATCGACGACGACGCGCCAGCGCCCGTCACCGACCTCGCCGACCTCCTCGGAGACGATCGTGACGTCGAGACCGTCGAAGCGCGCCAGGATCACGCGCTCCGCGGCGGCGTCGATCGCCGTTGTGTCGTCGCCGCCCTTGCCTTGCGCGAGCACAGGCTCGCGCTCGAGACGCGACGGCAGCTCAGCGAGCACTCCGCGCACGTCGTCCACGGCACCGCGGCAGATCGCGAGCCAGTCAGTCAAGTGGGTAGAAGAGAAGACCGCTCGTCAGCTTCGGGAAGAAGTACGTCGTCTTCTGCGGCAGCACCTCGCCTCGGCGGGCGTGTGCGAACACGTCCTCGATCGCCGCAGGCCGGAGCAGGAATGCGCCTTCTGCGTCGCCGCGATCGACTGCGGCCTCGGCTTCCTCGCGGCTCGGCGTGTACGTCACGCCGTCGGGCGCGAGCCGGTCGACGATCTCGACGTCGAGGCCCTCGCCTTCGATCAGCTCGTACCTGCCTTCGCCGCGGTAGAGCACGACGCCCGGCAACTCGGCTCGCGGCCGCTCGATCTCCGAGCCCTTCACGTTGCCGATGCGCGCGGCGACGCGGTGCGTCGGGAAGATCGTCAGACCCTGTTCGCGCGTCGACACGAGCACGACCATCATCCAGCCGCTCGCGTCGCTTTCGTCTTCTGCGTCGAACGCAAGTGCGGTCTCGTAGCGATGGTGACCGTCCGCGATCAGCAGCTGATGCGAGATGTCGGGGAGCGCAGCGAGCCCCCAGAGCCGTTCCCCGTCGAGCGAGAGGTCCGGCTCGCGCTCAGGCAGGACGACCGGGTCGCCGTCGTGGAGGAGAAAGATCGGTTCGAGCTGCGTGCGCGTCGCGCGCAGCAGGCGCAGGCGTCCCTCTTTCGGCCCGGCGTGCGTGCGCTCGTGCGGGAGGACCACCCCGCGGTCGTACGGCTCGAGCCGCAGCGCGACGACGACGCCGTTGCGCGTCCGCGACACGCCGTCGGGGCCGACGTACGACTGCGAGAGCGCCCAGGCCGCAGGCTCCGGATCGCGCACGAGGACTTGCTCGGCGCGCCATTCCGCGAGTTCGCGCGCCGCGTCCTCCTCGGAGTCCGGCAGCGTCAGGTGCACGATGTTGTGCGGGTCGCGCGAGAGGTACTCGCGGCGCTCCTCCGGCCCGATGACGTCGTACGGCGGAGCCACCAGATCTTCGAGCCGGCCGGCACGCTCGCCGTACCGCTCCGCGAGGAAGGGACGCACGTCGGCCACGGCTGGACCGTACCGTAGGATCACTCATGTGAGCACGGTCGCCGACCTTGCGGAGAACCGGGTCGTCGACGGCGTCTACGCGGTGCTGAAGAAGGAGAAGCTGCGGACCCGCGGGGGCGCGCCGTACCTCGCGCTCGAGCTCGCGGACTCCACCGGCCGCATCGCAGGCCGGGTGTGGAGCGACGTCGAGCTGCTCGACGCGCGCTTCGCAGAGGGCGACGCGGTGCACGTACTCGGGCGTGTCGAGAAGTTCCGCGACCGGCTGCAGCTCGAGGTGCGTGCGCTCGAGCCCGCGGAGGCGGACCCTGCGACGCTCGCGCCGGCGCTGCGCCGCGACGCCGAGGAGCTCGAGGGGTTCCTCGCGTTCCTCGCGTCGGAGATTCACGACGAACGGCTCCGCGAGCTCGCCACGCGCGTGCTCACGGAAACGCCTCTGCGGACGTATCCCGCGACACCGGACGCGCACCACTCGTACGCGGGCGGCCTGCTCGAGCACACGGTCGGCGTGGCGACCATCTGCCACGAGCTCGCGCAGCTGCATCCGCGCCTGCGCGCGGACCTGCTGCTTGCCGCGGCGCTCGTGCACGACGTCGGCCGCACGCGCGAGCTCGGCCCGCCGCCTGCCTTCCGCCCCACCGAGGAGGGCCGTCTCCTCGGGCACGTGCACCTAGGCGTGCGCGTCCTCGAGGCCGAGCGAGCCCCCGCCGAGCTGCTGCACGCCGTCGCAACGCACCACGACGTGCGCGCGGCGCGCACCGCCGAGGCCGCGGCGCTCTACCACGCGAATCAGCTCGACGCCGTCGCCGCCACGCGGCCCGCGCAATAGGCCCCGGGCTCGCCCTCGGCGCGAGCCTCTCCTGGGGCTTCGCGGACTTCTTCGGCCCGCTCAAGGGACGGACGCTCGGCACCCTGCGCGTCCTTTTCACCGCGCAGATCGCGGGGCTGATCGCCATCGCTGCAGCCGTAGCGATCCGCGGCGCGGGGCCAGCCGGAAGCGCCGTCCTCTGGGCCATCCCGGCGTCGCTTTCGGGGACGCTCGGCCTGTTCGCCTTCTACCGCGGCATGGCGGTGGGCGCGATGAGCATCGTCGCGCCGATCGCGGGAGTGTCCGCGGTCGTTCCCGTCACCTTCGGCCTCGCGACAGGCGACCGGCCGTCCCCGTTCCAGATCGTCGGCATAGTGGCTGCGCTGGCCGGCGTCGGGCTCGCCTCCCGAGAGCACCAGGAGGGCCAGCGTCACCTCGCCGCGGGTGCCGGTCTCGCCTTGCTCGCAGCGCTCGGCTTCGGGGGCTACTTCGTCCCGATGCACGCCGCCGGCGAAGCAGACTTCTGGTGGGCATCACTGATCTTCCGCACGACGTCCTTCACCCTTGTCGCGCTCACCGCGCTCGCCCTGCGTAGCTCCGTCAGCATCTCGCGCCGAAACGCGGCGTACGTGTCCGCCGTCGGGCTCGGGGACATGCTCGGCAACGCGCTGTTCGCGGCGTCCTCGGCCTACGGGCTCGTCAGCGTCACTTCGGTGCTCGCGTCGCTCTATCCGATCGTTACCGTCGTGCTCGCACGAGTCGTACTGAGCGAGCGAGTCGATCGCGGGCAGGAGCTGGGCATCGCCGCGACGCTCGCAGGCGTCGTGCTCATCTCAGCCGGCTGAAGGTCAGCCTTTGACGGCCTGGACGATCGCGCCGTGCATTCCGTCGGCGACCTCGTGCGTGAATGTGACCGAGACGTCGGAGAAGCCCGCCGCGGCAAGCCCCTGCTCGTACTCGCTTCTCGAGAGCGCCCCCGCGATGCAGCCGACGTAGGAGCCACGCTGGGCGCGTTCGCCGGGCGAGAGGCGATCCTCGGCCACGATGTCGGATACGCCGACGCGCCCGCCACGCTTGAGCACGCGCGCGATCTCCGTCAGCACCGCCGCCTTGTCCGTCGAGAGGTTGATGACGCAGTTCGAGATCACGACGTCGACGGACTCGGCGGGAAGCGGAACGTCCTCGATGATCCCCTTGAGGAAGATCGCGTTCGAGGCTCCTGCGTCCGCCGCGTTCGTGCGCGCG
>DASVFB010000031.1:0-8316 GCA_036380275.1 Gaiellaceae bacterium | reverse complement strand
GCAAGCCGCGCCTACGTCGAGAAGGTCCACGACATCGACCGGATCGCGGACCGCCTGGTCGACCTCTACGCTCGTCTCTAGCCCTGATGCTCGCAGGACAGATCAAACGGCTCGTGAAGCAGTCCGCGATCTATGGCCTCGGCGGCATCGTCTCGCGCCTCCTCGCCGTGCTGCTGCTGCCGCTGTACACGAGCTACCTCGGCACGGCCGGCTTCGGCAAGATCGAGACGATCGTCGCGCTGACGACCGTGCTCGTCGTCGTCCTTCGCATGGGCATCTCGAGCGCGTTCTTCCGCTTCTACTTCGACTCGACAGACGCGGCGCGTCGCACGCTCGTCGTCCGCACGTCGTTCTGGTTCACGATGGCCATGGCGACGGCGGGGCTCGTCGCCGGGTGCATCTTCGCGACGCCGCTCGCGCACCTGCTGCGACTCGGCGACGACCCGTGGCTCGTGCGTGCCGGCTTCGTCGGTCTCTGGGCGCAGATGAACTACGAGCAGCTCACGTCGCTCTTCCGCGTCGAAGAACGGCCGGTCGCGTTCGTCGCGGCGAGCATCTCGAACATCTTCATCACCGTCGGGACGACGGTGCTGCTCGTCGTCGGGCTGAACAAGGGCCCGACCGGTGCGGTCGTCGGCAACTTCCTCGGCACGCTGACCGTGTACTTCGTGCTGCTTGCGTACCGTCGATACCAGCTCGGCCTGCAGTTCGACCGTGAGCTGCTGCGCGCAATGAACCGCTTCGGGATGCCACTCGTGCCTGCGGCGCTCGCGCTCTGGGCGATCAACTTCATCGATCGCTTCTTCGTCGCCGTGTTCAAGGGCCAGGCCGAGGTCGGCGTCTACTCCCTCGCGGTGCGCATCTCATCGGTGATCGTCTTTCTCATGATCGCGTTCCGCCTCGCCTGGCCCGCATTCGCGTACTCGATCGAGGACGACTCGGTCGCAAAGCGAACCTACTCATTCGTGCTCACGTATCTGCTGTTCATCTGCTGCTGGACGTCGCTTGTGCTCGGCCTGCTCTCGCCGTGGATCGTGCGCATCCTCGCGCCGAACAAGCCCGCCTTCTACCGCGCGTCGGAGGCGGTCGGGATCCTCGCGTTCGCCGCAACGGCGTACGCCGGCTACACGGTGCTAGCGATCGGGATCGGGCGCGCGCGACGCACGCAGTTCAACTGGGTTGTCACCGGGGCTGCGGCGCTGCTCAACGTCGGCCTGAACTTCGCGCTGATCCCACCTTACGGGATGATGGGGGCCGCGATCTCGACCATCGCCGCGTACGTCGCGATGTTCCTCGGGATGACGTTCAATGCGCAGCGCGTGTGGCCGGTTCCCTACCAGTGGCGCCGGGTGGTGACGCTTTCGACCGTCGCCGTTGCGCTGTTGATCCTCGGCAAGGCCGTCAGCGCGCCGCTGCCGCTTGCGATCGCGCTCTGTCTCGTCTACCCGGTCGTTCTGCTGCCGCTGCGCTTCTACCTTCCGGCCGAGCTCCGTCGCCTGAGACTCAGCTGACGTGCGACGCGCGCTCGTGCTCGCCGGGATCGTCGTGGCGGTCGGAGCTGCGATTGCCGCAATCAATCGCCTCGTCGACCCGAAGAACGAGTTCTACTCCGGCGCTCCGCTGACGGAAGCGCTCGAGTCGAACTGCCTACTCGCTGACGACGTCGTCCGCACCAGGTCGTACCCCGAGTTCAAGCGTGACCTATTCAGCCGGCGAAAGACAAAGACAGTCGTCTTCGACTCGAACGCAGCAATCGCGCGCGGCGTCGATCTCGGGTTCCCCGGCTTCGGGCCGGAGACCCTGCTCGACGAGATGCAGGCCCTCGCGCGCGCGACGCCTGAAGGCAGACGGCTGAACGTCTACGTCGTGACGAACGTCTCCTGGTTCGATCCCGACGTGCCCAGCGGCGACTTCGACACGTCGCTCACCGAGAAGGCGCGCTACCTGCTCAGCCCGTGGACGTTCGCATCGAGCCTCGACCTGATGCGCCGCTCGCGCAAGCTCGCCTTCACCGGCTGGGAGAAGCAGCGCGCCGGAGGAACCTGCGTCGTCGATCGCGGCACGCCGTTCCCGGCGTGGCGCCCCGACGGCAAGCTCGCCGGCGTGCCGCCGGAGGCCGCCTCGACGGCGCCGGCGAGCTTTGCCTGGAATAGGCTCACATCCCTCGACCAAGCGCTCGCGATCGCCCGCGCGCGCCACTGGCGCGTCGTCGGCCTGTCGGGGCTGACCCCACGCTGGGAGACCTATGAGCACGAGCTCAGGGCGCTCTTCGCCAAGCACGGCTACCGGTGGCGCATTCGTAGAATGCAGACATGAAGCTCGAGGGGATCCACCACGTCACTTGCATCACTGCTGACGCGCCCGCCAACGTCGACTTCTACGCGGGCACCCTCGGTCTCCGCCTCGTCAAGAAGACGGTCAACCAGGACGACCCGACCGTCTACCATCTCTTCTACGCGGACGAGCGCGGCTCCGCCGGGTCGGACATCACCTTCTTCGAGTACCCCGACTCGCCGCAAGGGCGTGCGGGCGCGGGCATGGTCCACCGCATCGCGTTCCGCGTCGCGTCGAACGAGTCGCTCGACTTCTGGCACGAGCGCGTCGGCGGCGAGCGCAACGACGACTCGCTCGTCTTCCAGGATCCGGAGGGCCTGGCGCTCGAGCTCGTGATCGACGACAGCGGCGACGAGCCGCTCGTCGCACGGCATCCGGAGATCCCCGAAGAGCACGCGCTTCGCGGCTTTGCGGGCGTCCGTGCCTACACGTCAGATCCCGAGCGGAGCCGCAGCCTGCTCGAGCGAACGCTCGGCTTCGAACCGGGCTACGTTGCGCGCGGCGAGAAGCGCAGCGGCTCCTACGTCTACGACGAACACGAAGGCCGCGGCTTCCAGGGCGCCGGAACGGTGCACCACGTCGCGTGGGCGTCGACGCAGGAAGACCACGAAGCCTGGCGCGCCGCAGTCGAACAGGCCGGCGCGCGGCCCACGCCGATCATCGACCGCTTCTACTTCAAGTCGATCTATTTCCGTGAGCCGAGCGGCGTGCTGTTCGAGATCGCCACGCTCGGCCCTGGGTTCGCCGTGGACGAGCCCGCGGAGCACCTCGGCGAGCGGCTCTCGCTGCCGCCCGCGTTCGAGCACCTGCGCGAGCAGGTCGAGCCGGTGCTCACGCCGCTGCCGAATCCGCGCGAGACCGCGCGGCGCTGAACCTCCGTCGAGCGGTCCGAGCACCCTCGGCTTGTCCCGACGAGACATCGCCCGAGTCCTGGACGAGGGACAGGTCCCCTTGAGCGTGGCCCGGCCCGCGGCCAAACCCCGTTCGGACCAACCGTCAGGCCCACGCGACGCCCTAGCGAGACGTGTCCCTAGTCCTGGACTGGGGTCATGTCCTCGGGGGCAAGTGAGGCTTCTCGGGCGTGAGCCGCGAGCGCGCCGAGCCCGAGCAGCCCCCACGTCGTCGGATCCTCGAAAAACGCGTTGTAGAACAGGCTGTGCACCGCGATCGCGGCGAGGGCGACGCCGCAGACGAGCGCCGTTCGTCCCGCGAACGAGGACGAGAGCCTGCGCAACGTGAGGGAAAACGCGGCGAACGCGAGCCAGGCCAGGAGCGCAAAGCCCGGCAGGCCAAGCTCGGCGGCGACGGTGATCGGAGTGTCGTGCGACGCAGCGCTCGCAGGCTCGCGACCGCGAAGGCCGACGTGCTCTGCATACGCGTGCTTGAAGTCGCCGACCCCGACGCCGGCGGCGGGGTTCTTGGCGGCGACCTCGAGCCCATTCGTCACCAGCTTCCAGCGTCCGCTCGTCGCATGGTTGAGGCCTGTGTGCGAATGCCGGACGACCGAGCTGCGGATCCGCGGAGCAGACGCCCCCGCGCCGACGATGACGACCGCAACGAGCGCGAGGGCGAGCGCGGCGCGCCAGCGCCACAGCATCGCCGAGAGCAGCACCGCCGCCGCGACGAGCGCCGCGAAGCTCGACTGCGAGAACGAGAACACCAACCCCGCCCACACGGCCGAGATCGCCAAGCCGGCCGCGAGGGCGATTCGCGGCGTCGCCGCGTACAGGGCAACGACAAGGCACGCCGTGATCGCGACGACCAGAAAGCGCCCGTACACCGACGGGTCGTAGAAGACCGAATTGACGCGGAAGAACGGCGCGTACGCGTTCCCGACGATCACCTTCGGGTTCCAGAAGATGTCCCGCGTCGCCCACTGGTACACGCCGATCACTGCGAATGCAATTGCCATCGCGACGAGCTCCCCCAGGAGCCATACGACCGCACGCGGATTCCACGGCAGCCTCGACAGCGACACGGTCAGCAGCCCGAACGGCAGGTAGAAGAAGAACAGCGCGATCGCGCCCTGGTGCGGGTCTCCCGACCAGAGGAGTGACACTCCCGTCCACGCGACGTAGGCGGCGAGAGGCCAGGCGAGCGGTCCGAGCTCACGCGAACGCTCGGTGCCACGCACGAGCTCCCAGGCGAGCAGCAGAGCCGCGCCGGCGACGACCGCGTACAGCGGCACGAGCAGATTCGCCTCGGTGCCACCGACGCGAACGGGAATGCGCGCCGGCACGCACGCGAGCGTGAGAAACGCCAAGGCCCACGGCCAGCGCCGGAACAGCATGGCGAGCCCGACGGCGACGACGACTCCGACCACGGCAGCGGCCATGAGCACGCGCTGGTGGCTCGGCGGCGCGAGGTAGAAGGCGAGCAGCACCATGCCGATCGCCCACGCACCGAGCCCGGCGAGGCGCGCGTCGCGCGGCCGCGCGACGATCAGCGCAGCGAGGCCGACCGACGCGACAGCGCCTGCGATCCGCGCCGCCTCGGGGCTCACTGCTTCACCCGGACCGGGATCCGGTGCGGCACCTTGTCCTGCCGGATGACCAGCGTGTAGCGACCCGGCTTGCTCGGCGCGCGCAGAACGAGTCGCCGCCGGCTCGCGAACTCGCCGCGTTTCGCGAGCTCCCAGTGGTACGCACGCCCGTCGGTTGAGAGGCGCACGGCGAACCTCTTGCCCGCCGCGACCTGCACGCGCGGAGTGAGCACGCGCAGCGGAATCACGACCGTCACCGCGCGTGTCGCGTCGGACAGGTTGCCCGCAGCATCGCGCGCGGCAAGCGTCACGCGGTACTTGCCTGGCCGACCGCGCACGGGCCATTCCACCTTCCACTTGAGGCGCATCGATCGTCCGAGAACGACCCGCCTGCCGTTGAGGAAGACGTAGACGCGGGCGGGCTCGTTCAGCAGGTACCGCACCTTCAGACGCGCGCCTGGCTCGATCACGTGCGGGCCGATGTGGCGCACTTTTACGACTGGCGGCGTCGTGTCGACGCGGATCTTGTTCGGCATGAGGATCGTTTTGTGCCGCAGGTGCACGCGCGCGCGGTACACGCCGTCGTGAACGGCGGCGCCGTCCTCGTCGCGTCCGTCCCAGCTCGCCGAGAATGGCCCCTTCTTCCGCTCCAGAGGCCCGACGAGCGTGCGCACGAGGTTGCCGTCCTTGTCGACAATCGCGAGCGTGAGTCGGTCAGCCTTGCGCAGGCGGAAGGCGAGCACCGTCAGGTCGGTGTCGCACTCGCACGTCGGCGAGAAGATCTTCGGCTCGAGGGACACCTTCGTGATCGGGCTCGGCTCGAGCTTGAGGCCCTCGGTGACGACGAACGCCCCGGCAGTGGCCCCGATCAGTACGAACAGCAGGGCCGTCGAGAAAAGCCTGGGCACGTCCGCCCGAGTCTAGTTTCAGCGGTTCGCAGGCGCCGGTACTTCGCGCGTGAGCCACTGGCGCACGACGAAGGCGCCGAGCGCGACCGCGCCGACACACAGCGAGATCACGATGATCATGCCCGCGTGCGGGACGCCGACGAGCCTGATTCCGCTGAGCACGAGAATGAAGGAGAACACAAGCCGGAGCGAGCGCTCGGGGATGCTGATCGACATCTGGCTGCCGAGCAGCACGCCGGGAATCGACCCGACGAGCAGCCAACCCATTGCGTGGAGGTCCACGTTGCCGTGCACGAGGTGCCCGAGCCCTGCGACCCAGAGCAGCGCTGCCGCGTGCGTGATGTCCGTACCGACCATCTTCGGCGCGGTCAACGGGAAGAGCAGCAGCATCGCGAGCCCGAAGAACGTCCCGGATCCGACGGAGGTCAGGCCGACGACGAAACCGCCCAACGCCCCGACCGCCACGGCGATGATCTTGTCGCGACGTTGAAGGAGAAACGGGGCGTCGTCGGCACGGCCATGCAGGAACGTCTTCGCGAGAAAGCCGAGACCGCCGAGGATGAGCGCGGCGCCGACGATCTTCGTCATCGTCGAGTCGGTGCCCTCGCCGAAGCCGCTTGCGATCTGCACGCCGACGAGCGAGAGCGGCGCCGAGCCGAGGAGCATCCAGAGCGCGAGGTGCCCGTGGACGGTGCCGAGCATGCGGTGCCGTACGGCGCCGAACGACTTGAAGATCGCGCCGTGCAGGATGTCCGTGCCGACGGCGACCTTCGCGTCGAACCCGAAGATGAGGATCAGGATCGGCGTCATCAGCGAGCCGCCGCCCATTCCGGTCATACCGACGAGGATCCCGACGAGCAGGCCTGCGAGCGAGAGCTGCCAGGTCATCGCGAGCCCGGGAGCCGGTGCATTACGTCCGGTATGCCTCCATCAAAACCTCGGCAACCTCCGGTCGCGAGAACTCCATGGGCGGCAGTTCGCCGGCCACGAGCATCTCGCGCACCTTGGTGCCGCTCAGGAACACGTGGTGGTCCGACGGGTGCGGACAGGTCTTTGCGCTCGCCATCGAACCGCAGGTCTTGCACCAGAAGGAGTGCTCGAAGAACATCGGCTCGATGTCGAGCTCGTGCGGCTCGAACTCGTCGAAGATCAGCTGCGCGTCGTACGTCCCGTAGTAGTCGCCCACGCCGGCATGGTCGCGACCGACAATGAAGTGCGAGCAGCCGTAGTTCTTGCGGCAGATCGCGTGCCAGACCGCCTCGCGGGGACCTGCGTAGCGCATCGCAGCCGGGAACGAGGAGACGAGGACGCGGTCGGCGGGGTAATACCCGTCGACGAGCACGCGATAGCACTCGACGCGCGTCGCAGCAGGCACGTCGTCGGATTTCGTGTCGCCGACGAGCGGGTGAATCAAGAGGCCGTCGACGGTCTCGAGCGCTGTCTTCGTCAAATACTCGTGCGCACGGTGGATCGGGTTGCGGGTCTGGAAGCCGACTACGCGCTTCCAGCCGCGCTCGGCGAACACCGCTCGCGTCTCGGCGGGGTCGCGCGCGAGCCCGGGGAAGGCAGCTTCCGGCCGCTCGAACACGGTCACCTTGCCGGCGAGGTAGTTCGGCTTTTGCGCGTAGAGGCGCGCCACGCCGGGGTGCGCATCGTCGGTCGTCTTGAAGCACCGCTCGGCTTCGAGCTTTTTGTCGTACTCGAAGACATCCTCGACCTCGAGCGTCGCAAGCGGGCGACCGTCTTCGTCGGCCAGCGCGACGACGTCGCCCCGCGGCGCCGCGTCGACGGCGAGGCAGACAGGAAGCGCCCACGGCGGCCCACCGGCGAGGTGCATCTCTTCGACGACTCCGAGGTAGTCGTCGCGGCCCATGAACCCCTCGAGCGGCGAGAGCGCGCCGCACGCGAGCATGTCGAGGTCGGAGACCTCGCGCGACGCCAGGGTGACGACCTCGAGCGAGTCGACGCCGTCCGGACGGTCGCCCGACCGGTCGACGAGGCGTCCACCGTGAGGCTTGATCAGACGATCGGCAGCTGTGACCGTCGTCATGCCGCGACCTCGGCGCCGACGAGTCCGAGCTCCGCGAGCCGCGTGACGATGAGCCGTGCACTCTCCTCGGGCTCATGCGCCTCGGTGTCGATCACGATCTCGGCGTCGTCGGGCACCTCGTACGGATCGTCTACGCCCGTGAAACCCTTGATCTCGCCCGCGAACGCCTTCGCGTAGAGACCCTTGACGTCGCGACGTGCGCACTCCTCGACCGACGCCTTGACGAACACCTCGACGAACGGCCCGAACTCTTCGATCATCGCGCGCGCAGCGCGGCGCGTCTCGTCGTACGGCGAGATGGCGGCAACGATCACCGCTGCGCCGTGACGCGTGAGCCGCGAAGCGACCCAGCCGACGCGCTCGATGTTCGTGTCGCGATCCTCCTTCGAGAAGCCGAGGCCTCTTGACAGTCGCGTGCGCACGGTGTCGCCGTCGAGGTACTCGACGATGTGGCCGCGCCGGTCGAGCTCAGGCCCGACGAAGTGGGCGATCGTCGTCTTGCCGGCACCTGAGAGGCCGGTGAACCAGAGCGTGAAGCCTCC
>DASVFB010000030.1:0-8213 GCA_036380275.1 Gaiellaceae bacterium | reverse complement strand
GCCGACGAGCCCGCTCGCAACCAGCGCGGTCTCGACAGCCGACGGGCCCGGAAGAACGGTGACCTGAACTCCCGCTTCGAGCGCCGCGGCGATCAAACGCGCGCCCGGGTCGGAGATCCCGGGCATGCCCGCGTCGCTCACGAGAGCGATGCGCTCGCCTGCAAGAAGCCGAGGGAGCATCTCCGACGTCCGCTTCGCCTCGTTGTGCTCGTGGTAGCTGAGCAACGTCGCGCGGATGTCGTGCCGCTCGAGCAGGACTCGCGTGTGCCGCGTGTCTTCGCAGAGGACGACGTCCGCCTCGCGAAGCTCACGCAGCACGCGCAGCGTGACGTCCTCGAGGTTGCCGATCGGCGTCGCGCAGACGCTGAGCATTTCAGAGCGCGCCGAACGCCAGCAGCCCGGCGCCCGACAGGCCCGCCATCGTCCCGAGCTCGGCGCGCACGATCTCCAGTGTCTCGCCCGCGGCGTCCAGCGCGTCTCGCTTCGCCGCCTCGAGCGCTGCGGGGACGAGCCACTCGAAGCCCGCGACGCCGAAGCCGCCGCCGATGACGACGAAGGTCGTTCCGAAGACGTTGCAGAGAGACGCGATGCCCGCGCCGAGCCTGTGCCCGATCCCGGCGAGCGCCTCGCGCGCCTGCTCGTCCCCCTCGTTCGCCAGCCGCACGAGCCTGTACGAGTCCGCGGCGGGACCGAACAGCTGCTGCGCGATACGCGTAGCCGCAACACCGGTGACGTACGGCTCCAGGTGGCCGCGCCCGTGACAGAAGCCCTGGCACGGCAAGCCGTCGACCTCGATGACGATGTGACCGAACTCGGCCCAGCCGCGGTAGAGCTTGCCGTCGAGCACGGCGCCGCCGCCGCAGCCGGTGCCGAGGGTGAACATGAGCATGCTCGAGGCACCCTTCCCCGCACCGGCGACGTGTTCGGCGAGCGCAGCCGCATTCGCGTCGTTGTCGATCTCGACCGGAAGCCCGAACCGCTTTGACATGAGCGTTCGAAAGTCGAGCGTGCCGAGCGGGATGTTGACCGACCCGCGAATCACGCCGGTGCTCTGGTCGATCTGAGAGGGAAGGCCAAACCCGAGCGCGACAACCCGCTCGTCGCGAAGCGACTCGACCGCGTCGTCGAGCGCGTCGAGCAGCTCGGCCTGGGAGCCCGCGGGCGTCGGAGTCTCGCGGTGGCGCTCGACGGCGCCCGAACGGTCGACGAGCCCCGCGAGAATCTTCGTCCCGCCCAGGTCGACGCCGATCACGCGTGCGCTCATCCGCGACGGATAACCTAACCCGCCGCATGCCCGGCGAAGAGAAGCCGTACCGCGTCTACCGCGGCGGTCGCCAGAAAGGGAAGGTGCCGCTCCAGACGCGACCGGCGCGCGGGTCGGCGCGCGCGCGGAGACAGGACGGATCGGACTACCGCGGGCCGGGCCCGGTCAAGGAGCGGAGGAAATGGTCGCGCGGACGGAAGATCGCCGTGGTTCTCGGAGCGATCTTCCTCCTGCTCGTCGTCTGGGCAGTGGCGAGTTACTTCTCGGTCCGCGGCGGCATCAAGGCCGCCAACGAGCGACTGCCGACGGGAGCCGCGGAGGCGTTGAACCACCAGGACTCGCTGATCCTCTCGACGCCGACGAACATCCTGCTCCTGGGCACCGATCACGCGAACCAGCCGGGGCACGAGGGACAGCGCTCCGACTCGATCATGCTGATCCGCACGGACCCTTCACGCCATCGCGTCGCGTACCTGTCGATTCCTCGTGACCTGCGCGTGCCGATCGAAGGCGTCGGCGACACCAAGATCAACGCCGCGATGCAGTCTGGAGGAGCGCCTCTCGCGATCAAGACGATCAGGGCGTACACCGGTCTGCCGATCAATCACGTCATCACCGTCGACTTCTCGCAGTTCAAGCACGTGATCGACGCGTTGGGCGGGATCACCGTCGACGTCCCCGAGCGAATCGTCTCCAAGTTCGACTGCCCGCTCAAGACGAACGCCGAGTGCGATCGCTGGCCGGGCTGGCGCTTCGCGAAAGGACCGCAGCACATGAGCGGCAAGCGCGCGTTGATCTACTCGCGCGTGCGCAAGAACCTGCTCAACCCTGCGGACACCGACATCACCCGCACCGAGCATCAGCAGGACGTCCTGCGCGCCACGCTGCGCAAGATGACAAGCGTTTCGACGCTCGGGAAGCTGCCGTTCATCGGCGGCGATCTCGTGAAGCCGCTCGCGACCGATCTGTCGACGTTTCAGTTCCTGCAGATGGGCTGGGTCTACAAGCGCGGCCACGAGCTGCACTGCCGCCTCGGAGGCACGCCGGAGACGCTGCCGGACGGCGAGTCGGTGATCGTCAGCGAGGGAGACGACAAGGAGCGCGTGATCCTCGCCATGCTCGGCAGGACCGCGCCGCTACCGCCACGCCCCGGCGAGGAGCGCTACGGCGCAGGCTGCGTCTCGGGCGCGTTTCCCAAGTAATCCGCCGGGTTCTAAGCCTCGGCGGCCTTCTTCTCGACCGTGCCTGTGTCCTTCTTGTCGGTCTTGTCGGCCGAGCCCGAGTCGCCGTCCTTCGACGTCTCGGCCTTGCGGCGGCCGCGCCCGTAGTCGGTCGAGTAGAAGCCCGAGCCCTTGAAGTGGACGGCGACCGGGTGGAGAACGACCTCGACAGGGCTCTCACCGCAGACTGGGCAGTTCTCCGGCGCCGGCGCGTGGATCGACTTGAACACCTCGAAAAGGTGCCCGTTGGGACAACGGTACTCGTACGTCGGCACGAATCTAGGCTACCAGCGTGCCTGGCCGTTTCCGGATAATCGCGAGGTGAGCAACGCCGCTCCGACGACGGCCGAGCGCGCGCGCCCGTTCGCACTCTCGACCTCACCCGACACGTTGTGGCGCGTCGGCGTCGCCGGGCTTACGGCAATCGCCGCGGCATTTTTCTTCGCACGACTTACCGTCTGGCCGCCGCACGAGGACGAGACGCTCGCGCTCTTCACGAGCCGCGGCTCGGTCGGCGAGCTCATCCGCACGGTCCTCGGCGAACGCGGCGGGGCGCCGCTGCACTTTCTGTTCGCGTGGGTGATCACGCACACCGGCGGGGGGCTCGTGGAGCTCCGCCTCGTCTCGACAGTGTTCGCGATCGCGAGCGTCCCGTTGATCGCCCTGCTCGTCGCGCGTCTCGCCGACCGCACCGTCGCGCTCGTTGCAACGGCGATCGTCGTGCCGAGCTGGATGCTGCTCTTCCACGGCATCTACGGGCGCATGTACTCGATCTTCCTCTTCACGGCGACCCTGTCGTACCTCGCTCTCCTGCGAGCGCTCGAGCGACGCGACCGGCGGAGCTGGATTCTCTGGGGGCTGGCGATCCTCGCGTGCATCGCAACGCACCCGTACGGCGCGCTCGTGCTCGCTTCGCAGGGTCTGTACGTGCTCTACGCCCGCAGGTTCCGCGAGGCTGTGCCGGCTTTCTTCGTCGTCGCGTTGCTCGCGATTCCGTTCTGGCGCAGCGACACCGTTCTGGCGAACCGTTTCGACGTCGGAGTCGGCGGCGGAGGCACGAAGCTCGGCAGCCCCTTCTCCATTTTCAAGTACCTCGCTCGCGTCGCAGGGGACTTCACGGTCGGATGGACACCGGCGCGCGTGGCGGTCCTCCTCGCCGCCGCGGTCGGGATGGCGATGCTCGTGCGACGGAACAGGGCTGGTGCGGCTTTCGTCGCCTGCGTGCTCGTGACGCCGTTCGTGTTCTTCGCCGTTACCCGCATCGGCAGCGGCTTCGCGTCGCCCGAGTCGAGGCACCTGATCTTCGTGCTCCCGTTCTTCGCCACCTTGCTCGCGCTGCCGCTCGTGCGGCTGGGGCGGTCGCCGGTCGGCATCGCGCTCGCCGCCGTGATCGTGCTCGCGCTCGGCACGGGCGAGGTCGCGTGGGGCCTGCACAACACGCGCACGCTGTACGTCGGCGAGCCACAGATCCGCGCAGACGGGCGCGAGGCGGCGTCGACGTGGCTCGCGACGACGAGCAGGCCCGACGACATCCTGTTCGGGTACGACCCCGCCTATCTCGGCGCGTGGGAGCAGAACCACGCGTTTTCGAACACGGTCGTGCCACGCGCAGATACAAAGCTCGCACTGAACGTGCTCTACCGCGCGCGCAAGCCACTCGGCCGAGGTGTCTGGGTGCTGGACGCGAGCGACAACAACAACTTCACTCCGAGGCTGCACATTCCGCGCCGCTTCCCGCGGCCTGCATCGAAGTTCGAAGCGCGCGTGTTCGGACCCTTCCTCGTGATCAGGAGCCGGAAGCCGACGCAGACGATCCGGGAGTTCCTGCTCCAGACGCAAGCCGTGCAGCTCGTCGGGCAGTCGCTCCTACTCGGCGACTCCGACATCAACCTGCTCACCGTCGAGCGCGCGCTCGGGCTCCGCGGCCTCGACGCGGGCGGAGCGCGCTAAACGCTTCGCTTCGGCCGAAATGCTGCGCATTTCGGCCGGGAAAACCGGGCAGGCGCGCTTCGCGCGCGTGCCCAATTTGCCTGCGATTGAAGGGTCTGCGACTTCGACGATCGGCAGTGAGCACCGCGGCCAAGCCGCGGTGACGGCGGAATGCTCATCGTGGATTGTGTGCGAGCCAGCCTTAGTCGCGCCGCGCGGCTTCTTTCTCCAGTGTTTCCTGGAAGCACGGGGCGTCCTCGAAGGCGGCGAGACCGGCCGGTGTCAGGCGGGTCGTGCGCCGTGGGCGTCGACGCCTGGCGGCCGCGACGGCCGCGGATGCGCCGAGCACCGCGCCGTACATGAAGGAGCGCAGACGTTCGCTTCGCTTGTCGTCCTCGTCCACGAGACAATCCTACGGTGGTCGTGTGCACCTTCGGAGACCTGCTTCTCGACGTGATCGTCCGGCTCGACTCACGGCTCGCGCCTGGTGACGACGCCGCGGCCTCGACGAAGCTCGCTCCCGGCGGACAGGCGGCGAACGTCGCCGGCTGGGCAGCCGACCTGGGAGCCCGCTCGCGCATCGTGGCCGTGCAAGCGGACGACGACGCCGGCGCGATGCTGCGCCGCGAGCTGGAGGCCCGCGGCGTCGAGCTCGCCGGGCCGCGGGGCCGACGCACCGGCATCGTCGTCTCGCTCGTGCAGCCGGAGGGCGACCGCACCATGGCCTCGGACCGCGGCTCCGCGCCCGAGCTGCACGAGGATGACCTCGAGGCCACCTGGCTCGAGTGCGATGCGCTGCATCTGTCCGGCTACTCGCTGATGCGAGCGCCGATCGCCGGCGCGGCCGTGCGCGCGGCGACTTTCGCGCGCGAGCACGGCGCCGGTGTGAGCGTCGATCTCTCGTCGTGGACGCACATCACGCGCTTCGGCGACGCGATGCGCGAGTCGCTCGCCCGGATCCGTCCAGACATCGTCTTCGGCAACGAGCGCGAGTGGGAGGCGGTCGGCGCGGTCGAGACCGAGGTGCGAGTCGTGAAGCGCGGACCGCGCGGGATTCGCGTCGGCGGCCAGGAGCATCCGGCGGTCGCGACCGACGTCGTGGATTCGACCGGGGCCGGCGACGCGCTCGCGGCCGGCTTCATCGTGGGCGGCCCGCAACTCGCCCTCGAGACGGCCGCGCGTTGCGTCGCTCGCATAGGAGCGATGCCGTGAAGATCGCGCCGATGACCCCAGATGATTTCGCGGATTACGAGCAGTGGCATTACCAGCCGCCGTACGACTTCTACGACAGCGACCAGGAGCCGGTGCTGAATCCCGAGCGCTATTTCGCGGTGCACGACGACGACGAGGGCGCGCTGATCGGGTTCCTCTACTTCGAGCCCAAGGACGACGTGCTCGAGTACGGGCTCGGCCTGCGGCCGGACCTGACCGGGAAGGGGCTCGGGCTCGACTTCTTCCACGCCGGCCTCGAATTCGGACGCGAGCGCTATCGACCGTCCCTCGTGCGCCTGTTTGTCGCAGCTTTCAACGAGCGTGCGATCAAGGTCTACGAGCGAGCCGGCTTTCTCGAGACCGGACGGCACGTCCGCACCTTCGTCCGCTGGGGCGACGTCGAGTTCGTCAGCATGGACGAGCAGAGTTGATCGAGCTTGCCCGCGAGGTGCGCGAAGCGGCCGCGGTCGTCGCGCTCGAGACGACGCTCGTCGCGCACGGTTTTCCGCCTGGCGAAGGAGTCGCCGTCGGCATCGAGTCGGAGCGCCGCGTGCGCGCCGGCGGCGCGACGCCGGCGACGATCGGCGTCCTCGACGGCACGATCCGCGTTGGACTGAGCGAGAAGGAGCTCGAGCGCTTCGACGCGTCCGCGCGCAAGGTCGGCGCACGCGACCTCGCGGTGGCAGCCGTACAGGGCGGCGTCGGCGCGACGACGGTCGGCGGCACGCTCGCCGTCTGCCGCAAGGTCGGCATCGCCGTCATGGCGACGGGAGGGCTCGGCGGCGTTCACCGTGGCTGGGCCGAGCATCCCGACGTGTCCTCCGACTTGCTCGAGCTCGCCCGGACCAGGTCCCTGGTCGTATCCGCAGGCGTCAAGTCCTTGCTCGACGTGCCCGCGACGCTCGAGCTGCTCGAGTCCCTCGCCGTCCCCGTGCTCGGGTTCCGCACGGACGAGCTGCCGCTCTTCTACTCGGCGCACGGCGGCCCGGCCGTCTCCGCGCGCGTCGAGAGCGCCGAGGAGGCGGCGGCGATCGCGCGCGTCCACTGGGAGCTCGGCGGAGGCGGCGTCCTGCTCGCGCGGCCGCCCGACGAGAGCCTCGACGACGTCGAGCCGCTGATCGAGGAGGCGCTACGCGTCGCGGACGAACGCGGCGTCCATGGTCAGGACGTGACGCCGTTCGTCCTGTCGTTCCTGCACGAGCGCAGCGGCGGCGAAACGCTCGCGGCGAACCGAGCGCTGGTGCTCTCAAACGCGTCCCTTGCAGCCGACGTGGCAGTCCAACTGATGTCGCCCTCTGGTTAACCCCACGCCGGTAGCGCGGCTTAGCATTGCACGCGCGCGACGCGCGCCTGCAAGGTCTACCTCGCGTGAAGTGCGCAGCACTTCGCGCGAAAGCGAGCTAGCCCTCGATCGAGTTCAAGAAATCGTCGATCGCGAGCGCAGGCAGGGTCTGGATCTTCGTCGAGCCGCGCGCGCCGAGCGAGACGGACACACGTGCGATCGTCGCCTCGTCCGGTGCCTCGACGACGTTGACGAAGTCGAACTCACCGAGCGTCGCCCACTGGTGCAGCACCTTGCAGCCCAGCTCTTCGACGTCCTGGTTCACGGCACGTAGGCGCTCAGGGTTCGACTTCAGCGTCTGAACGCCTTGAACCGTGAGCGTCGACAGCAGGATGAAGACCGGCATCACGCCTCCTCTTGTCGCGGGGGACGGAGTCTACGACGCGAGCGGCCTGATCGAAGTAGACGAGCACCGCGCCGAGGAACAGCAGCGGCGAGATCACGAGGTCGGCAAGGAACGCAGCTACGCGCTCCGCCGTGTCGGCCTGGCCGCGCAGGAGCAGCAGGAGCATCACGCGGGTGATGAAGTAGACGATCGACACGGCGCAGAGAGAGCCAAGCGCGTGGACGTAGTCGGCCGTGGCGAGCCTGCGTCCACGGACGAGCGCGTTCCGAAAGCCGAGCCGCTCGTATGCGGCGGCGGGCACCGACAGTCCGAACAGCGCCAGCCACGCGAGCGCAGGCAGCACGTAGATGCGAAGCAGCGCGGGGACGGGCAGGAAGACGACGAGGCCGACGACGTAAGCGCGGACGAGGGTGCCCCGCGGTGGGCGCGCCGGTGCCGCGATCACGATCGCCCAGATGTACGCCGCGGTGACGAACGGCGACGCGATCCAGAGGATGATCGTCTGCGCCGCGAGCGAGTGGCCGGCTGAGAGTTGCGTGATCGCGGCGATCGGCAGCCCGAGGAGCAGCGCCGCCCAGAATCGCTGGCCGTAGAGCCGAATCGACTCGGCGACGACCTGCCCCACCGTACGCTCGGCCGGCGGCAGCGGCGGCGGCAGAGGCTTCGACATCGCGAGGACCGTATCCGCTCCGGATGTTCGAGATCACCGGCCCCGCTCGGATCCTTCCGATCGTCGAGCGAGACGACGCGCTACTGAACTCGGGCTAGTCCTCGTCTTCGGTGGTCTCGTCGCCGGGGTCTCGGTTTTCGATCGGCGGGAGCACAGGCCGAGCGTAGAGGGCGACTCGGTCGGCATCGGAAATAGGCCGTTCGGCCCATCGACATCGAAGCCGCGATGTC
>DASVFB010000029.1:0-11840 GCA_036380275.1 Gaiellaceae bacterium | reverse complement strand
CCGACGAGCGCGATCACTGCGCCGCCGAACGTGACGTAGCCGAGCGACTTGATGAAGCTCGTCTCGAAGAAACGCCAGCGGATCGCCGCGAGCCCGACGAGCTCGAAGCCCACGATGATGCCGGCCGTCACCACGGCCGTGTGGTAGTTCGGGATCAGGAACGGCAGCGTGTGCAGAATCCCGCCGATGAATGTTCCGACCCCCGTGATCGAGCCGCGCACGACGGGGTTGCCGCGGCCGGTTAACTCGCCGGTGTCCGAGAGGCCCTCCGAGTACGCCATCGAGATCGCGGCGCCGATCGAGGTCGCGAGCCCCGCGACGAACGCGGCGTGTGGCTCGTGCGTGTAGAACGCGATGCCGAAGATCGGTGCGAGCGTCGAAAGCGAACCGTCGATCAGCCCGACCATCGCCGGCTGCACGCGCTGGAGCAGGAATGTGTGCTCGGTCATTAAGTAGAGTATGCCAAGCGAGTCGCAAGATCATAGAACATAAGGCACTCCTGACAAGTGAGCGCAGGTCGGCCTGACATGAGGCTGAAGCTAACGCTCGCGTACGACGGGACCGGCTTCCGCGGCTGGGCCGCACAGCCGGGTCTCCGCACCGTCGAGGCGGCTCTGCGTGAGGCGCTCGACACGATCTTCCCGGCTTGGAGCGGTCTCGCGATCGCCGGCCGTACGGACAGAGGAGTGCACGCGCTTGCGAACGTCGCAAGCGTCGACGCCGAGGGCGGGCCGGGACTCGAGCGCGTGGCCGAGGCGCTCAACACGGCTTTGCCGGACGACGTCGCGGTCGTCTCCGCCGGGGAAGCGGCGCGGGACTTCAATGCGCGGTTCGATGCAATCTCGCGCACGTACCGCTATCGCGTGTGGCGGAGCCGCCTGCGTTCGCCGTTCGAGACGCGTCGGAGCTGGTGGTATCCGAGGCCGCTCGACGTCGCGCGTATGCACGCTCAGGCCGTGCTGCTGATCGGGGAGCACGACTTCACGGCGTTCACGCGGACGGAAACCGAGCACAAGGTATTCGCGCGCACCGTGCAGGACGCGCGCTGGTTCGAGGAGGGCGACGTCCTCGTCTTCGAGATCACGGCCGACTCGTTTCTCCGGCATATGGTGAGGACTCTCGTCGGCACGATGGTCGACGGCGTCGACCTCGCGCCACTATTCGACGGCGGCAAGCGCGATGAAGCCGGGCAGACGGCTCCGTCGTGGGGGCTGTACCTCGCGCGCGTTGCCTACGATTGACCGGTGCAGTTCCCAGTCGTTCTCTTCGACCTCGACGGCACGCTCGTCGACTCAGCCGCCGTGATCCTCGGCTCGTTCCACCACGCGACGGAGACGGTTCTTCGACGCCGGTTCCCTGACGAGGAGATCCTGGCGCGCGTCGGCGGCACGAACCTCGCGCATCAGATGGCGCTCCTCGACCCCGACCGAGTCGACGAGCTTGTGAGGGTGTACCGCGAGCACAACGATCCGCAGTACTCCGAGCTCGTCTGCTTCGACGGCGTCCTCGACGTTCTCGTGCGCTTGAAGGCGGAAGGCCGGAGTCTAGGAATCGTCTCCGCCAAGCGGCGTCCGACGATCGAGCGCGTCCTCGGCAGCGCCGGCATGGGCGAGTACTTCGACGCCGTTGTCGGCTCCGACGACACCGAGCGGCACAAGCCCGAGCCGGAGCCGATCCTCAAGGCGCTCGAGCTGCTGGACGCGGTCCCCGCCGAAGCGGCGTACGTCGGAGATTCACCGTTCGACGTCGCCGCAGCGCGCGCGGCCGGTGTGTACGGCGTCGCGGTCGGCTGGGGCGGTATCCATCGAGTCGACGATGCGGACGCGATCGTCGAGACTCCGGAGGAGCTGCTTGGCGTCCTCTAAGAAGCTCTCAGAGAATGACGCTTCGTCGAACGGGTGCGATGGGCGGCCCGAGTCAAGGACGCAGGCCCCGATAGCAGCGCTATCGGGGCGACTGAGGACGCAGGATCGGGTCGCCCAGCGCGGCCGGGCGACTCAAGGCTTCATTCTGTGAGAGCTTCTAAGACGAAAACGACCTCCCGCATCGACGAGCTCCGCGAGCTTCTCAAGCGTTACTTGTACGCGTACCACGTCCTCGACGATCCCGAGGTCTCGGACGCGGAGTACGACCGGCTCTTCGACGAGCTCGTCGAACTCGAGCGCGACCTGCCCGACGACGAGATCCCGCCTGACTCGCCGACGCTACGTGTCGGCGCACCGCCGTCGGACAAGTTCCGGAAGGTCGAGCACCGCCTGCCGCTCGGCTCGCTCGACAAGGTGACGACGGACGAAGCTGTCTCCAAGTGGGCCGACGACGTGAGCAAGAGACTCGACCGCGACGACCCAGTCGCCTACGTGCTCGAGCCGAAGATCGACGGCCTCGCGATCAACCTCACCTACGACGACGGGATCTACGTACGCGGCGCGACCCGAGGCGACGGCTCGCGCGGCGAGGACGTGACGCCGAACCTGCGCACGATCGACTCGATTCCGCTCTCGATGAGGCTCGCCCCGGGCGAGAAGGCGCCGCCCGTGCTCGAGGTTCGCGGCGAGGTCTACATGCCGCTGTCCGGCTTCAGGAAGCTCAACGAGCGCCTGGTCGCCGAGGGGAAGAAGCCCACGCCGAACCCGCGCAACGCCGCGGCCGGCTCGGTGCGGCAGAAGAACCCGGAGATCACGCGCGGGATGCCGCTCTCGATCTGGGTCTACGGCATCGGCTACGCCGAAGAACTCGAGTTCGAGTCGCACTGGGAGACGCTTCAGTGGCTGCGAGAGCACGGCTTCCGGACGAACCCATTCGCCGAGCGGTTCGAATCGATCGAAGACGTCGCTGCGGCGTGCCGTGACTGGGAGCGGCGTCGAGCAGAGCTCGACTACGAGATCGACGGGATCGTGATCAAGGTCGACTCGATCGCACAGCAGCGTGAGCTCGGCGCGCTGCACGGACGGCCGCGCTGGGCGCGCGCGTTCAAGTGGGCGCCGATGACGGCGGTGACGCGCCTGAACAAGATCCTGATCCGCGTCGGCCGGACGGGCGCGCTCAATCCGTGGGCGATGCTCGAACCGGTCGAGGTCGGCGGCGTCACCGTTTCGCGGGCGACGCTGCACAACGAGGAGGACATCAACCGGAAGGACATCCGCGAGGGCGACGACGTGATCGTTCAGCGCGCGGGCGACGTCATCCCGCAGATCGTCGGACCGGCCGGTCGCCACCGTCGCGGCACGAAGCCGTTCAAGATGCCGACGCACTGTCCGCTGTGCGGCTCGGAGATCGTGAAGCCCGAGGGCGAGGCGATGCACCGCTGCCCAAATCGAGCTTGCCCCTCGCGCGGGCTCGAGACGCTGATCAACTGGGTGCAGGGCCCGGCCGACATCGAGGGCGTCGGCGAGGAGACGATCCGGCGTCTCTGGGCTGAGGGGCTCGTGCGCTCGCTCCCGGATCTCTACCGCCTGACGAAGGACCAGTTGCTGCAACTCGACGGTTTCGGGGAGATCTCGGCGACGAGCGCGATCGAGGCGATTCAGGAGTCCAAGGCGCAGGTGCCGTTCTGGCGCGTGCTGCTCGGCCTGAACATTCCCGACGTCGGCTGGGTGACTGCGCGCAACGTCGCCGCTCATTTCGGCTCGGTCGACCGTCTCCTCGACGCGACGCAGGAGGACGTGCAGGAGGTCGAGGGGATCGGACCCGACCGCGCAGAGTCGATAGTCGAATGGTTCTCGGACGAGCAGAATCGTGCGCTCGTCGCCGAGCTCCGCGGGCTCGACCTTCGCTTCGAGGCCGGTGAGGACGAACGGCCAAAGGAGGGACCGCTCAGTGGGCAGACCTACGTCATCACCGGAACGCTCGAGTCGTTCTCGCGCGAGCAGGCGCGGGCGGCGCTCGAGGAGCTCGGCGCAAAGGTTGGCGACTCGGTATCGAAGAAGACGACCGGGCTCGTCGTCGGCGAGGAGCCGGGCAACTCCAAGCTGACGAAGGCGCAGAAGACGGGAACGCCCATCCTGACTGAGGCCGACTTGCTCAGCCTCCTGGGCAAGACCTCATAAGGCGCTCCGAAGTAGGCGCGGCTTGCCCGCGCCGTCAGCGGCCTCAACGGTTCAGATAACCCACTGGCCGCCGGCGAAATGGACGCGCGCGCGAAGCGCGCCCGTCCGGTCTTCCTCGCGCGAAATCGCAGATTTCGCGCGAAGAAACTACTGGGTCGCTAGCACCCTCGCGAAGCGGTCCTGCGCTTCGCGCGCCCACCAGTACGAGAGGGGGTGCCCGTTCTGGATGATCGCGAAGGCGACGTGCGAGTTGACGTAGCCGGACAGTGACGAGGCAAGGCTCGTCGTCCCGGTCTTGGCCACGACGTGCCTGAGCATCGGTGGGCTCTGCATCCGGTGTTTCAGCGTGCCGCTGACGCCGGCGACGGGAAGCGCGCGCAGCAGCTCCGCCTTCAGGCCTGGGTCGGTTGAGAACGCCTGGAGGATGCCGACGAGAGCGGCGACGGTAAGCCGGTCGTCCTGCGAGAGCCCGGAGCCGTCGACGATGCGAACCCCCGCGGTCGGAATCCCGGCCGCCTTCAACGAGTGCATGACGACCTTCGCGCCCCCGGCGGTCGTGCCCTGGTCGTAGCTCGTCAACGCGAGCAGCTTCAACAGCAGCTCGGCGGTGAAGTTGTCGCTGTTCAGATCCATGAAGCTGACGATGTTCTTGAGCGGGGCGGAAAGGCTCCGTGCGACGAGCAACGCGTCCGCAGGGCTCGTCCGAACGCCGACATGGCCGTCGACCGTGACGCCGGCCGCGGACAGCGCGTCGCGGAAGAGGAGCGCGGCCGCTTTCGCCGGCCGGCGCGCCATGTAGTCGCGGTAGCGGGCGCGGTCGACGACCAGCGCAGAGAGCGGGGGCGACTCGCCCATGTAGAACGACCGCTTCCAGCCCGGGCACCCGCGCTTCGAGTCGAAGAGCGACTCGTCGCCGATTACGCCGCCGGTGACGTGGCGGATGCCCGCAGCGCGCACGCCCCGCGCCAGCTTGGCGAGGTCGCCAGTCGAGAGCGTCGGGTCGCCGCCGCCGACTAGCACGAGGCTCCCCTGGAGGGTGTCTCCGACCTGAGCTCCGGTTGCCTCGACCCTCGTCTCGATCCGCATCCTCGGGCTGTACGACGTCAGTAGTGCGAAGGTGAGCGGGAGCTTCTCGTTCGACGCGGGAGCGAGCGGGAGCGTCTCGTTCAATGCGAACAGTTGCTCCCCGGTCACGAGGTCGACGGCGATCGCGGCGGAACTCGCGCTGGAGACGTGCGGCACGCGCAGCGCCTTCGACAGACGCTTGGCCAGCGTCGAGTCGGCGCGGACCGAGGCGGAGGCCGGGGCGGCAACGACCACGGTGACGGCAGCGAGGAGCGCCAGGGCGCGACGCATTGCCAGAATTTTCGAAGTGGGCGAGTATCGAGTCAAGCGATGGGTCCGAACGTGGGGAAGATAGGCCGCGCGGCCCATATCCAGGCTTCACCACGTCCTGAATAATCCCTTTCGGGCGGACGTAGTCCTTCCGTTGGAGAGTGTTCATGGTCATTGACGACATCCGGGATCTCCTGGCCGCCCCTGGCCGCGCAGCCTCGAGGACGTTTCTCGAGCGCGTCGACTCGACGCTGACAGACGGATATGCCCAGGCCCTCCAGCTCGAGGGTGAACGCTGGCGGATCGAGCGGCGGATCGCCGAGGTCGTCGCAGGCCTGCCCGCGGACGCCGACCAGGATCACGAGCCCGAGCTCGTCGATCTCGCGGAGCGCCTGAGATCATCCAACGAGAGCATCGAGACCTTGCGCGCGCTGCTCACGTCTCTGAGGGAACGCCGCTCAGAACTCCGTAACGCCGCCTAATCACGGTTCGCCCAAGGCGCGGCTCCGCCGCGCCGACGCCTGACGATACGGCGAAGCAGGACGCTCTCAAAACGACGAGGGCATCGTCGTCAGACGATGCCCGAACGAACCGCATAGACCGCCGCCTGGATGCGGTTCTCGATCTGCAGCTTCATGAGGATGTTCGAGATGTGGTTCTTGACCGTCTTGGGGCTGATGTGCAGCTCGGCGGCGATCATCGCGTTGTCCTTGCCGTTCGCAATCAGCTTCAGCACCTGGATCTCGCGGTCCGAGAGCTCCGTGCGAATCGTCTCGGCGATGTCGGGCTGCGAGCTCGTGGCGCGAATGCGCTGGAGCACCTTGCCCGCGATGTGAGACGAGATGAGGGACTCGCCGATCGCAGCGGCGCGGATCCCGGCCATGAGCTCGTCGATCGATGCGTCCTTCATCAGGTATCCACACGCGCCGGCGAGGATGGCGTCGAGCACGTCGGTGTCGTGATCCGAGATCGTCAGCACCACGACACGCGTGAGCGGCGCGATCGAGTTCACCTGGCGCGTGGCCTCCACGCCGCTCATCCCAGGCATGTTGAGATCCATTACGACGACGTCCGGCGCCAGCTCCCGGACCTGTGTGACGGCCTGCATGCCGTCGCCCGCTTCGCCGACGATTTCGACGCCTTGCTCTTCGAGGAGGTTGCGCAGGCCGGTCCGGAAGAGGTCGTGGTCGTCGACGAGCAACACGCGGAGGGGTCCTGCTTCGACGCGCTCGGTTGTCTCGAGCGTCTCTCTCATCCGCTTCCCCCGCATCTCCACGCTCCGGATGACGAGTTTAGTCGAGGGTGAGCGTCACGACGCGACGGCCCCAGTCGAAAGCTTGTTGCGGCGTCGGGAACCAGAGGTCCACGACTGCGCCGCGCACGGCCGATCCCGTGTCGGCTGCGACGCCCTCGCCGTATCCGGGGATGGTCAGGCGTGAGCCGAGCGGGATCACCGAGGGATCGACGGCGACGGTGCCCCAACCGACCGGCACGCCCGTTGCCGTAGAACCGCTCATCGAGTAACCCATCGCGACGACTGTGATCGTGCGGCCTGTCGGACCTGCGACGCCGGCCGAGGCGATCCGGGGCGTGATGGCTGCGCTGGTCGCCGCCGACGCCTGAGCGCGAGCATTGATCCGGGAGATCTGCGCGCTGTTCAGCTGCCGCTGTCCCGCGAGAGTCGACAAGTAGTCCCGGCGTGTTCCCTCCGTGGCCTCGAGCGACGCTGCTGTTCTCGATGCGGCGTCCTCGAGCACGTGAAGGTGCGCGTCCTTCTGCGCCAGCGCGTGAATCGACGCGTGAAGCGAGTCGAGCGCGTCACGCGACTGCGCGGCAATCTGCCGGTGCTGTCGCGCCGCGCTGCTCAGGTCGTCGAGCGTGGCGATCGCCTGCTCGAGCGATTGTGCGCCGAGCACGACGGCGAGTGGGTCGTCTGACTGCTGCTCGTACAAACGGTGCACGAGAAGGGCAAGTTGTCGTTGCGATGCACGCACGTTGTGTCGCGACACGCCAAGTTGCGTCAGAATCGATTGACGTTCTCGCACCATTCGCTCGCGCTGCCCGCCGAGTGATGCGAGCTCCGCGTGTACGCGATCGAGCTTCGAATCGAGCGCATAGAGGCCGAGAATTGCGGCGTGTACACGCTGCGCGAGTGTTGCGTTTTCGCGCTGCAACGCTCCGATGCGTTGTTGGTTCGCCTTCGGCGTCGCCGCCCCACTCGCAGCGCCGACGACCCCGCAGACGGCGCAGACAGTAACGGTGACGAGAAGGCGGGACTTGAGTCTGTCCAGCCGCCGCACGAGCGCGGGACCGTACCACAGAGTCGTTGAATCGGGCCTGTTTGTGATGCTTGCAAGCATGAGACTTTGCGCACTTTTTGGCTTGTTCTCACGTCGCGCTCGTCCGGGAAGTCTGTTACCCTCCCGAGCTTGTGACGCGCCCCAGGTCCTCGGGAGCGCGTGTTCTTCGCGCCCCTGACGGGGATTCAGTTATCAGGCCGAGAATCCATCACATACCGGCAGTTGTCTGCATAGTTGCAGTGGCCATCAGCGTCACCTCTGCAGCCACCGCGGAGCCCGGGCCAGTCGCGTCGAAGCAAGCAGAGGCGCAAAGCATCATTTCGCAGATCAGCACGATCGAGACGCAGCTCTCTTCTGCGATCGAACGTTGGAACCTCGCGAACGTCAAGCTCGACCGCATCGGTCACGACCTGCAGCGCTCACGTTTCGAGCTGGGTGTTGCGCGATCGAACTTCAAGCAAGCGCAAGTCGCGCTTGCTCGCCAGGCGGTCGACGTGTACACGTCGAGCGATTCGGACTCGACACTCGAAGTGTTGCTCGGCGCGTCGAGCCTCGACGATCTTCTGACGCGGCTCGACAACGTCAATCGCGTCAACGATCAGCGCAGCTCCGTCGTCGGTGACGTCAAAGTGTTTCGCACGAACGTCGCGCGCGAAGAAGCGAAGCTGCATCACGCGCAGACCGAGCAGAAGCAGGTCGTCGCTCAACGTCAGGCGGAAAAGAGCGCTATCCAGTCGAAGCTTGCGCAGCGCAACGCACTGCTCCAGTCAGTGCGTGCCGAGATCGAGCACCTGCGTGCAGTCGAGCGCGCACAGCAGGCCGAGCTGGCCCGGCAGGTACGGCAGCAGCAGGCCCAGCAGGCGCTGACGCCGGTTGCCTCCTTCGGCGGGACGACGCCGTCCATCACGTCGTCGCCGATCGCCGCGCCACCGTCGTCGCACTACTCGGGCGTGGTCGGGATTGCGATGCAGTATCTGGGGACGCCGTACGTCTGGGGAGGCGCGTCGCCGTCGGGCTTCGACTGCTCTGGGTTCGTGATGTACGTGTATGCGCAAATGGGCGTCGGGCTTCCGCACTCGAGCTACGCGCAGTACGGCGCCGGCGTCCCGGTCTCGATGAGCGATCTCCAGCCCGGCGATCTCGTTTTCTTCTACGGACTCGGTCACGTCGGGATCTACATCGGCGGCGGGAACTTCATCCACGCCCCGCACACCGGTGACGTCGTGAAGATCTCGTCGATCAGCGGTTCCTACACGTCTAGCTTCGTCGGCGCCCGCCGAATCCTCTAGGGCTAGGAGTAGATCGACTCGATCTCGGGCGCGAAGTGCTCGAGGACGACACTGCGCTTGAGCTTCAGCGTCGGCGTCACCTCGTCTTCTTCCATCGAGAAGTCCCGCGGCAGGATCACGAAGCGCTTGATCTGCTCGAAACGCGAGCGTTCGCGGTTCACCTCGTCGACGATCTTCTGGATCCGCCGCTGCTTCTCCTCGTCCGTGAGGCCGGCCGTGGCGTTGGGATCGAGCGTGACGAGCGCGGCGACGAACGGCCTGCGGTCGCCGATCACGAGCGCCTGCGAGATCTCGCGGTGCACCTTCAGGTCGTTCTCGATGTTGGCAGGCGCCACGTTCTTGCCCCCGGCCGTAACGAGGATGTCCTTCTTGCGATCCGTGATCGTCACGAAGCCGTCCGAGTCGATCTCTGCAATGTCGCCCGAGCTCAGCCAGCCGTCGTCGTCCAGCACCTCGCGCGTCGCGGCGTCCTCTTTGAAATACCCGGCGAACACAGTCGGGCTCCGGATGAAGAGCTCGCCGTCGTCGCCCAGCCGTAGCTCGGTTCCCGGAAGGGCAGGGCCGACCGTGCCCGGGCGGTACTTCTCGACGCGGTTGACGGTCGCGGCCGACGTGCACTCGGTGAGGCCGTAGCCCTCGAGGATCGTGATTCCGAGGGCGTCGAAGAACTCCCCAATGTCGCGGGCGAGCGGGGCGCCGCCCGAGATCGCGATCCTCAGCCTTCCGCCCAGACGCGCCTGCACCTTCGAGTACACGAGCTTGTGCGCCAGCCGGCGCTGGAGCTCGAGGCCGGCAGGAACCCGCGTGCCGCGCTGACGCGCGCTGCTCACGCGGTACCCGACGCGCAGCGCCCAGTCGACGATGCGCTTCTTCAGCCCGGTTTCCTCGTCGAACTTAGCGAGGACGCCGGCGTGCACTTTCTCGTACACGCGCGGCACGCTGGGCAGCACGGTCGGCCGCACCTCGAGCAGCGCGTCCGCGGTGCGCAGCGGATCGGGCAGGAACGCGACGGTGAAGCCGACGTAGGGCCCGGCCAGATGCATGAGCCGACCGAAGTTGTGCGCCAGCGGCAGATAGAGCAGGAGCAGGTCGTCCTGCATGGTCAGACGCTCGAGCTGGTCGACGACCGCGACCATCTCGTAGTAGTTGCGGTGGCGGATCATGCAGGCCTTCGGTGGGCCGGTCGTTCCCGACGTGTAGATGTACGTGAACAGATCGTCCTCGTCGACCATGGCGGCGGCGTCGAGGACTGCGTTCGGCTGCTCGTCGGCGTGCGCGCGCCCCCGCGCCCGCAGCTCGTCGAGGTCCGCGAACGACCACGTTCGCTCGAGCCCCAGCGGCTCGACCTTGGCGAGCTGCTCCGAGTCCTCGCACAGCACGCCGACTGCCTCCGAGTGCGCCGCGACGAACTGCGCATCCTTCGTCGAGCTGTTTGCGTAGATCGGAACGCCGATCGCGCCGACGAGGCCGAGCGCGAAGTCGAACAACGCCCACTCGAGCGTCGTCTGCGCGAGGATCGCGAACGCGTCGCCCTTGCCGATGCCCGCGGCGAGCAGCCCGTGCGCGAGCTCGTCGACGACCTGCGCCGCTTCCTGCCACGACACCTCTTCCCAGGCGCCGTCGCGCTGGACCAGGTAGGCAGGCGAACGCCGGTTCGCATTAACCGCGTCGAGCCAGAGGCGCCCGATCGTCCGCCCTTGCAGGAGACTGCTCTCGCGCTCGACGCCCATCGTCTGCGCCATCGCCACAAGCGTATATACGTGTGCGGCCCGGGCTTCGCCCGCGCCGCACCGGAGCGAGCATCGTGAGAGCAAACAGAGCGTAGTTGGAGGAAGACGGTGCGGAAAGGCGAAAATGCCCGGTCCCTCTACAATCGAGGTGCTCATGCGGACGATCTGGAACGGCTCACTCAGCTTCGGCTTGGTCAACATCCCGATCGGGCTGGCGCTCGCGACGTCGCCGAAGGCGCGCGCCTCCGATGTGTCGTTCCGGCAGCTTCACCGTGAATGCCACACGCCGATCCGGCAGAAGCGCTGGTGCCCATTGCACGATCGCGAGGTCGGGCCGGACGAGATAGTCAAGGGCTGGGAGGTCGCGAAGGGCGAGTTCGTCGTCATCGAGGACGCCGACCTGGAGGCGATCCAGCTCGCCGACGACTCCCGCTCGATCGAGATCGCGCGCTTCGTGCCGCTCGACCAGATCGACCCTGTGTACTTCGACCGGACGTACTACCTCGCGCCCTCGAGCACACCGGCGCAGCGGCGCCCGTACGTGCTGCTGCTCGAGGCGCTGAAGAACACGGGGATGGGCGCGATGGGACGGTTCGTGCTACGTGGAAACGAGACCTTCTGCCTGATCCGCCCGCGAGGCGACGCGCTGGCGCTCGAGACCCTCTTCCTTGCCGACGACGTTCGTTCGCAGGCGGAGATCGAGGAGGCCGTCGGCGAGACACAGGTCAAGGACGCGGAGCTCGACCTCGCGCGCCAGGTGATCGACAGCCTCGTCGCCGAATTCGATCCGAAGGAGCTCGAGAGCGTCTACCGCAGCAACCTGCGTGCGCTGCTCGAGGCGAAGGCTGACGGCCAGGAGATCACCCAGCCGGTCGAAGCGGAGCCCGAGGCCCCTGTGATCGACCTGATGGAAGCGCTGCGTGCGTCCGTCGAGCAGGCGTCGAAGAAGACGAAAACTCCGGCTGCGAAAGCGACTCGCTCCCGCAAGACCGCAGCAACCGCGTCACGGAAACGCTAACCGAAGGCGGACCCGTCGTCCGAGGCGCGGCTTCGCCGCGCCGACACATCCCTTCGAGTCTCAGTAACCCTTCAAACGAAGAAGAGGGCACGCGCGCGAAGCGCTCATGCCCGGTCTACCTC
>DASVFB010000028.1:0-7713 GCA_036380275.1 Gaiellaceae bacterium | reverse complement strand
TAGGAGTCGATTCCGGCCGCCTCGGCCAGAACGGCCTCCTCGACGGCGTTGCGGATCGCCTGGTCGCCGCTGATCCGGTGCCCGAATTGGTCGACGGTCACCGGCAGGAACGTGTCTAAACCGAATTCGACTGTGGACATGTGCCCGCTCACTCCTCAGGGATGCTTTTCGATTACTTGACCAGTCAAACGTTTTGGGGTGAGTAGGTATTTCCGAGGGGTGGCGGCACGTGCCCCGAGGAGCCCGTGCCGCCGACCGCGTTCAATACGCGACGAGGATGTGATCCTTGACGCGGGTGACGCCGGGCGCAGCCCACGCCGCGTCCACGGCTCCCGCAAAGCGGCACGCGCGACAGCGAGCGCGTCGATCGGCCCTCCTACCATCCTGGAACCAAGTCGGGAAGCGCGGGCACGCAGGGGTCACGGCGGGCACGAAAGCCCGGCAAACCAGAGGGATCGGACGGACAGACGTGACCCGCGCGTGGACGCGAGTGGACCGCCTGATGTTCGCATGTCGTTCGCATCGGTCGTTGGCTGTATCGGCAACGATCTCCGGCCTGGCTCGGGCGAAAGGCAAGCACCAGCGGCTCGGCGAGCGCGTTTCTGATCTGACGACCGTGTCTTAAGGCTGGAGCCCACGGGCCGGAACTCAAGTCGCTGCACCTTGTCTGCTGCCGCGATTCCTTCGGTTGATGGGACGCCCGCTTGTCCGAGTCGACGTGTGCGAGTTAAGCTCCCGGCCAACGGGGCGATCCGAGGAGGGGGATGGCACGCACGCCGTTTGCACGCGCGTTCGAGCTTTTGGCGAAGGAGCACGGCGCCGCGGAAACGCTCGGGATCACGCCGGCGGAGTTGCGTGAGCGACATGCCGGGAGGACGCTCACGCGCCGGGAGCTGCTTCGTCGGGGCGTCGCTGCCGGTGCGGGCGTCGCCGTCGGGCCCGGCGTGCTGGCGAGTGCGGCGCGGGCGGCCTCTGGCTCGCCGCGCGTGGCGATCGTCGGGGCAGGCATCGCGGGGCTGAACGCGGCATTGACCCTGCAGGACAGGGGTGTCGCGTCGACTGTCTACGAGGCGTCCGATCGTGTCGGCGGCAGGATGCACTCCGACCGGAGCGGCTACTGGGCGAACGGCCAGGTGAGCGAGATCTGCGGCGAGCTGATCGACACCGACCACACGGCGGTGCTCGGGCTTGCGCAGCGGTTCGGTCTTCCGGTCGCGGATCTGCTCGCAGCCGAGCCGCCGGGCTCGACGACGTCGTACTGGTTCCTCGGCGGCCGCTATAGCGTCGAGCAGGCCGATACGGACTTCGTGCCGGTGCGTGAAGCGTTGAAGCGTGACCTGACTGCTGCCGGGTACCCGACGCGCTGGGACAAGTACAAGCCGGCGGGCGCGGAGCTCGACCGGATGAGCGTGTACGACTGGATCGAGTCGCGCGTGCCGGGCGGCCACGGCTCGGCCCTCGGTCGGCTCCTCGACGTCGCCTACAACGGGGAGTACGGCGCCGACACGACCGATCAGTCGTCGCTCAACATCGTGTACCTGCTCGGCTACCAGCCAAGCCCGAAGCGCTTCTCGATCTTCGGACAGTCGGACGAGCGTTGGCACGTCGTGGGCGGAAATGAGCGGCTGACCGGGGCGATCGCGGACACGCTGCCGGACGTTCGTACCGGCTGGCGGATGACGGCGGTCGCGAGGAACGCGGACGGAAGCGTGGTGCTGGCGTTCGACGCGCCGGGTGGCTCGGTGAGCGTGACCGCGGACCAGGTGATTTTGACGCTGCCGTTCCAGGTGTTGCGGACGCTCGACACCGCGCGGGCCAGGTTCGACGAGCGCAAGCGACTGGCGATCGCGGAGCTCGGCGCCGGCTCGAACGCGAAGCTGCTGCTCCAGTTCACGAGCCGCTACTGGAACACGAGCGGCGCGTGGGGCACCTCGAACGGCGACTCCTACACAGACCTCGGCTACCAGAACACGTGGGACGCGACGCGCGCCCAGCCGGGAGCGACCGGGATCCTCGTCAACTACAGCGGCGGCAGCGTGGCGGCCGCGCTCGCTCAGCCGTCTGCCTACTCGACCGCCGCCGACAATCCGGAGGTCGCCGGCTACGCGAGGTCGTTCCTGCGTGAACTCGAACTGGTCTTTCCCGGGATCACCGCCGACTGGAACGGCAAGGCGACGCTCTCGACGCCGTCCCGCGATCCGAACCTGCTCTCGTCATACTCGTACTGGCGCCCGGGCCAGTACGTCGCGTTCGGCGGCTACGAGGCGGTCGCGCAGGGCGAGATCCACTTCGCGGGCGAGCACTGCTCGCAGGATTTCCAGGGCTACATGGAAGGCGCCGCCCGCGAGGGCAAACGAGCGTCGCTCGAGGTCGTGCACGCGCTGAAGGGGAAGTAGATCTGCTCGTAGGGTTCGCAAACTCGTCCTGGCTCGCCGGACACGGCGACCTGGGTACGTTCAGCGCTCTTGCTGTCGTGCTTGAGGGAGGGGTTGCTTACTCTGGTCGTGCGCGTATCCGGCCGTGCGGAACCCGCCAAGACCACGCCGGGCAAGGGCGGGTCTTGCACCCTCACGCCCGTGGCAGACGGCCCTTGGCGAGGATCGGCCCAGGGCAGGCCGGGCGAACTCAACGTCTCTGACGGGACCTGCGGACGCTCGTCGTTCCGGGGATGCTAGTGCCCCGTGCGCTCCGGCACGAAACGCTCGACCCTTGAGGCGGATTGGTTCGGGATCGTGCGCGCGTGCGCCTCGATTCGTCTCAGGGTCAGGGTTGGGTTAGAGAACGCCCCGAAAACTCCGTGCTGTACCCGTTCGCAGAAGTGCGCGAAACCGCCTTTCAGCTTGGTTTGGACGCGTTGTCGTCGCTGAGGTTGTAGAAGTACTGGCCCAACGGCCGATTGTTGACTTCAAACCCGTGCGACAACTGGGCGCAGACCATGCCGTTCCCGTTCTTGTCGCTGGCCGCTAGACCAGCGCGCACATCGTCGGCCGTGGTCAGGCCGGCTTCTATCGCCGCCTGCGTGCGCGGCAGCGCGATCCATTCGTCGAATGTCAGCGCGCCGAGGTTGAATCCTGGTGGGCAACCGTAACCCGGCTTCCCGTCGCCAAACGCGCCGGTTGGCAGCAATACCGCGAGGAGCGCGGAAGTCGAGAACGCAGCCGCAATGCAAATTCCCCGTGCCATTACCCTGCGGTTCTTCTAATCCCCAGATTGACCTAATCGCGCAGAACGCGCCGCGCTTCTGACATTAGCCGCCTGCCGCCCCGGTTTTCAACCACCAGTTCTGTCCCTGGCAGGGCCGGAGGGACGTCAACCATCCCTCTGCGGCACGTCGAGGTCACTTTCACGCGAGGAAAGACCGCGTGGAAGACCTGCTCGTCGCAAGGGAGATCGTGGCCCGCTTGGTCTTCAGCGAGAGTTACTTCGGCGGGATGTTCTGGTTGAGGCGGAAGAAGTTCGTGGGGTCGAAGTTGCGTTTGAGCTCGACCAGCCGGTCGTACTTCTCGGTGCCGTAGGCCTGTCGAACGCGGTCGGCTCCTTCGTCGCCGAGGAAGTTGACGTAGACGCGGTCGCGCGCGTGGGGCTGCATGGCGTCGAAGAAGTCGCGCGCCCAGGCGATGTGCCGGTCGGGCTCGGGGTCGTCCTCGGTCCAGACCGCGTTGATGTTCACGTTGAAGGCGGCGTCGCGCTGCGGGTACGCGGTCGCGTCTTCGGCCACGCGCGCGACTGCGCCGCCGAGCTGGAAGATGATCGTGTACGAGCGTGGCGACGCGATCTGCGAGGTGTGGTCGATGAGCGTGTTGATCGCATTGTCCGTGAGCGGCGGCAGCTCGACGGATTTCCAGTAGCGGTGCCAGCCGTGCGGCACAAACGGGTCGAACATCGACTGCAGCGCCAGGTACGGCTTGGGCTCGAGCAGGTCGACGATCGGGTTGCCGAACTCCTTGAGCGGGCGCACGACCTCGGCCCCGTTCTCGGGCGGTCCGGCGTAACAGGCGCCCACCATCACTATCGGCTTGCCGTGCACGTCCTCGGGCAGAAACGGCAGCGGCGGCGCGGGCTCGAGCTCGAAGATCGTCGTGAGCTCGTCGGGCGCGGTGGCGGCGAACTCACGGTATAAGCGCAGAACCTGCGCGGCGTCTTCGAGCGGGTGGAAGATCGGCCCGGCGAGCACCGTCGGCCCCACGGGGTGCAGGCGGTACTCGAACGAGGTGACGATGCCGAAGTTCCCGCCGCCGCCGCGCACACCCCAGAACAGGTCGGGGTTGACACTCTCGCTCGCGCTCACGAGGTCGCCGTCGGCCGTGACGAGATCGACTGAAAGCAGGTTGTCGACGGTGGCGCCGTACTTGCGCATCAGCCAGCCGATCCCGCCGCCAAGCGTCAGGCCGCCGATCCCGGTGTGGGTTACGATCCCGCCCACGGTCGCTAGCCCGAAGAGCTGCGTCTCGCGGTCGAACTCGCCCCACAGCACACCGGCCTCCGCGCGCGCAGTCCTTGTGGCTGGGTCGACCCGTATGCCTTTCATCGGCGAAAGGTCGATCACCAGCCCGCCATTGCACAGCGCCTGCCCGCCGACGCCGTGGCCACCTGAGCGGACCGCGACCAGCAGATCGCGCTCGCGCGCGAAACGCACCGCCGCGACCACATCGGCCACGCCCGTGCAGCGAGCGATGCCGGCCGGATGGCGGTCAATCGCGCCATTCCAGATCCTGCGGGCAGTGTCGTAGCCGGGGCTCGTGGGTAGCAGCAGCTCTCCGCGGAACGATCCGCCGAGCTCGTCGAACGCGGTCGTGTCCAGGGGCGGTGCCTGTGGTGTCTGGATAGCGGTCATCTCGTCTCCCCCAGCTGTGCTCGATGACGTTCGGGTAGGCATGCGAGCAACGTAGGCTTGCCGGCCCGGACTGACTAGTTCTACTTTCGAACCAACCGGTTCGAATAACGGACCTGTGGCCGATTCGCGGCCGGTCCGCGGCTAGCATCGTGGCGCGATGCGCAGCTATGCGCAGTACTGCCCGGTCGCCAAGGCGACCGAGATCCTCGGCGACCGTTGGACGCTTCTGATCGTGCGCGAGCTGCTGGGCGGCGCGAGCGGCTTCAACGAGCTGCAGCGCGGCCTCCCGGGGATCTCGCGCTCGGTCCTCACCGACCGCATGCGGGCGCTCGAGCGGGCCGAGGTCATCGAGCGCAGGACAGGCCCCAAAGGCCGCACCCTCGAATATCGCCTCACGGCCGCCGGCTGTGACCTCCAGCCGGTCGTGCAGGCGATCGGCGAGTGGGGCGCGACGTGGTCGTTCACCGAGCCGCGCCCGGAGGAACTCGATCCCGACCTGCTGATCGTCTGGATGGCCCGCCACGTCGATCGCCAGCGGCTCCCACCCAACCGAACCGTGGTCAAGTTCGACTTTCGCGACCCCAAGCGGCGTTACTGGATGGTCCTCGAGCCTTCCGAGGTCTCCGTCTGCCTCCAGCATCCCGGTTTCGACGTCGACCTCGAGGTCAGCGTCGACACCACCACGCTCTACCGCGTCTACTTGGGACAGGCCGAGCTGGGCGGCGCGATTCGAGCCGGCCAGCTCACGCTGAGTGGCCCGCGGACGCTGCAACGCGGATTCGGCCACTGGTTCACCTGGAGCGCATTCGCCCCAGCCAGCCGCTCGGCGCAGGAGCGCCGCACAGCCGCCTCACGCATCGCCGGCCCTCATCGCGTACGGATCGCCGAAGCTCCCGCCAAGTGACATCCGGCCGTGTGACCGGCGTTCTTGAACGCGGCCACGCCGCCCTCGTGACCTCCTCTCTAGCGAAGGAGGGAGTCAGCGTTGCGTCGGGACGGGCAACGCTCATGGCTTGTTTGCAGGAGCTTTTCGAGCAAGTGGTTGCCATCGAGCGTCTCGAGCACGCCCCAGACTGTGTCGCAAGACGTCGCGCGTGCCCGCGAGTGCTCGCCAGTCCCAAAATGTACCTGTCTCGTACCCGCGATCAATCGAAATCTCGCCATCGTGGGCGACACAACACGCCCATTTGCAGGGCTTTTAGATAAGCCCTCTGACGGACTCGAACGTCGACCCCCTCCTTACCATGGAGGTTCTGGGACGGTACCGGCGTACACGGGCGGGCATTCGCGGGCAGATTTTCCCTGGAAATCGAAAGTCTCGTCCAGGTCGCTGATGTACGCGCGTGACCGCGTGTGCTCATTCTCCTGTACCCGTCTCGTACCCGCGCGACGTTGTCTGTTTGCAAAACGCACGACAAGCGACGGCTTGAGCAGGACAGCATGCACGAGCCTGGGCGGCCTGGCCCGGCATGGCACGAACGGCTACTAACGCGACGATTTGAGACTCGCGAGACTGGGACGCGCGGATGGCGCTCTCCGGCATGTCCTGAACCGGGGGGGTGGCGTGGGGGATGCTCGACCTCAACCCGGCGAAGGTCGGCGTCGACAACCCGGTCCGACGGCGGAAAGAGCAGCATCCATTTGAGTCGTTCGAGGAGCTCGACCGGCTCGCGGAGGCGATCGGGCGCGGTACGGGCTTCCCGTTTGCCCGTGCTATCGGCGCTCGCGCGGGCCTTGCGAGGTGCTAACGACGCCCTCTTGCGGACTCGAACCGGAGATCCAGCCGCGCGACATGAGAAACCTTCTTACGTTGAACGCCGTTAACCCAGCAACTCTCCAGTGCGCTCGTGGTTCGCTCGGTTGCGCGGGAGGAGGTTGTGACCAACAAAGACGGAGGTTCTGGACGAATGGCGAGCATTCACAAGTTTTCCGACCAAGTCATTGATTACGCCGAACGACTCTCGGATGTGGCTGATGCTGCACAAGGCAAGGGCATCCGGAGAGGGAGCACCGGTACGCGCTGGTTGATTCTTCCGGCGGCGGGCGCTGGGCTTTTCGCGCTTGTTAAGAGCGACTTCTTCACCCGCCAGGCGAAAGGCGTGGTCGAAGAGGCGAAGACGCGCGCGTCCGACTTGCCTGACGATCTGCTGAGTCACGTACGTCAGACATCGCAGGCGTCGAGTCGGTCAGCCTCGCAGCATGGCACGACGAGTTCGGCTCGCAAGAAAAGCTCGGCCCGCAAGCCCAACTCCAGTCGCAAGGCGAGCAGCTCGGCACGCTAACGAGTGGACTACGGGGCGCGTTCGGCGGCAACGCGCCCCGCGACTGACGGAGCGGCCCTCGGACCAGACCGACCAAAGTCGGAGCGAACTTGTTCATGCGTCGCAAGTCGAACGAATCAGCCGCAGAGTAGTAGCCCTGCGAGGACGCGTGTGCCCGCGCTGCTGTTCCCTCAGTGTTCCCTAGGAGCTGCGTTGCTTCAGTGCGCCCCGATTCGTGGGCGGATGTAGCTAGGCGGGGGAGTTGTTTGTTCACGCCTACGCGCGCGCACTCGAGCCTGCAAGTCCGCGGGAGACGCGAGTCTTGGCGCCCCACCGGCGAGGGTGTGGGCGTCTCGCGCTGGGAGCGCTCGCCCACACCCTTGGTGGTCTTGACGGCTAGGCGGAGAGGAGCCGGTCGAAGAAGGAGCGGTAGCGAGTGAGGGCGACGCGGAGCTCTTCGGTTGAGACGTCGTCGCCGCGGTCCCATTGGCTTTCGAGCCGCTCCCGTTCGTGTGAGAAGCTGGCCGCGAGTCGCTGCATCAGGTCGGCGACGAGCGCGTCGGCTTCAGCGACGGCGTCGCGGGGCTTGTCGACGAAGCTGGTCTGGATCTGCTGCCA
>DASVFB010000027.1:0-3120 GCA_036380275.1 Gaiellaceae bacterium | reverse complement strand
GTCGGCGCCGAGGCGCCCAACTTCAGCCTCGAAAGCCCCTGCCGCGGCACTATCCGGCTCGGTGACTACCGCGACCGCGAAGACGTCATCCTCGTCTTCATGCGTTCCTTCGGCTGACCGTTCTGCCGCCGGCACCTCGCGCAGTTGCGCGAGCGATACGACGAGATCCGAGGCAAAGGGATCGAGCTACTCGCGCTCGCGCCCGGAAGCCTCGACCAAACCGGGGCGTTCGCCGCAGCACACGCGCTCCCCTTTCCGCTGCTCGCCGACCCACACCTCGCGGTCTACCGCACTTACCAAGTCGAATCACGGCTGCGCTCCCTCGGCCAGCGCCCCGCCCTCTACGCGATCGACCGAAACGGCGTCGTCCGCTACGCCTTCCTCGGACGCCAGCAATGGCAACTCGGCGACATCGACGAAGCACTTGCCGCCCTTGCCGACAGTTCCTGGTCGGGTGCGGAAGGTCGTTAGAGGCTCGCTAGGCGCGCGGCCGGGCCAGCGCGGCAACGGCGGCGAGCGCCGCGACGGCCGCGGCGACGCCGAGCAGGTCCGTCGCCACCCCGCCGCCGATCGGCAACGAGGTCGCTGCCAATACGAGCCCGCTTATGCCTACTGCGACGAGCGAGAGCGTCGCGATCAGCGTGGCGCGCCGCTCGGTCAATCGCTCGGCGTCCTGCGCACGCCCACGCAATTCCGTCGACCAGTACGCGAGCTCCGCAACTCCCAACATCGCTCCGGCGTACACAGGCGACCACTGGTCGACCTCGCCGCCCCCGAGGTTCCACGCGTAGATGCCCGCGAGGATGACGAGCGGCCAGGGGATCAGCGACGGGAACGGCCGCGCGACCGCGAGCGCGAGTAGGAGGACCGCGGCGAGCGCGACCCCGGCGACCACCAGACGGTACGAATCCGCGGTGAGCACGAGCGCCGCGCCGATGCCTGCTGCGCCGAGTACTGCGGCGAGCGCGGCGACTATGCGCGCGAATACCTGGCTTGACGCCTGAATGCTCCCACCTCCGCCAGTGCTCCCTCGAGCGGTGCGCCCTCGCGCCACTCCACCACAGGCACGCCGACCCGCTGGTAGCGCGCGCGCAACGCCTCCCGCTTCAACTGCCATAACCGGTACGCGAGCTCCTCGCGCTCGCCCTCCGCTGCCGAGGCGAACGCGACTGGCGAGACCTCCAGCACCGCGAGGTCGAAGCCGCGCGCGCGCAAGTCCAAGAGAGTCGTGACCGCGCGCTCGTCGAGGAGAGGCGAGACGGCCAGTATGAGAGCCTTTGGCGGCAACGTGCGCGCGGGAATCACGTCGACGCCCTTCCATGCGTAGCTGAGGATGATCTGCGTGTCGAGCAGCGAGTCGACTACGCGGTAGAGCTGGACGATGCCCGACCCCGGCAGTAGCCAGTTGAGGTAACCGCCGAAGCTGATCAGCCCGACGCGATCCTTGCGCTTGAGGTACCGGTCGGCGAGCGTCGCCGCCGCGCGGACGGCGACATCGAGGGTCGACTCCTTCTCCTCGCGCGCCTCGACGAACGTGTCGAGGAACACGATCACGTCGGTGTTCCGCTCGGGATGCAGGTCGTTGACCCACAGTTCGTTGCGCCGCGCGCTCGCGCGCCAGTTGATCCGTCGCAGCGCGTCGCCGTACTCGTAGCGGCGCAGGTCGGCGAACTCGATTCCTTCGCCTTTCGTACGTGCGACCTGGTTGCCCGTGAACACTTGCGTTTCCATCGGCACGACGAGGGAGCGCAGCTCCTCGGCGCGCGGATAGACCTTGAGCGGGGTCCGCCGGTCGAGCGTGCCGTCATACGCGAAGAGCTCCAGCCGGTCATGCGCGCGCAGGAAGAGATCTCCAATGAGGTACGCGCCCCAGCGCGTGCAGCGGGCCTTCAGCTCGATCGTTCGCTCCTCGTCCCAGGCGAGGCGGAGCGTCAAGGGGTTCGCTCCTTCGACGAGCTCGAAGCTGTCGGGTAGGGGTATGTGCAGCTCGAGGCGCTCGACGGGCGTGCGCGCCTGAAGGTCGACCGTGATCGTGACGATGTCGCCTTCGACGACGCGATCGCGATCGAGCTCGAGCCAGACGAGCACCTCAGGCTCGCGCGTCGCGGCTAGGCCGGCGAAGAGGAGGAGAGCGAAAGGCGACGCAAGGACGGCGAGCTCCGGCCGGCCGAGCGCGAGCGCCGCGAGCAGCCCGAGCGCGGCCAGGCCGGCGTACGCGCCCAGCTTGGGCGATGCCGTGCGTTTCACTCGGCGGGCGGCGTCGGCACCGAGTCGAGTGCCTCGCGCACGAGATCCTCGCCGCTCACGCGCTGCACCCAGAGCTCGGGGCGCAGTGTCAGGCGGTGCGCGAGCGCCGGCACGGCGACCGCCTTCACGTCGTCGGGCGTGACGAAGTCGCGTCCCTGGAGCGCGGCGCGGCCGCGCGACAGCCGCAGCAGCGCAAGCGTTCCACGTGGGGACGCTCCGACCTGCACGCGAGACGATGCGCGCGTCGCGGCGACGAGATCGACCATGTAGAGGCCGACCTGTTCCGTCACGTGCACCTGTTCGAGCGCACGCTGCATTCGCAGGAGCGTCTCGCCGTCGACGACTGGCGTCAGCTCGATCTCGTCAACCTCGCGTTCCATGCGGCGCACGAGAACCTGCCACTCGTCCTCCCGCTCCGGGTATCCGACGCCGAGCCGGATGATGAAACGGTCGAGCTGCGCCTCCGGCAGCGGGTAGGTGCCTTCGTACTCGATCGGGTTCTGCGTCGCGAGCACGAGGAAGGGACGCTCGAGTGGGTGCGTGAGGCCTTCGATCGTGACCTGCCGCTCCTGCATCGCCTCCAGCAGCGCGGCCTGCGTCTTCGGCGGGGCGCGGTTGATCTCGTCGGAGAGCAGGATGTTGGCGAAGATCGGGCCTGGGCGGAACTCGAACTCCGCCGTCTGCTGGTTGAAGATCGACGAGCCCGTAACGTCCGACGGCATCAGGTCGGGTGTGAACTGGATGCGCGAGAACCCGAGCGTCGTCGCCTGCGCGAAGCAGCGGGCGATCAGAGTCTTCGCGAGACCGGGGTAGTCCTCGAGCAGCACGTGCCCGTCGCCGAGGATCCCGAGCAGGATCAGCTCGAGCGCGTCG
>DASVFB010000026.1:0-15958 GCA_036380275.1 Gaiellaceae bacterium | reverse complement strand
CTACACCTACAGGCGCGAGCTCGAACGCTCGGGCGTGCTCGTCGTCGGTCCGAATCCGGTCTTCATGGACTACATCTCGCACGTGCTGCCGATGCTCGGCGAGGAACGCGTCGAGCAGCGCGCGATCGACGAGCTGACGGGCGACGTGAAGATCTCGCGCCGCGACGCACCCGAGGTCGCGCGGCGCAAAGGCGACGTCGCGATGGCGAGCGTGCTCGCGGACGCCGTGCGCGCTCTTCCCTCGCCGCCCGACGAGATGGTCGGCATCAGGGTCGACGGTGCGTTCCTTTACCTCGAGCCGGGCGACGTCGCGAAGCTGATCGACGAGGCGCAGGAGTCCGCCGGCTCGCACGCGGATGGGCGCGAGCGCTTCCGCATGCTCGCCGCGCGCAACCTGTACGAGCAGTACGGGCGCAAGCTCGACGACCTCGCGTTCCGCTCGTTCGACGAGCTCCAGGGCGCGCTGCGCACTTTCCTCGCCAAGCTGGTCGACCGCGCGTGGCCCCGCCCGAAGCCGGAGCAGCTGCTACGACGAGTGCTCGCCTCCGAGCGCCTGGGCGGACGCGGCTGGAGCGACGGCGACCTGCCGCTCCTCGACGAGGCTCGTGCGCTGCTCGACGGCCCACCCGAGCCGCACGGGCACGTGATCGTCGACGAGGCGCAGGACCTGACGCCGATGCAGCTGCGCATGCTCGCGCGGCGGACGACCGGGGCGATGACGATCCTCGGCGACATTGCGCAGGCGGCCGGGCCGATCGCCTATCACCGCTGGGAGGAGCTGCTGCCGCACGTCGCGGACGGCCGCGAGGTCGCGATCGCCGAGCTGCGCCTTGCGTACCGCGTGCCGCGCCAGGTCATGGAGCTCGCCCTACCGCTGCTGCCGTTGATCGCGCCGGACGTCGCGCCGCCCGTCGCATACCGCGACGGCGACGAGCCGCCGCGTTTCGTCCAGGTCGCAGGCGTCGAGCTCGTGGGAGCGGCCGTGCGCGAAGCCGCATCCCAAGCGGCACGCGACGGTCGTGCCGCGCTGATCGCTCCAGCGGAGCTCCTTCCCGAGCTCCCGCACGCAGGCGAGACCGCGTTCGACGAGTTCGCGGGCCCGTTCCAGACGCTGACGCCGCGCGCGGCCAAGGGACTCGAGTTCGACCGCGTCGTTCTCGTCGAGCCCGCCGCGATCGCCGGCGAGGGCGAGCGGATCGAAGGCCTGAGGGCACTCTACGTCGCGCTCACACGGGCGACGAAGACACTGGTTGTCGTCCACGCGCGTCCGCTGCCTCCCGAGTTGGAAGCAGCGGCCTGACGAGGACGACGAGCAGGCCGACCAGCACGACGTCTCGCGCGAGGACGAGCCACGCCACCGCCTCGTCGAAGTGCAACGCGTAATCCCAGTACTGCTGCGGGAACCACGCCTGCGTGAGGACGAGCGCGGCGACGAAGAGGATCATCGCGCTGGGCCGCCGCACGAGCACGACGAGCGGGATCAGCCAGATCAGAAACTGTGGCGACAGCACCTTCCCCAACGCGACGAACGCGACGACCGCCGCCGCCGAGAACTGAAGGAACTCCTCGCGCGTGCGCCTGCGGAGCGCGAACGTGATCCACAACACGAGCAGCACGGAAAGCTGCAGCACGGTTTGGAACCAGCCGATGACGTTCGCCGTCGTGCCGCCGATGTTTTGCGAGCCGCGACTCGAGATCATCGTCGCACCGGTTCCGAAGAGATGATGCGAGACGACGATCAACGACGCGCCGAGGCTCTCGATCTGCAGCGGCCGCGACAGCTGGCGCTCGAAGCTCCTCCACACGCCGTGCGGCGCAAGCACGACGAACGGCAGGACGACGGCCGCGACGACCGCGGCCGTGATGCCGAGGCAGACGAGCGCCTCGCGTCGCCCTCGCGATCGCCAGACGTACGCGACCGCAAGCGGGAGGATGACGCCCGGCCACACCTTGGCGACGACGCCGACGCCGAGCAGCCCGTGTCCGAGGCGCAGCCGGCCCGAGACGATCCCGGCGAGCGCTCCTGCGGTCAACGCAGCGGGCCAGAGATCGAACCGGGAGAGCACCACCGAGCCGAGCAGCAGCGGCGCGATCGCCGCGAGCGCGAGCGCGCCGAAGAACCACGCAGACGACACGCCGAGCGCCGAGAGTGCGTACGCGAGCGCGATGAGGAGCGCGGCACCGCACGCCGCCATGCGCACCTGGAACGACCGCTTGTAGCCGCTCTCGTCCCCCTCGTTGCCCGCTGCCGGCTCGGCGAACACGGGCAGCGCACCCGGCGGATACTCGACCGCAAAGTCGCGGTACGGAACCTTCCCGTTCAGCATTGCGTCGCCATAGGTCTCGTACACGGGCGTGTCGACGATCTGCCCGCGCGAGAACCAACCGTAGTTCAGCGCGATCCACGAGGCGGCGAAGAGAACGAGCGCGAGGGCCGTCAGCCCGACCGCGCGAAGCTCAGCCGGCGGCGACAAGCTCTGGGACTGGCTGCTGCTCATCGGGCTCCGGCTCCGGCGGCTCCGGCGCCGCCTCCGCCAGCACCGCGTACGCGACGAAGGGGAAGAACCACGGGATGTAGAGGTACGACCAATGCGTGAGCACCATCTCGAATCCGAGCAGGAGCACGCCTGTGAGCGCCGCGAGCTGAAGCGGCGTCTTCTTGCGCGGAACGAGGGCGAAGGCGAGTGCGCCCGCGACGAGCAGCGCCTGAAGGAAGCGCTGCACGATCTCCAGGTTCGGAATGCCTCTGGCGTGGTACTGCCGCCAGTCCCAGATCGAGAACGGCGACTCGCGGCTCAGCTGCCACGAGAGCGTGCGATCCCAGAACACGCGCAGCGCATGACCGACGTTCGGCTCGAGCAACACGATCGAGAACGCGGCAAGCGTTGCGAGTGCGAAGCCCGAAGCCGCGCGGACGATCTGGCGTCGCGTGAGCCGGTACGTCACCCACATCGGCGCGACCACGAAGGCGGCGAACTTCGTCCACCCAGCGAGTGCCACGAAGGCACCTCGTGCCCAGGGCGACGTCAGCAGCCAGAAGCCCCAGATGAGGAACGCGGGCAGCAGCGCGTCGTTCGTGTTCGAGCTCGACGCGTACTGCGTGAACGGAAACGCGGTCCACGCGAATGCCAGCGTCGCAGCGAACGCAGGGCCGCCGAAACGTAAGCCGACGAGTGCGAGCCCGAGGATGCAGAGCAGGTCGAAGGCGATCACAGTCGCGTGCGCCGCGGGTAAGTCGTCCCACTTCCCGCTCCAGCCGAACGCGAGGTAGCCCGGAATGTAGCTCTCGTACGCGACCGGTCCATATGTGTCGCCGCGCGGGTTCGCGGACTCACAGCGACCGTTGGTCTGGATGCGCTCGCGGATCTCGCCGTCCTGGTCCGCCGGGCCGCACGCCTTGAGCGTGCCCTCGTCAGGCATGTGGCCGTACGGCCACTCTCCGTGAACGATTCGCTCGGCGCCGATGACGCCCGAGTAGCCAACGTCGATCACGTTCGAGTTGCGCACGTTGAACTCCGTCACGCGGAAGCCGGCGATGAACGCGGTCGCGGCGAGCAGCACCCACACCGGCCAAACCGTTCGGCCGCGCGAGGGACGGCCGGTGAGCCCGATCCAGAGGCCGCGACCGATCAGGTAGAGCATCGGCGGATAGGCGAGCGGCGCGCTCGCGAAGATGTTGCCGCGGTTGAAGAACCACAACGAGACGGAGAACGAGAGCAGCGCGACGAGGTCGAGATTGCGTAGCGATAACGGCCGGCGCCAGTCGATGAGACCGAGCAGGAAGATCGCGCAAAAGCCGAGCCAAACCGGGTAGGTGTTGATCTTCTTGCCGCCGAACGCCCCGTCGTAACCGCGCGCCATCTTCCACGCGACCTGCGGTCCGGTCCACGCCTCGGTGACCTTGGACGTCGCGTCGTCCACTCGACCCGTCGCGATCTCGCCGGCCTTCCCCCACCAGAGGTTGACCTGCCAGTAGCGGAAGTCCTCGTGGAACTGCGCATCGGCCGTTCGGCCGCCCGTCGGATAGCGGGCGAGCCAGGCCTTGACCTTCGGGTCGGCGCGGAAGATCGCGATCGCACGGTCGTCCGTCAGCACGGCCGGCTGATTCGGCGGCGCGAGCGGCGTCTGGATGATGCGCCCCTGCCGGTTGAACACCGGCTCGGTCGGCGTCGTCGCCGCGCTCGCCGAGCCGACCACCGCTACGAAGAGGGCTACCGCAAGGAGAAGCCGGCGCACCGAATCAGCCTAACCACGGTGACGGAACGACCACAGTTTGTTGCCGACAAAATTGAGCGGAGTGACCAGGACGATCGCGATCGCCTGCGCGAGCACCTTGCCAATGCCTAGGGCAACGAAGAGGCGCAACAGGAAGAGATTCGCCGCGAGGGCGACGCACGAGACGACGACGAAACGGGCTCCCTGGTACGCAAAATGGCCGCGCTGTCCGCGGAACGTCCAGTGGCGGTTCCACCAGTAGTTGTTCGACAAAGCGACGAGGAACGAGACGAATGCTGCGCCGAGGTAGTGGAGCCCGGCCCATTTGAGCAGCGCCGTGTAGACGGCGAGGTTGATGACGTAGCCGCTGCCGCCGACGATGCAGAACTTCGCGAGCTGGACCCAGTTGTGCGGTGCGCGCAGCGCGCGGAGAACGGCCTCCACTAGCGTCCCGTCCAGTAATGCTTCCGAGCTTCTCGGTCGCTAGCACCAAGCGATGCAAGGACGCAGGGAGCACCCATAGCCAAAGCTATGGGTGCGACCGAGGACGCGGCAGCGCGCCGCGTGATAGCGGGCGAGAAGCCGGAGGGTATTGCTGGATGGGACACAACTAGGCGGCGTCGTGCGAGACGAGCTCGAGCGTGCCGTCAGCGGCGATCGAGACGTCGTCGAGATCCCGTACGAGCTCGCGCAGGGAACGCGCGCGTGCGCGGTAGAAGTCGAGCTGGTCCTGCGCGAGCAACACGAGCGCGGACGCGACAGTGATCTGCTCGGCCTCGACGACCGCGGCCGTCAACGGCAGAAAACGGTGCGACTCGTCACCGCACAGGACATCGAAGCCGAGCGCGCGACTGCGGACCGGGTCGACGATCACGTCGACGGGACGCCCGATCTCGATGCCCTTGGTTCGTACGGGAAGGCGAAGAAGTTCGCCGGCCGAGACGCTGTTCACTCGTGACTCGTTTTCCTCTCAGCCCGCGCGGAAACCGCGTTCGCCACTCGGTGCCTCCAACTCGACGCTCACATCATCGACCCGCGCACCTGCGGGGCCGCGGTGACACCACGCTACCAGCGCATCGACCGCCTCCGGCGCGCCCTCGAAGACAGCCTCGACCGAGCCGTCCGGGTTGTTCCGCACCCAGCCTGCGATGTCCCGCGAACGCGCCCGTTCACGCAACGAGTAGCGGAAGCCGACGCCTTGAACGCTTCCCCGTACGGTCACGTGAGCCCTTCTAATCGGAGAAGCCCTCCTTGCCCACGAGCGGCACGAAGCGGCAGGGCACCGAGCGCACGACCCTGGGCCCTTCCGGGCCGCGGACGACGAGCTCTAGCAGCTGGTCGTGCCTGCTGCCGACGGGCACCGCCATCCGTCCATCCGGCTCGAGCTGCTCGTAGAGCGAGTGCGGCGGGTCCGGTGCCGCGGCGGCGACCGCGATCGCAGCGAAAGGCGCGTGCTCCGGATCGCCGAGCGTGCCGTCGCCGACATGCACGACGACCCGGTCCGCGTAGCCCGCCCCAGCAAGGTTCTCGCGTGCCTGAGCGGCAAGCTCCTCGAGACGCTCGATCGCGTGCACCTCCGCGGCGAGCTCGGCTAGCACGGCCGCCTGATAGCCCGAGCCGGCGCCAACGTCGAGAACGCGCTCGTCGCCTCGCAACGCGAGCAGCTCGCAGATGAGCGCGACCATCGCCGGTTGCGAGATCGTCTGGCCGCTGCCGATCGGGAGCGCGACGTCGTCATACGCTCGACCTCGCAGCTCCTCAGGCACGAACAGCTCGCGCGGGACACGCGCCATCGCTTCGAGCACGCGCTTGTCGCGAATGCCCCGAGCAATGAGCTGCTGCTCGACCATTCGCCGCCCCGCGTCGCTCACGTCACGGGCGAGCGCAGGATCGAGAGCATCGCGTCCTTCACGTCGATCGTCCGCGCAGGTGGATCGATGCCGACGCCGAGGATCGGCACCTCGGAGTCGCCCGTAGTGAGTGAGCCGTGGCTGCCGCCGCCCGCATGATGGAGACCCGCCAGATCCGCGAACTCCCAGCCGTCGGCGGCGGAGACGAGCACCTCGCCGGCGTTCGGATTCCGCAACGCCGCCGTGACCCGCTCGCGGCCGAGCGGATACTCGTCGAGCAGGGTCGCGTCCTCGTCGCCGTCGCGCCGCGCCACGACCGCACCGTCCTCGAGGAAGAACGTCGCATCGACCGCTTCTACCGGGTCGAGACTTACAGCGGCCGCGCGGGGGTCGTCCGTGTAGATCATCCCGGCGCGGTTCGATGCGGTGACGGTGTCGGACGACCGCACGTGATCCTGGAGCCGGACCGCGCGATCGACGTGCGTCTGACCGTGATCCGAGCACACGAGCACCGCGTAGCGCTCGAGAAACTCGTCCACGCCGCCCGCGGCGTCGACGAGCGCACGCACGCTGCCGTCGGTCTTGACGAGCTGTTCGCGCACGCCGTCCGGACCATGCAGATGGGACGCGAAGTCGATGTCCGAGAGGTAATAGACGAGCAGGTCGAAGCCGTCGCGCGTGACGAGCCAGCGGCCCGCCGCAGCCGCGTACTCGTCGACGCTGCCGTGCGCGCGGTCGCGAACCGCCAAAGGCGCGCCGATCGGATCGGACTCGTAGAGGTTGTAGAAGAAGAAGCGCCGCGGCCCGAACGTCGCAGGGGCGATCCCAGGCACCGTCGGCAGGTAGCGGTGCGACCCGCGATAGCAGGTGATGTTGACGGCCGCGGCGGTGAGGCCTGCACGCTCTGCCGCCTCGTAGATCGTCTCGGCGTCCTTCGACAGGTGGTCGCGGTTCATTCCCACGATCGTGTCGCGGATCGAGCGGCGGGTGCCTGCCGCGCGGATCGCGCCGAAGGATGACCCGTACTCGACGATGCGACGCTCCTGCCGGTTCCACCAGACGAGGTGCGGGATGTGGTGCACGTCCGGATGCGCTCCGGTCGCGATCGACGTCAGGCAGACAGGCGTCAGCGACGGAAACGTCGTCACGGCGCGCCGGTACGTCCCCGCGTCGGCGAGTTGCGCCAACGTGGGCGCCGAGCGGTCCTCGACAGCGCTTTCGAACACCGACGGCGTCAGGCCGTCGATGACGATGAGGACAGCGCGCCTACTTGGCAAGCGTGCGGAGGCCGGCGTACTTCTCCCCGGCCCGTTGACGTGCGCGAAGCGCGAACGCCGGGATCGCGACGGCCTCGACGAAGCCGACGAACGGGATCAGCGCGAGGGCGAACACAACGACGGCTACGGCGACGAGCAACACGGCGGTTCCCGACGTTGTGCCACCGCGACTCACTGCGCCGCGTGCAAAGACGCCCGCGCCGTAGCCACCGAGCGCGCCGGCGATCGCGCCGGCGATCGCGGCCTTCCAGTCGAAGACGAGCCACGCGAGCACGCCGCCGGCGACGAGCGCCACCAACGCCGCCGCAAGCGGAGCTCGAGCCGACCGGGCGAGCAGCCCCGCAGCCGCGACGCCGAACGCGGCGCCGGCGCCCGCCGAAATGCCGATCAGCCAGATGTCGTGCATGCGACGGCAGTGTAGTTTCGGTCCACCGCCGTCCGGAAAAGACTGCAGTAGTGCGAGATGCAGCATTTCCGACACTGGTCTTCTTCACGCGAGCGACGTCAGGTCCCGCCCGGCGGATGGAGAGCCTGCTCGCTCACGTCGCACGCAAGGAGCGGCGGCGCCTGAAGGTGCGGCGCGTGGACGCTGACCAGCACCCTCACCTGCTGAGCAAGTTCGCTGTCGAGCAGGTGCCTTCGCTCGTGCTCGTGATCGACCAGAAGGTCGTTGGCCGGATCGACGGCAGGGCGAGCCTGTCAGAGATCGAGCAGCTGCTCGACCAGCAACTCGCCACGCCTGTCCGATGGGTCCGCAATCCGAATCCATCCTCACCGCGTAATGTGCACGCGAGAGGCAAATCGTCATTAACGAGAGGGAGGTAGGCATGAGGAAGCTGGCAGTTGCGTTCCTCGTCGTCATCGTCGCGCTGATCGCCGTAGTCGGCGTTCAGGCGTTCGCGAAGGGCAAGCACAAGGTCAAGACCGAGCTGAGCGGCTACAACGAGACGCCGCTGGCACTTTCGTCGCCGGGAACAGGCAAGTTCTCCGCGAGGATCGATGACCAGGCGCAGTCGATCTCGTACAAGCTGACGTACAGCGGACTTCCCACCGCGGCGCTGCAGGCGCACATCCACTTCGGGAGCGTCTCCCAGTCCGGCGGCATCGCGGCGTTCCTCTGTACGAATCTCGGGAATGGGCCCGCGGGCACGCCGGCGTGTCCCGCCACCGGCGGCACGGTCACCGGCACGATCACTCCGGCCCAGGTCATCGGCCCTGCGGGCCAGGGAATCGCCGCGGGCGAGTTCAACGAGCTCCTGCAGGCGATTCGCGCAGGCGTCGCGTACGCCAATGTCCACACGACGGCGTTCCCGGCGGGTGAAATTCGGGGCCAGCTCAACGACCATCGGGACAAGCACGACAACGGGGACAGGCACGACGGAGACAAGCACCACTAGTTCACGCGTCGTTCTGCTCGAGCCGCCGAATCACGGCTAGCCCGAATTCGGCGGCTCGGGCGCCGTCGACCACACGATGGTCGAAGGTGACCGAGACGTAGCCGAGGGACGCGGTCGTCACGAGGCCGTCGCGTACGACCGGCCGCTCGGCAATCCGGCCGACGCTGAGGATCGCGACCTCGGGATGGTTGACGATCGGCGTCTGGAACAGACCGGCCAGCTTGCCGGCGCTGGTCACCGTGAACGTCGAGCCGCGTAGCTCCTCGGGCTTGAGCGTCCCCGCGCGTGCAGCTTCGGCGAGCCGGTCGACCTCTCCGCGCAGCTCGTCGCGCGACTTCGTCGCGCAGTCGCGGACGACGGGAACGACGAGGCCCTGCTTCGTCTGTACGGCGACGCCGAGGTCGTAACGGTCGAGATAGACGATCGCGTCGCCGTCCAGGCGCGCGTTCAGCTCGGGGAACTCCTGCAGCGCGGCCGCGCAAGCCTCGAGCAGCGTCGGCACGAGCGACGAGAGGTCGACGTGCGAGAAGTCGCACTCCTCGACCCACGTCACGGCAGGCACCTCCCGGTGGGCGCGCGCCATGTGCTCCGCGACGAGTCGCCGCACGCCGCGCAGCGGTTCCCGGCGCCCCTCCGGGACCTGTCCCCAGTCCTGGACTGGGGACGTGGCCACGGCGCGCACGTCCTGCTCCGTGATGCGCCCACTTGGGCCGGTGCCGGCAACCGCTCCGAGGTCGACGCCCAGCTCCCTCGCGACCCTCTTGACGAGGGGCGTCGCCTGGACACGTCCCGCCTCGACACGTCCCGAGTCCTGGACTGGGGACGCAGCCGGTTTGGACACGGGCTCGGCGCCGTCGCCGCCGATCACCACGAGCACCGTCCCGACCGGGACGACCGTGCCCTCCTCGACGAGGATGCGGGAGACGACGCCCGCGGCCGGCGAGGGAATCTCCACGGTCGTCTTGTCGGTCTGGATCTCGACGAGCGGCTCGTCCTCCGCGACGTTCTGCCCTTCCGCGACGAGCCAGCGGGCGACTTCGCCCTCCGTCAATCCCTCGCCGAGGTCCGGCAGCTTGAACTCGTAGGCCAATCAGGTCACCCTCTCCGCGAGCCCGGGGTAGCGAAGCACGAACCCGTCGGCGTCGAACTCTATGTCCGCTGTGAACGTCCCCGAGCGGAAGCGGACGACGCCTCGTCCCAGCGGGACGTACCGCTGCGCGGAACGCTCGACCGAGAGCTCGGGCACCTTCACGAACGCCATCGCGTACTCGCGCGCGTCGCCGCCCTCGTGGAGCCGGTCGCGCAAGACGGGCAGCGAATTGAAGAGCGGCGAGGCCTGGAGATCGAGGTCGAGGACGTCCTCCCTGAGCGGCTTCGTGCCGCGCCGAAAGTCGAGCCTGCCCGCGCCGTGCAGCGTTTCGACCTCGGCGTGCAGATGCTCGCTGACGAACATTCCGGACGTCTCGAGCACGTAGGAGAGGCTGTAATCGGGGCGGAGCTGAGTTCCGCGTGCGGTAAGGCGATCGTCGCCGAGATCGACGAACGCCACCTCGAAGAGCCCTTCGCCCTGCCACGCGTACAGCCTCACCGCGGCTGCCCGATCCACGCGGTCGCGGGAGCTATCAGCACGCGCAGCCCGCCGTCGACGCGCCACAACGACACGGCCTGCTCGTCGCCTTCCAGCGACGGCGCGACGTCACGCGGCACGTAACCGAGCTGCAACGTACGCTCCTCGTTCCAGATCGCCACGGCATTCGGATCGTGCTCGTTCTCAGGCTCCGGCACGAGCGCGAGGCGCCGCCCAGGGTCGAAGGACGCGTCGGGCAAAGCTTCCGCCCGGTACGAGACGCCTGCCACGGGCACGACGCGCACGCGAGGGTCCGACCAGCGAACCGGCTCGCCGCTCTCCGCGTCGCGAAGGTAGTAACCGGACTCGCCGCGTTCGAGCCACAGCCGGAGCCTTCGCTCAGAACGCAAGCAGCTTGTGCACGGCGTCGAGCACGCGCTCGACCGACGGCATGTACGCGTCCTCGATCTGCCAGTACGGGTACGGAACGTCGTAGCCGGTGACGCGGAGCACCGGCCCGTGCAGGTCGAGGATCGCCTTCTCCGCGAGGATCGCGGCGAGCTCGGCGGCATACCCGAGCGTGCGCGGCGCCTCCTGCACGAGCACGACCCGTCCGGTCTTCGCGGCCGACGCGAGGAGTGCCTCCTCATCGAGCGGCTTCAGCGTGCGAATGTCGAGCACCTCGACAGACGCCTCGCCCTCGAGCGCGTCGGCGGCCTGTTCGCACAGCGGCACCATCGAGCCGTAAGCGACGAGCGACACGTCCGTGCCCTCCCGCGCGATGCGCGCTTTGCCGAGCGGGACGACGTGCTCGCCCTCCGGCACCTCGCCGCGAATCGTCCGGTAATGCAGCTTCGGCTCGAGCACGACGACGGGATCCGGATCGCGGATTGCGGCGGCGATCAAGCCCTTCGCATCCGCAGGCGTCGACGGGATCGCGACCTTCACGCCGGGCGTGTGCACGTAATACGTCTCCGGCGAATCGTCGTGCAGCTCCGGCGCGCGAACGCCGCCGCCGTACGGCATCCGTACGACGAGCGGGAACTCCATCGTGCCGCCCGTGCGCCACCGGTAGCGGCCGACGTGGTTGATCAGCTGGTCGAGCCCGGGGTACGAGAACGCGTCGTACTGCATCTCGCAGACGGGCCGCCAGCCGGCCATGCACAGCCCGATCGCTGCGCCGAGCATGCCCGCCTCCGCGAGCGGCGTGTCGACGCAGCGATCCGCGCCGAAGCGGTCGCGTAACCCGGCGGTCGCGCGGAACACGCCGCCGGCACGGCCGACGTCCTCGCCCATCACGAGCACGTCGTCGTCGCGCGCGAGCTCAACGTGAAACGCGTCGTTGATCGCCTCGACAATCGACAGCTCAGCCAAGGATCCTCCGGAGCTCCTCGAGATCGCTGCGGAACGACGCCGGCGGATCGACGAACGCGTGCTCGAACAGCAGCGCCGGATCCGGAGGCGGCTCCGCCTCGGCGGCCGCGATTCCCTCGCGCATCAGCTCGAGCGCCCACGCCCTGATCTCCTCCGCAGTCGCGTCGTCGAGGACGCCGAGGCGCCGCAGGTACGCGTCGTAGCGGCCGACGCACTCACGCTTCTTCTCCTCCTCGACCCGTTCGAGGTCGATGTAGGCCTTCGGGTCGTCAGCGGTTGCGTGCGGCGCCGTGCGATACGAGACCGCCTCGATGAACGTCGGGCCGCCGCCCGAACGCGCGCGCGTGACCGCCTCGCGAGTCGCCTCGTACACCGCGAGCACGTCGGTGCCGTCGACGCGCACGCCCGGCATTCCGTAACCGACCGCCTTGTCCGCGAGCGTCTCCGCGCGCGTCTGCTCGGGAAGCGGCGTCGAGATCGCCCAGTAGTTGTTGTTGCAGAAGAGGATCAGCGGCGCCTGCATGACCGCGGCGAAGTTCGCGCCTTCGTGAAACGCGCCCTCAGACGTTGCGCCGTCGCCGAAGTAGGCGATCGCGACGGTCGGCTCCCCGCGCAGCTTCTTTCCCCACGCGAGCCCCGCGGCGTGCGGCACGTGCGTCGCGATCGGCACGCAGATCGAGGCGACGTTGTACTCGGAGGGATTCCACCACCCGGCGGGATGGCCGCGCCACCACGAGAGCACCGTCGACGCGGGCATCCCCCGCAGCAGCCCGATCGCCGATTCGCGGTAGCTCGGAAAGATCCAGTCCTCGTCGGCAAGGGCGTGCGCGGAGCCGGCCTGCATCGCCTCGTGGTTCCAGAAGATCGCGTACGTGCCGATCCGCCCCTGGCTGTGGTAGACGACCGAGCGCTCGTCGTAGGTGCGCAGCAGGATCAGCGACCGGTAGAGGTCGAGCAACCCCTTCTCGTCGAGCCCTTCGACCTCGCCGTCGGGAATCTCGGCACCGTCGCCGATGACTCGGCGCAAGTCGCGCTCCGCAGGCAGAACCTGGGCCATTCCAGGGGAATCTACCGCTTCATACCAGCACGCCGACCGCGTCCCGCTCGGCCTCGATCACGACGTGCTCGACGTCGCCGAGGTCCTCGCCGTCTGCCTGCAGCGGCAGCGGCCGGTCGCAGGCGATCTCGATCCGGTCGACGTCGTGGGCATAGAGCACGCCCTGCGTCTGCGGCCCCTTGCCGGACACGAGCCTGCGGACGACGCGCGGCAGCGTCCGCGCCGAGACCGTTACGGGAGCGAGGAGGTCGAGGCCGAGCTCGAAGCGAGCCTCAGGCGCGATGTGCAGCGGGATCGCGCCGGCGTACGTGTACGGATCGCAATTCGCGACGAAGACTGCAGCAGCACGGCCCAGTCCGCTCACGTCGAGCGCCGGCTCCAACCTGAAGTGCTCGGCGGCAAGCACACGGACGAGCTCGTACGCGAAGGTGAGATCGCCCGGGCGCTTTCCGTCTTGCGCACGGCCGAGCGCGTCGACGCGTCGCACGGTCGCGGCGTCGAAACCTACCCCGGCTGAGAAGCCGAAGCGGCGCCCGTCCACGCGGCCGAGCGTGATCCGCCGCGTGCGTCCCGCGCCGATGGCCTCGGCGAGCTGCTCGGCGGCTGCGGCGGGATCGCGCGGCAGTCCGAGCGCGCGGGCAAACACACTCGTGCCGCCGCCCGGGAGCGCGCCGAAGGGGACACCTTCAGCGAGCCCATTCAGCACCTCGTTGACGGCGCCGTCCCCGCCGAACACGACGACAGCGTCGGCGCCCGCGGCCGCAAGCTCGGTCGCGTGCCCCCGTCTCTCGGTGAGCACCGTCTTCACGTCGCCCGCCTGCTCGAGCGACGCCTCCACTGACCGCACACGCTGCTCCGTGACGGACGACGCGAACGGATTCACGATCAGGAGCACGTCCGTCACGGCAGGCAGCAGGACGTCATGAACGCGTCGCGTAGCCGCGCATGCCGTCCACGAGCAGCTCGAAGAAGCGGTCCGCGAGGCTGTCCGTGTCGCGACCGGGCTGCAGCCACGTGTACGCCCAGTTCGCGGCAGAAAGGAAGACGAGGCCGGCCACGGTCACGTCCAGGTCGGTGCGGAGCTCGCTCTGCTCGACCCCTTCTCGGAACAGCGCGCGGATGCGCTCCTCGTAGCGGCGACGCTCGGCGAGGAACTGTTCCCGGCGCTCCCCTTCGAGGTAGCGCCACTCGCGCACGAAGACCGTGGCGACGTCGAGCTGCTCCGCGACGACGCGCAAGTGCGCGCGAAGGGCGAGCCGGAGCTTCTCCACGGCCGGGAGCCGTTCGTCGATCTCGTCGAGTGCGGCGTGGAATGCCGCCGCCCCGTCGCGCGCGATCTCGTCAAGGAGGTCCTCTTTCGACCGCACGTGCGCGTACAGCGAGCCCTTCTGGACGCCCATCGCCGAGGCGAGATCTTCCATCGAGGTGCCGTGGTATCCCTGCTCGGCGAAGAGCCGAGCCGCCTGCCGCGTCAGCTCGTTTCGGCGAGTCGGCACGTGGGGTACCCTACCGATCGGTAGGGTGATGAACGAGAGCGCATTCCTCGAGTACGTCCAGTCAGGCGGCCAGGTCGAGACCGGCGACTGGATGCCCGGCGACTACCGCGCGAAGCTCATCAAGTTCATCGAGATGCACGGCAACTCGGAGCTGATGGGTGTCCTGCCCGAGCGGGAGTGGATCCTCCGCGCGCCGACGCTGCAGCGCAAGCTCGCGCTGACCGCGAAGGTGCAGGACGAGGTCGGGCACTCGCAGCTGATCTACCGCGTCGTGGAGGACCTCGGCAAGCCGCGCGAACAGTGCCTCGCCGACCTGATCTCGGGCAAGGCGAAGTTCCACAACGTGTTCCACTACCCGACCAAGACCTGGGGAGACGTGGGCGTGATCGCGTGGCTCGTCGACGCGGCGGCGATCATCTCGCAGAAGGCGTTGCTCAAGTGCTCGTACGCGCCGTACGCGCGGATCATGAAGAAGATCTGCTGGGAGGAGTCGTTCCACATCCTGCACGGGCGCGACGTGATCCTCACGCTGATGAACGGCACCGGCGAGCAGCGCGAGCTGGTGCAGGAGGCCGTGACGCGCTGGTGGGGGCCGCTCATGCAGTTCCACGGCAACCCGATTGCGAAAGACGAGGACCCGATGTACGTCTGGCGGATCAAGTCGCAGGGCAACGAGGAGGCGCGGCAGCAGTTCCTCGACGGTTACGTCCCGCAGATCTGGGAGCTCGGACTGACCGTGCCGGACCCGAAGCTGCGCAAGAACGACGACGGTGTGTGGGAGTACAGCGAGCCCGACTGGGGCGAGCTCAAGCACGTCGTCACGGGTCACGGGCCGAAGACGCAGGAGCGGCTCGATCTGCGCCGGCGCATGCTGGAGCAGGAGGCGTGGGTGCGCACGGTGGTTTTGGCAGAAGCCGCGTGATCTGGGAGGTCTTCCGCCAGGAGAAGAAGGGCGCTGCCTTCGCGCACGCCGGCTCCGTGTCGGCGCCGGATGCGGTGTTCGCGGAGGCGTTCGCGCACGAGCAATACGGACGTCGCCACGAGTCGGTCGCGCTATGGGTCGTCCCGCGTGACGCGATCCACGAGGTGAACGATTTCCCCGACGAACTACTCAAGACGTATCACCGCGTCGACGGCTACTCCCTCAAAGCGAAGCTGAAGGAGGCGCGTGAGCGAGCGGGCACAGCGGCTGATTGAGTACGCCGACGACGAGCTGATCCTCGGCTGGCGCGACTCGGAGTGGACGGGCATCGCGCCGTCGCTCGAGGAAGACGTCGCGTTCTCGTCGATCGCGCAGAACGAGATCGGTCACGCGCGTGCCTTGTACGAGCTCGCGGCGCGCGATCTCGGCACGACCGCTGACGAGCTCGCGTTCGACCGCGACCCCTCCGAGTACCGGTGCGCACCGCTCGTCGAGCTGCGCAAGCTCGACTGGGCGCACACGATCGCGCGTCACTGGCTGTACGAGACGGCGGACGAGCTGCGCCTGGCGGCGCTGAAGGAGTCCGGCGATCCGGAGGTCGCCGGCCTGGCGGCGAAGATGGACCGCGAGGAGGTCTACCACCGGCTGCACGCGCAGATGTGGGCCGACCGACTTCGCGACGAGCCGCGCTTCCGCGACGCCGTCGACGAGCTGTGGCCCTACGCGCTCGGCGTCCTCCCCGAAGACCTGCGCCCTGCCCTTTCCGAACATCTCCCAGGGACAGTCCCTGGGACACGTCCGGT
>DASVFB010000025.1:0-2489 GCA_036380275.1 Gaiellaceae bacterium | reverse complement strand
GCCGATGCCGTCGCCGGTGAGCGCGCTGACGGGGTGGAGCGAGTGGAAATCGCCCAGGCGGGCGGCGTTCTGCATCTGCTCGGCGATGTGCCCCGGCTTCAGGCGGTCGACCTTGTTCAGCGCAATCACGACGGGCACGCGGAGACCGAAGACGCGCTCGGCGATGAAGCGGTCGCCCGCGCCGATCCGCTCGCGTGCCGAGAAGACGAGGAGCACCGCCTCGACATCCTCGAGCGACTGGTCCACGGTGCGCTGCATCCGCTCGGTCAGCGCGTCGCGCGGACGCTGGAAGCCCGGGAGATCGGCGAGCACCAGTTGGTAATCGGCGCCGTTCACGATCCCGGTGACCCGCCGCCGCGTCGTCTGCGGCTTGTCGGAGACGATCGCAACCTTCCCGCCCGCGAGCGCGTTCACGAGCGTCGACTTGCCAACGTTCGGCCGCCCCGCGACGGCGACGAACCCGCTCCTCAAGCCCCCACACCCCCACCCAGGGTGGGGATGAATGCCCGCCGCCCTCGGCGGTGACGATATCCGCCATCCGCGCACGCGTCTGTTACGCCTGCGTGACGATTCTGCGCCTTTTGCGGCGCGGCGAGGCTCCGGATCCCCGCGCCGGTCAGTCGAGGTCCCACGTGTCGGGCAGCAGCTCGGCCGGCGTGTAGCTCACGAGGTCGCCGTCACGGTTGCGGAAGGTGACCCGGTCGAGCCGGAACTCGTACAGCCACTGCCGGCAGCCGCCGCAGGGCGACGCCGTGATCCCGATCGCCTCGAGGTCGCCTGGGCGGCAGCCCGCAACGACCGCGTTCGCAATCGCCACCTTCTCGGCACAGATCCCGAGCGGGTAGGCCGCGTTCTCGACGTTGACCCCTTCGAAAACGCGCCCGTCACGGGCCCGCACCGCCGCGCCGACGAGGTAGTTCGAGTATGGCGCGTACGCGCGCGCCGCGGCCACGACCGCACGCTCGTACAACTCGTCGGTCACGCGAGCACCTGAAAGACGACCAGCGTGATCAGCGCCCCGAGTATGCCGCCGTAGGCGACCTCGAGCGCCGAATGGACTCCCGACTCGACCCGCGTCTGTGCCACGAGGAGCGCCATGATGAAGGTCAGCGACGAGATTACGAAGCGGTGCGAGTCGGTGATGATGTACGTCGCCGCCATCCAGCCGGCGAACGCGACCGCGGCGTGCCCGGACGGCAGGCCCCCACGCAGCGGCGTGCCGCGGCCGAAGTAGGCCTTCGTCGCGATCACCACGATGACCGTGATAACCAGCGCGACCAGTGTGATCTGGGCTGGCGCGTCGCGGATCCGGTCGAGCAGACGCGCGCTGCGGTCGGACACCTCGCCCGAGAAGACGAGGTACCCGATCGCGACGGCGTTCACCGTTGCGATCAGCACGGCGCCCGCGGCGATGTCCTTGGCGAGCTTCGCAAGCGGGTCGAACGACGTCGTCGCAACGTCGATCGCCTGTTCGATCGCCGAGTTGATCATCTCCGCGATGAACACGAACGCGATCGCGAGCAGGAGTGCGATCAGCTCCAGCTTCGAGACACCGATTGCGACCGCGGCGACGAGCACGATCACCGCCACGAGGAAGTGGATCCGCATGTTCCGCTGAGTCCGGAGCACGTGGATGATCCCTTCAAGGGCGAAGTTGAAGCTCTCGAGGAGGTTCTGCGCCCGCCGCCTGGTCACGCGCTCCACCGCGCCTCCCTCGCCTCCATCTCCTCGCCGTGCTCGTGGCCGAGCAGATGCAGCAGGCCGTGAACGAGCGGCGGCCGCCAGGCGTCGCCGAGCACCTCTGGACAAAGGACGGCGTCGCCGAGCTGGCGCGGGAGGCCAGGCGCGAGCTCCTCGCGGCCGTCGATCGGGAACGAGAGCACGTCCGTCACTTCGTCGACCCCGAGGTGCTCGCGCTTGAGCGCCCTCATCTCGTCGGCGCCGACGAAGTGGAGCCCGAGCTCGCCTTCCTTGACACCTTCACCCGCGAGCAGGATGCGCGCGACCTCGGCCGCCGCCTCCTCGTCGACCTCCACGCCGCTGCGGTTCGACACCTCGACCGAGATCATCGCGTTAGCGGCTGCGCTGGGTGCCCGTCTCCTCGGCGTGCTGCTTGTACGCCTCGACGATGCGCTGGACGAGCTTGTGGCGCACGACGTCCTCGTGGCCGAAGCGGATGAACGCAATCCCCTCGATGGCGCCGAGGATGTCCTGCACCTGGATCAGCCCTGACGCCTGCTCGCGCGGCAAGTCGATTTGCGTCACGTCGCCCGTGACGACGACCCTCGAGCCGAAGCCGAGCCTCGTCAGGAACATCTGCATCTGCTCGGGGCTCGTGTTCTGCGCCTCGTCGAGGATGATGAACGAGTCGTTCAGCGTGCGGCCGCGCATGAAGGCGAGCGGGGCGACCTCGATCGTGCCCTTCTCCATGTAGGCCGCGAGCCGGTCGGGGTCGAGCATGTCGTAGAGCGCGTCGTAGAGCGGACGCA
>DASVFB010000024.1:0-11653 GCA_036380275.1 Gaiellaceae bacterium | reverse complement strand
AGGAGCGGCCGCGCTGGGCACCGGCGGATCGACGTCGACTGCGACTCCGCAAACCGTCGTCGCGTCACCCCAGGAAAAGATCGGCCGCAACGACCCGTGCTGGTGCGGCAGCGGCAAGAAGTTCAAGAAGTGCCACGGAGCTTGACCCGCGCGCGCCTGCGGCGCGCGCTCTAAGCGCGAAATCTGCGATTTCGCGCTTGCACCGAACGGACGGGCCTTCGGCGCGTCCGTTCGGTGTTTTGGGAGGTTGTCGAGGGTCTTCTTTTCGGTCGGCGTGAGTTGCGGCGCGGCAAAGCCGCGCCTGCTCCGAGGTGTAATCGAAAGATGAACCTCTCGCCGGCAGTGCGGGTTTGCCGCACTGCTCCCGACGGATCGCCCAAGCAGCAACCTTGCAATGACGCCAAGATGGCACGCGCGCGAAGCGCGCATGACGGTCTTCCTCGCCCGAAATGCGCAGCATTTCGGGCGAAGCGCGAGAGCGGCTAGCCTTGTCCGCATGACCGAAGTGTCCGTGCCGCTCTCGCAGCAACTGGAGGAGATTGGGGCCCAGCTCGACTGGGCCCGTGGTTACCTTTGACCCGGATGCGTTAGCGGCTCGCATCGCAGAGCTCGAGCAGGAGCTCTCCAAACCCGGGTTCTGGGACGACCAGCAGCACGCGGCGTCGGTTTCCGCTGAGCACGCCCGTCTGACGCGGCGGCTCGAGCGCTTCAACCGGCTGCGGCGCGAGTACGAAGACGCCCGCGATCTGCTCGCGATGGACGGCGACATGGCGGAGGAGATCGAGACGTCGCTGCAACCGCTGCGCCAAGAGCTCGAGCGGTTGCAGGAGGACGCGCTCTTCAACGGCGAGTACGACGCGGGCGACGCGGTCGTGACGATCCAGTCCGGCGGCGGGGGCACGGACTCCCAGGATTGGGCGGAGATGCTGCTGCGGATGTACCAGCGCTGGGCTGAGCGACGTGGCTTTCAGACCGAGATGCTCGAGGCGAGCCCAGGAGAGGAGGCCGGCTTGAAGTCCGCGACGATGATCGTGCACGGCGAGAACGCGTACGGGATCCTCAAGACCGAGCGCGGACCGCATCGCCTCGTCCGGCTCTCGCCGTTCGACCAGGCGCACCGGCGGCACACGTCCTTTGCCGGTGTGATCGTCTCACCGCTGCTCAGCGACGAGGCGAACCTCGAGATCGACGAGAACGACCTGCGGATCGACACCTACCGCGCGCAGGGCGCGGGCGGGCAGCACGTCAACAAGACGGACTCCGCGGTGCGCATCACGCACCTGCCGACGGGCATCGTCGCCCAGTGCCAGAACGAGCGCTCCCAGGCGGCGAACAAGCAGACGGCCATGCGCATCCTCAAGTCGCGGCTCGCCGAGCTCGCGGAGGAGGAACGCGAGGCGGAGCTGGCGAAGGAGCGAGGCGATGTCCAGAACATCGGCTTCGGCGGCGAAGCCGTCCGGCACTACGTCCTGCACCCCTACCAGCAGGTCAAGGATGAGCGCACCGGCCTCAAGGTCGGGAACGCCCAAGGTGTGCTCGACGGCGACCTCGACGAGTTCGTCCACGCCTATCTTTTGGCCAAGGCGGCCGGAAGCGTTGGCTAGCCGAGCGGTTGCGCTAGACTGCAGCCTCGCCTCTCGTCCGGCGTCCGTGCGGCCGCCCTGAGTTAGAGACTGGTGCAGGACCTTCAGCAGACAGAAGACGCAATCGCCGTAGCCGCGCCCGAGGAGCCTCGCACGACTTCGAGCTCCGGCTCGATGATCGTCTTCGAGGGCGTGACCAAGGTTTACGAGCCCGGCGTCGTCGCCCTCTCAGAGGTCACGTTCCTGATCGAGAAGGGCGAGTTCGTCTTTGTCGTCGGCGCATCGGGCTCGGGCAAGTCGACGCTCGTGCGGCTGCTCCTGAAGGAGCTCGAGCCGACGCAGGGGAAGATCACCGTCGGTGGCCGAGACCTCGCGCGACTCAAGCGCTCGAAGATCCCGATGCTGCGCCGCAACGTCGGCTGCGTGTTCCAAGACTTCAAGCTCCTGCCGAACCGGACGGCGGCGGAGAACGTCGGCTACGCGCTGAAGGTGCAGGGCGAGAGCCGCAACTCGATTCGACGGAAGGTCCCCGAAGTGCTGACGCTCGTCGGCCTGCCGGACAAGATGAACTCGTATCCGGACCAGCTCTCGGGGGGCGAGCAGCAGCGTGTGTCGATCGCGCGCGCCGTCGTGAACCATCCGCCGCTCCTCGTGTGCGACGAGCCGACGGGCAACCTCGACCCGGACACGTCGGTGGGGATCATGCAGTTGCTCTACCGCATCAACCGCAGCGGCACGACGATCCTCATGGTCACGCACGACCGCGAGATGGTGGACAAGATGCGCCGGCGCGTGATCGCGCTCGAGGACGGGCGGCTCGCCCGCGACGAGCGGCGCGGCGGGTACGAGTCCGAATGAGGACGCGCACGCTCTTCGCGGAAGCCTGGCGCTCGCTCGCCGCGAACGCGTCGACGACGCTCGCCGCGACGATGACCGTGCTGATCGCGATGTTCATCCTCGGCCTCTCGATCGGCCTCGGCTCATGGGCGCTGTCGTGGTCGAACCACGTGAAGAAGCAGCTCGTGGTGCATGCCTACTTCTGCACAGAGCTCTCGTGCGGGAAGGCTGCGACGAAGGCGCAAGAGGAGAACTTTGCGAACGCGGTCGGCCGCATCCCACAGGTCAAGTCGGTGAAGTTCATCTCGAAGGCCGAGGCGCTCAAGCTGATGCAGAAGAAGAACCCCGAGCTGACCGACAGCCTGCCGGGCAACCCCTTGCCGGACGCGTTCGAGATCACCCCGAAACGCGGGGAGGATGTCGAGTTGATCGCGAGCCAGGTTCCGCACGGCAAGGCGGCCGGGATCGAGCGCGTCAACTACGGCAAGAAGACGGCGAAGCGGATCCTGCGCGTCGCCCGCGTGATCGAGATCGTCTTCCTGCTCGCCGTCGCGGTGCTGCTCGTCGCCGCGACGCTGCTGATCGCGAACACGATCCGCCTCTCGATCTTCTCGCGGCGGCGCGAGATCGAGGTGATGAAGCTCGTCGGCGCGACGAACTGGTTCGTGCGCGGGCCGTTCATGCTCGAGGGGCTGATCTGCGGCCTCGCGGGCTCGGTGGCGGCGGTCATCCTCCTCGTCCTCGGGAAGGAGATCGCGCTGCCGGCGATCCTCGGCCACATCAACGAGTCGAGCGACGCGCACGCGCTCACGTTCGCGTGGACGGCACTGATCCTGCTCGGCTTCGGCGTCCTGCTCGGCGCCGCCGGATCGGGCGTCACGATCAGGCGCTTCCTAAAGATCTGACCGTCCGCAAGGGTCGGCGCCAGCTTGGACCATCCGGCGTCTGACACCAAACAGCGGCGTTTCGAGCCATGACAGCGCCTAGACCTGACGTGACCATCCGCGACGCCGCCGAGGCTGAAAGTTGCGCTGGTGCAGACGAAATCCGCTGTGGATGGCTCGTCACACTCCCGTAACGGTGTCTGACACCGAATGACGGCGTTTGGAGACTCGTCCGAACGGGTGGTCGTCGAGGTTGCGCGGCGCGGCAAGCTCGTCGTCGGCGAGCTGTACTTCACCGCGGGGACGCCGCTGCTGCTCGACCGCAAGGGGCTCGGCGACGCCGGACCGGGCGACCTCGTCGTCGCGCGCCGGACGCGCGGCCGGGCGAAGGTCGAGCGGGTGCTCGGACCGGCGGACCGGGTCGAGAACGTGCTCGAGGCGCTCCTCGTCGAGACCGGCGCTCGCCAGGAGTTCGAGCCGTACACGCCGCCGGACATCACGTTCGAAGGGCGCGTCGACCTGCGGGAGCTGACGACGCTTACGATCGACCCCGAGACGGCGAAGGACTTCGACGACGCGCTCTCGATCGACGACGACCGCGCCTACGTGCACATCGCCGACGTCTCGTACTTCGTAGACGCCGGCTCGCCGCTCGACCGCGGCGCGTCGGAGCGCGGCTTCTCGACCTACGTTCCGGGCCTCGTCGCGCCGATGCTGCCACCCGAGCTTGCGGACGACCTCTGCAGCCTCCGCCCGCACGTCGCCAGGCCCTGCGTCACCGTCGAGCTGCCTTTGAACGACGGCGAGCCGTCGTTCTACCGCTCCGTCATCCGCAGCGACGCGCGGTTGTCGTACGGCCAGGCACAGCGGATCCTCTCGGGCTCCGAGTCGTTCGCGCACACAGACGTGCTGCGCCCCCTCGACGAGCGCGCGCGTGAGCTTCGCCGCCGCCGTTTCGCGCGCGGGGCGCTGAGGATCCAGACACCGGAGGTGGTCTTCGACTTCGATGGTCGCGGCGGCGTCGCCGGAGCGCATCGCGAAGGAGAACCCGAAGCGCACGCGCTGGTCGAGGAGTTCATGATCGCCGCAAACGAGGCGGTCGCCGGACTGCTCGCGTCTCGCAACCGCGCCGCGCTCTACCGCGTGCACGAGCGTCCGGAGCCGCAGTCCGTCCAGCTCCTTCTTGCGAAGCTCGCTGAGCTCGAGGTGCCGACTCCTCCCGTTCCCGAGCAGCTCACGCCGTCGAGCGCCGAGGCGGTTGCGGCGGCCGCGGCGGAGCAGGTCGCCACGTACGTCGAGCAATCGGGACGGGGACGCGATGCGTTCCCGGCGCTCGTCCTTCGTGCGTTGAAGCAGGCACGGTATGACCCGCGCAACCTCGGACACTCTGGCCTTGCGAGCCGCGCATACAGCCATTTCACGTCGCCGATCCGCCGCTACGCCGACCTCGTGTGCCACCGCGCACTACTGCGCGAGCTGGGCGTGGGGGACGACGCGCTGCCCGACGAGCTAACAGAGCTCGCCGAGCAGGTGTCCGCCCGCGAGCGCGAGGCGGCGCAGGTCGAGTATCTCGCCGACGAGATCTGCCTCGCGTGGCTGCTCGACTCCGTCCTCTTCGAGAAGGGCTGGGAGGCGGAGTTCGGCGGCGAGATCGTCGGTGTGATCGGCTCGGGGCTCTTCATCCGCTTCGACGACGTCTTCGAGGCCTTCCTACCGGCACGGCGGCTCCCAGGCGACTACTTCGAGGCGTCGCCGCTCGGCACCGCGCTCACCGGGCGGCGCGGCGGGGGGACGTTCAGGCTCGGCGACTCGATCGACGTGCGTGTCGAACGGATCGAGCGCTCGTCCGGCAGGGTCGAAGTCGCGCCTGTCTAACCTGGGCGAATGGCCGTGAAGCTCATCGCGGAAAACCGCAAGGCGCGGCACGACTACCACCTCCTCGAGCGGTACGAGGCGGGCATCGTGCTCACCGGCACCGAGGTGAAGTCGCTCCGCGACGGCGGCGCCTCGCTGCAGCAGGCGTACGCGGACGTCCGCGACGGCGAGGCCTGGCTGATCGGCGCACACATCGCCGAGTACGGCCAGGGCAACGTGCACAACCACGAGACCGACCGGGATCGCAAGCTGCTCCTCCACCGCAGGGAGATCGAGTCGTTGTTCGGCAAGATCCGCGAGAAGGGCCTCACGTTGGTGCCGACGAGGCTCTACTTCAAGGACGGCAAGGTGAAGGTCGAGGTCGCGCTCGCTCGCGGCAAGGAGCGGCGGGACAAGCGGCGCGACCTGGCCAAGCGCGACGCCGATCGCCAGATCGAGCGCGCGCTCAAATCACGCAGTAGCCGTTCCTCGGCGTGACGCGGTTCCATGCGAGGCCTCGGGTCCTGACACGCGTGACCTTGGCGGAGTAACACCCGCGTTTCGCCGTGCGCGTGAACGCGCCGACGCCGCGCGTGTTCGTGCGGACGAGAACGGCGGCAACCCAGCGACCGTCGCGACGCAGAGTCAGGCGCACCGAGGCGTGCGGAACGCGTCGGCCGCGTGCGTCCACGACGACGACCGTGACGCCGAGCCGCTTCCCGCGCGTCCCGTACGCGATTCGGCTGACCCGGGCTCCGGCCACGACCTTCACCGTCGCACGCGCGGTCAATGTTCCGGATCGCGCCTTGATCGTTGCGCGTCCCGGCTTGCCGGCTCTGAACGTCGTCGCCGATCCCGAAGTGGGTGAGAGCCGACCGCTCGAAGCAGACCACGAGGGCGACACCGCGATCACGTTGCCGAACCCGTCGGCTCCCGACGCCGAGAACGCGCGCGACGCGCCGGACGTGAGCGTTGCACTCGCCGGTTTCACAGCCAGCTTCGCGAGAGCACCCGGCTTCACGGTCACGACCGCCTCTGCGCCCGCTCGGCCGGGAGCGCTCGCGGCGATCGTCGCCGTGCCCGCCTTGGTATCGCGGTAGTAGAACGTCGCGTCCGTCGACCCGGCTGCGATCTGCATGGCAAGAGTGCTCGTCCACGGCCCCGTCGCACTGTTGGAGAATCCGCCCTGCGGCGACGTCGACGTGAGCGTGACCGTCACCGGCTGCGTGTCGGGACGCGTGATGCCGGCGATTTGCAACCGAACCAACGTTGGCCCCGATGCCGTTCCGGCCGTCACCGTGGTCGGCGCGTTCGCGATCGCGATGGAGGGCGCCTCCCACGTCGCGAGGTCGTGCCACCCTAGGTTGAACGACGCCCCGGCAATCGCGTTCGTGCACGACGTGGCGCACGCCGTTGCGGGATCGTGGATAGCTGCTGCGAGCCGGTCGAGGACCGCGTCACTCTCCGTCGCGAACTGCGTGACGCCGACGCCGTCCGGACGGTTCGGATGCCACGCAAAGCCGAAGTGCGTGCCGGCCGAGCCGAGTGCGTACGCCTGCGCCGACACGTAATCCTGCATCTGTTCGAACGGGACGTCCGTCCACCCGAAGCCGGCCCCCGACGAGTAGCGCCACGCTGCGTTGGCGAGCGGGCTGTAAGTGGCTTGCAGGAATGCTTTCGCGGTCGCGATCTCAGGAGGACCGGCGTTCGCGAGCGCAAGCGGATGCTGAAGCCAGGCGTTCAGCTCGTCACGTCGCGTCATTGTGGGGGCGCCGGGGACCCCGTAGTTGCGGATGTCGCCGTAGACCTCCTGCGACCAGTCGCTGACGTACGCGTTCATGTCTGCCCAGAACGGTGCGTCTGCGTACCAGAGCTGGAGCGTGCCCTGGTACGTCGAGAGGCTCAACGCCGACTGGCCGACGCCGACCACGAACACGGCACCCTTGACCTGCGGCCCTCCGCCGCCCGCGTCGTAGAGCCCGCGGACGAGGTCGCGGAGGTTCTGGCGTGCAGCGCCGGTGCCGGTGCGCACGGCCGACGAGGATTCGTTCACGACCCACGTGTCTCCCGCGGAGATGTCGAAGCCTTGCGCGGCCATTCGTCGGCGCGCTTCGACGCCCGCCGCGTACCAGGTGCTGCTGTTCGCGGCGACCCACGAGCCCCAGCCGTTGTAGCTGATCTCCGCGACCGCGTGAAAGTTCGACCCAAGCGCGCGGATGCGCCACGGCTGGTCAGGGCGGAACGTCGTCTTGTCGGCGGCGAGCGGCGGAATCGAGACGTAGTACTGCGCACAAGGCGCCTGATTGGCCGCGAGCTTCGTCGCCAGGCGCAGCCAGTCGGTCGCCGCATAGAAGACGAGCCGCATGCAGTCCGCCTTGCGCGCCGTCGTGTGCCGCTCGTGCACGAGCCGTTGCCAGAGCTTCGCCGTCGCTTTCGGCTGCAGCGACGGGACAGGCTTTGCTTCGGCGCCGAAAGGCGCGACAAGTGCGAGCGCCGCAGCAGCGGCGATCGCGGCGACATACGACCCCCTCGACATCCGCACGATCAGCGTAGCCTTCTTCCGCGCGAAGGGTCGCAATCTGGCTGGACATCGCGGTAAAAGCTTTGTTAAGCGGCCTGCCGTACTGTGGGTGCTCGCGCAGCTTCGCGTAGCCGACGACCTCGCCGTCAGCGACAGCCAGGAAGACGGCGAGCCCGCGCAGGTGCGATTCGACGAACTGCTCGAGCGGCGGCGGCGTCCACTCCTCGTGTCCCGGAATGTCGGGAAGCGCTTCGCTGCCGACTTCGTAGGCGCCCTCTGCGAGCTCGGGACGATCCGCGAACATAACGATCTCGATCCCATCCGGCGGGCCGGCAGCCGGTAAATCCGCAGCCGTGAAGTCCAGCTCCAGGCCCGCGCACAGTGATAGTCACGGTCGTCAAGGCTAGAACCTCAGACGAGCGCTTCGATTCGTTAGGGTCCGGCCGTTTCGAACAGCTACAGGGGGGCTGACATGACTCGAGTTGCTCGGACGACCGCCGCGCTCGCTCTGGTGACCGGCGCGATCGCGGTCGGAGTAGTGTCTGCGGCGCCGCACTTCCCGGCGCGAATCGACTTCCCGCCGAACCCGAACACGGGCGCGCCCTGGGCCGCGGAAGGCGTCTTCGGCAAGGGGCACACCTTCTGGGCGGGAGACACTACTAACGGCGCGATCCTCAAGGGCGACGTCAGAACGGGCAAGAGCTCGATTCTCGTGCCGGCGGCGGCGCAGGGCGCGAAAGCCGCGCTCGGCGTCTTCGTCGACCACTGGAATCGTCTCTGGGTCGCCGGCGGCGGCGCGCCGACCGGTCTGACCGAGCGTCACACGTTTGTCTACGACGCGGACACCGGTGCGCTGATCAAGGACATCCTCCTGACCTCTGCCGTGGGGTTCGGAATCATCAACGACGTCACCGTTACCAAGCACGCCGCGTACTTGACGAACACGAATGCCGCGACGAGTCCGCAGGCGAACGTCCTGTTCAAGGTGCCGCTCGGCAAGCACGGCGAGATCGGTACGCCGACGATGGTGCCCATCCCGTTCTTCGGCGGGAACGGCATCGAGGCGACGAAGAACGGCAAGACGCTGTACGCGGTGTCGCTCACACTGGGCACGTACTACAAGATCGACGCGAAGACCGGAGAGACGGTCGAGATCCCGCTGACGGAGAACGGCAATCCGGCCACTGCTCCGCGCGGTGACGGGCTCATCCTCCGCGGGCACACGCTCTACTCGGTGCTGAACCTGCCGAACGCGGCGTTCCCGGGGATGTGCGGCGACATCGTCAAGATCAAGCTGCACGACCACGGGACAACCGGGGAGATCGTCGACCACCTGAACAGCGCCGCCGATCCGCTCGTGAACCCGGCGACCGCGGATCTCTTCGGGAAGTACATCTACGTGGTCCGGCGCAACTCCGCAGCGCCGCCCGCACCGCCCTGCACGACGGCAGGTGTGACGCCCGTTGAGCGCTGGCTGACCCGCATCGACAAGCACGGCGAGGAGGACTGAGGCCGCCCGGCTACACTGTTCCGACACATACGGGGGCGACCAGGTCTCGACGTGGTCGGTTCTCCGGCAGAGCTGCAAGCGGAGGTCCCCGGTCGGCCTCCTAAAACAACCGGGACACAACGCAAGTGCGAACGACAACCTCGCACTCGCCGCCTAACCTAGTTAGGTGACGCGTCGCTCCGAGCTCGGCCCGTGGCTCGGGTAGCGGCGTCAAGAACGGGCTGGCGCCGAAGGAGAGCCAATCGCCGGAGGCGTGAGACCATAGGATGGCTGGCCCGGCGGTAGGGCGGCTGCACCCCGGCCGTCCGGGCGAGATCAAAGGGCAGCCTAAGCTTGTAGACGTTCTGTCGGTGCGTCCGCGGACGCGGGTTCGATTCCCGCCGCCTCCACTTTCTGGCTCAGCAGAGCTGATTCAGCGGTCAGCTTCGGGGGGAACGATTCCGTCCTCCCGTTGCTGCTCCAGCCACTTCGCGTATGCGTCCGTCGCGGACCTCGAGGTCGGGACGGCAAGCACTGCTGGCCCTCGTCTGCGTGAGACTCGCCGCGGCGACGGCGACACGGGCGTACGCACACCAGGCACTCGCAGTTCATGTGAGTTGACGCTGTCCGGCGTCAAGAGGGCCCGGCTGGGCCGGGCCCTCTTGACGAGGCCGAGTACGTGGAGCTAGGCGACGGTAGAGCTACGCGACGGGAGCGCCGTTGCTTTGAGCAACGACCTTGCCGCTCGTGATCTTCGGCGCGTTAGGAATCGCCGTGCTGAAGTTCTCGTCGGTGATCCACTTCGCGACGACCTTCGTGGACTCGTCGCCCTGCTCCGAAGTCTCGAAGAGACCAAGCGAGCTCAGGACGCCATTGCCCGCCTCGATCAGGTAATAGCCGGCGAAACCGGGGAGCTCGCGGAGCTGCGGGACGAGCGTCTGCCCGACCTTGCTGGCGACCTCGTTCGTGCGGGTCGTGTCGACGCCTTCGTAACGACGAATGGTGGCATGCATGGGGACTCCTTCTGTCGTCCTACGGGACAGAGCGCTCAACTCGGCGCACTGCGGCGGTCAGGCCAGGATCACGACCGGAGACGAACCTGCAGCCTCAACGGCTTCAACATCTAGGGCCAACCGCTGACTCCACCATAGCCGTAATCCTGCGGCGCGGTCGGATTCACGGAGGCGGTCCTTGCTGAGTCTGATCGCCGAAAGCAATGATCGCGAAGGTAGCGGCTAGGATGTGCTGTCCCAGAGACGACTCGCTTGGCGGAAGGGGCAGGCGATGAAGAGGGTCGGGAGATGATCAGCCTCCGGTGCGGTGCGCCCCGTGAATGATCCCGACCACACGGCGAGTGATCAGGATCAGACGTCGTCGGATCACGACCAGACGGCGAGTGATCAGGATCAGACCTGGTCGGATCACGACCAGACGTGGAGTGACAGCGATCAGCAAAGCGCGGATGAGGATCAGCATGCGGCTGACGACGATTTCGCGGCCGGTGGCGACGCAGCCACCTATCACCGCGGCGCTCTGGCGCGGGAGCGGTCGAGTCGCGACCGCGACGCCGTTTCGGTGCTACGCAACGAGAGTGCCGCGGCGAGAGTGCGAACGGCGGACGATCGTGATCGAGCTGCCGCGCTTCGTGACCGTGGCGCGGAGGGTCGCGACAGGCTGGCTCGTCTGCACGATTTAGAGGACGACGCTGAGGCGAGTCGGGAGGACATCTTGTTGCGGGCCAAGCGCGATCGGGAACGTGCGGCGGCTGATCGGGCCAAGGCAGCGGACGACCGTGCTCGGGCGGCCGCTGACCGGGAAGAGGCCGCCCGTGAACGCGCTGCGGCACGCCTGCACCGCACCGAGTCTGACGACACTTGAGCTCGCGACAACGGATGAATTGACAGGCGCTTGGACCCGCAAGTTCGGCTTGAGGGAGTGTCGCGCGAGCTCGAGCGTGCGCGTCGCACCGGCGCCACGCTTGTGGTCGCGTTCATCGACGTCGACGACCTCAAGCAGGTCAACGACAGTCACGGCCATCTGGCCGGCGATGCACTGCTGCAGCTCGTCGTCGAGACCCTTCGCGCGAATGTTCGCCCCCACGACGTGATCGTCCGCTATGGCGACGCCGAGCTCGTCTGTGCGATGCCGAACCTCAGTGCGCTCGACGCCAGAGCACGCTTCGACAAAATCGCCGCGGAACTGACAGCGGTGGACGCGCAGCATTCGGTCACGGTCGGCCTTGCGGAGGCTGACCCGCAGACAGTCTTCAAGAACTGATCGCCCGCGCGGACGCCGACCTTCTCGAAGCCCGGGCCCGGGGCTCAGGTCAGGGCAACGACTGACGGGCTGGCGGCGCCGTCCTGCTGCTGAGGAACCGGTCTGGGAAAAGTTGCACGGCGCTCCCTTCGCTGGGCTACAGTGCGTTCACTGCGCTTTACCGAGTGAACGGCGTGCCTGCAGGCGCGATCGGGACGACAAGTCTCTC
>DASVFB010000023.1:0-11133 GCA_036380275.1 Gaiellaceae bacterium | reverse complement strand
GGCGTTCCCGTCTACAACGGGCTCACCGATGAGTGGCACCCGACGCAGATCCTGGCCGACTTCCTCACTTTCCGCGAGCACCTGGGAAAGCCGCTGAACGAGGTTGCGTTCTGCTACCTCGGCGACGCGCGCTTCAACATGGCCGACTCCTACCTGGTCGGCGCGGCGAAGCTCGGGATGGACGTTCGCATCGCGAGCCCGAAGTCGCTCTGGCCGCGCGACGAGATCGTCGAGCTTGCGAACTCGATCGCGGGCGACACCGGCGCGAAGATCACGATCACCGACGCCGTCGCCGAGGCCGTCGAAGGCTGCGACGTGCTCCTCACCGACGTGTGGGTCTCGATGGGCGAGGCTGACGAGGTCTGGGCGGAGCGGATCGAGCTGCTCAAGCCGTACCAGATCAACGCGGAGACGATGGCGAAGACCGGCAATCCGGACGTGAAGTTCATGCACTGCCTGCCCGCGTTCCACAACACTGAGACGCAGGTCGGCAAGGAGATCTTCGAGAAGTTCGGGATGGAGTCGCTCGAGGTGACGGAGGACGTGTTCGAGTCGCCCGCGTCGCTGGTGTGGGACGAGGCCGAGAACCGCCTGCACACGATCAAAGCCGTGATGGTCGCCACGCTCGGGAGCTGAGGATGCGCGTCGTCGTCGCGCTCGGCGGGAACGCGCTGCTCCGGCGTGGAGAGCCGCTGACCGCCGAGAACCAGCGTGCCAACGCGCGCATCGCCTGCAAAGCGCTCGCCCCGGTCGCGCTCGAGCACGACCTCGTGATCTCGCACGGCAACGGTCCGCAAGTTGGCCTGCTCGCCTTGCAGGGCTCCGCATACGAAGCCGTGGAGCCTTATCCGCTCGACCTGCTCGGAGCCCAGACCGAGGGCATGATCGGCTACGTGATCCAGCAGGAACTCGGAAACGAGCTCCCCTTCGAGAAACACCTGGCTTCCCTGCTGACTCTGATCGAGGTCGATCGCGATGACCCCGCGTTTGGGAACCCGACGAAGCCGATTGGCCCGATCTACACCGAAGAGGAGTCAACCCGCCTCGCGGAAGAAAAGGGCTGGGTCTTCAAGCCCGACGGCGACAGCTTCCGCCGCGTCGTTCCTTCGCCCCTGCCCAAGCGGATCTTCGGGATCGAGTCGATCGAGTGGATGCTCGAGCACCGGTGCGTCGTCATCTGCGCCGGCGGCGGCGGCATCCCGGTCATGTACACGGACGAGCCGGCCGTCGCCGGCAGGCGACTCGTCGGCGTCGAGGCTGTTATCGACAAGGATCTCGCGAGCGCGCTCCTCGCCAAGGACCTTCACGCGGACGCACTCGTGATCGTGACCGACGTCGACGCCGTGTACGCCGATTGGGGCACGGAGAACCAGCGCGCGATCCGCCGCGCGAGCCCCTCGGCACTCGCCGGAACCGAGTTCGCGGAGGGTTCGATGGGGCCGAAGGTTCGCGCCGCTTGTTCCTTCGTCGAGCAGACGGGTGGCCTCGCCGTGATTGGCTCCATGGCCGACACGCCGGCCTTGCTCCGCGGCGACGCCGGTACGACCGTCACACTCGAGTCGGCCGATCTCGAGCTGGCGGCGAGAGGAGGAGACAGTTAGATGGCGACCACCGAAGAGGCTGCGACGAAGGGCAACGAGGCGGTCTCGTGGTTCGCGCTCGAGCCCGCCGACATAACCGGCCGCCTCGGGGTGGATCCGGCGAGCGGCTTGTCGGGCGGTGAGGCCGCCTCCCGGCTCGCATCTGTCGGGCCGAACAAGTTCGCGGTGGCAGCGGTAGAGCCGCGGTGGCGTGCGTTCGTGCGGCAGTACCGCGACCCGATGCAGATCGTCCTGCTCGTGGCGGGAATCGGCAGCCTGTACCCGCTGAAGGAGCTCGGCACCGGGCTCGTCCTGCTCTTTCTGACGCTGTTCAACGCGGTGCTCGGCCTGCGGCAGGAGGGAAAGGCCGCGGAGGCCGTCGAGGCGCTCCAGAAGATGATGATCATCAAGGCGCGCGTCCGCCGCGACGGGGAACTGGCGCAGATCCCGGCCGAGGAGCTCGTACCGGGCGACATCGTCTCCATCGAGGCGGGGGACGTCGTCCCGGCTGACGGACGCCTGCTCTCGGCGGCGACGCTCGAGATTGCCGAGTCAGCGCTGACCGGCGAGAGCCTGCCGGTCTCGAAAGGCATCGAGTCGGTCGAAGGGCCCGACACGCCGCTGGGCGATCGGACGGACATGGTCTACATGAACACGAACGTGACGCGCGGCGCGGGCACGTTCGTCGTCACGACGACCGGAATGGCGACCGAGGTCGGCCACATCTCGCACATGCTCCAGAGCGCGGAAGAGACGGAGACGCCGCTCACGATCCAGCTGAAGAAGCTGACGAGTCAGATCCTGTTCATCTCCGGGGCTGCCGTAACCGTGTCGATCATTCTCAACCTGTCGCGCGGCGAGAGCTTCGACACCGTCTTCACTGCCGCGATCGCCTTCGCGATCTCCGCGATTCCGACGGGGCTGCCGGCAGTCGTCACGACCATCCTCTCGTACGGCACCCAGCAGCTCGCGAAGGCGAACGCGATCATGAAGCGGCTCCGCTCGACCGAGACGCTCGGCTCGACCTCGGCCGTCAATTCCGACAAGACCGGCACGCTGACGCTCAACCAGATGACGGCCGTCGAGCTGACGATCCCGGGCCGTCGCTACACGATCTCCGGCGGGGGCTACGCGACGGACGGCACGATCAAGCACGTCTTTGGGCAGGCCGAAGTGCCGCTGGAGCAGTTCCTGCTGCCGATGGCGCTCTGCGCCGACGCGGTCGTCAAGGACGGCGACCTCATCGGCGACCCCACCGAGGGCGCGCTCGTCGTCCTCGCGGAGAAAGGTGGGATCGATGTCGTCGAAACGCGGCAGCGCTACCCGCGCGTCGCCGAGCTGCCGTTCGACTCCGCCTACAAGCTGATGGCGACGTTCCACCGCATGAGCGACGAGAGCGGCCGCGATGTCGTCCGCGCCCTGGTCAAAGGCGCGCCGGACCAGCTGCTGGCAAGGGCAGCATCGCGGCCCGATCCCGAAGACCTCTCGATGGTGCCGGTGGACGACGCGTTCAAGCAGCGGTACATGGACGAGAACGAGCGGCTCGCGAGCCAGGGGCTCCGCGTGATGGCAACGGGCCGCAAGGACTTCGACCCGGCCGGCTTCGACCCGTCCGCGGATCTGCTCTCGCTGCTCGACGGGCTGACCGTGCTCGCGCTCGCGGGGATCGTCGACCCGCCGCGGCCGGCCGCGAAGTCGGCGATCGCGACCGCTCACGAGGCCGGAATGCAAGTGCGCATGATCACCGGCGACCACGCCGTCACGGCCGCCGCGATCGCCAAGGAGCTCGGCATCCCCGGCAAGGCGATCACCGGAGCCGAGTTCAAAGCGATGTCCGACGACGAGCTCGACGCCGCCATCGACGACGTCGGCGTGATCGCGCGCGTGGCGCCGGAGGACAAGGTGCGGCTGGTGCAGGCGCTGAAGCGGAAGGGGCACATCGTCGCGATGACCGGCGACGGCGTCAACGACGCGCCCGCCCTGAAGAACGCGGACATCGGCATCGCCATGGGGATCACCGGCACCGAGGTCTCGAAGGAGGCCGCGACGATGATCCTCACCGACGACAACTTCGCGACGATCGTCAAGGCGGTCGAGCTAGGCCGCGGTCTCTACGACAACCTCACCAAGTACATCCGCTTCCAGATGGGCGTGCTGGTCGGCTTCGTCGTCACCTTTCTCGGCGCGAGCATCTTCAACATCGTCGGCGGTGTGCCGTTCGTGCCGCTGCAGACGCTGTACGTCAACTTCACGACCCAGGTGTTTCAGGCGATCGGCCTCGGCTACGGTCGCCCGGGCGAGGGGTTGATGCGGCGCAAGCCGCGCCCCTCCGATGAGCCGATCCTGCCGCGGCCGCTCCTGATCTGGGTGGGGATCGCGGGACTCGTGCTCGGCGGAGCCACACTCGGCGTGATCGGCTGGGCCGACGACCACTACGACTCGAGCGCAATCGCGCGCACTATGGGTCTCACCACGTTCGCGATCAGCAACGTCGTCTTCTCCTTCACCACGCGAGACGAGTGGCGTTCCGTGTTCTCGCTCGACGTGCTCGAGGACAGGACCTTCATGCTCTGCACCGGCGGCTCCCTCGCCGCGATCCTGCTCGGCACCGAGCTCGGAGTCCTGCAGAGGATCCTCGGCACCGTCCACCTCACCTTCCACCAGTGGCTCGTCTGCATCGTCGTCGGGCTGGCAATCCTGCCCGTGGCCGAAGGCAGGCGGCTACTGCTCGTGAGGCGCCGCCCGGCTGCGCCCGCGGCCGAAGAGAGCACGTCGTCGTAAGACGACGCCACGAAGGTGACCGCCGAGGGTAGCCGGGAGCCGAGAGCGCCGACTCTGCTCGACGCGATCCTGCCCGTACTGGTGCTGATCGGGCTGATCGCAATGACGATCGCGCTCTTCGGTATCAGCGCCACGGACGGGCCGTTGCAGGTCGCACTTCTGCTGAGCGCTGCGTTCGCAAGCCTGATGGCGCTCAAGAACGGCTACACGTCTGCTGCGGTCGCAGACGCCGCCATCGGGGGCGTCACGACGGCGATGAGCGCGATCTTCATCCTGCTGGCGGTCGGAGCGCTGATCGGCACCTGGAACATGGCCGGCACGATCCCGACCGTCGTCGACTACGGCGTGCGGCTGCTCAACCCGACGATCTTCTACCTGACGACCGCGGCGATCTGCGCCATTGTCGGCATGGTCACCGGCAGCTCGTGGACGACCGCCGGAACGCTCGGCGTCGCGTTCGTCGGCATGTCAAAGGTGATGGGACTCTCGGAGGCGACTGCCGCGGGGGCCGTGATCTGCGGCGCCTACTTCGGCGACAAGATGACGCCGCTCTCGGAGACGACCATCCTCGTGCCGAAGCTCGTCGGCCGCGGGCTCACGACCGGCCAGCACATCAGGAACATGTTCTGGACGGCCGGCCCGGCGCTCGGGATCAGTCTCGTCATCTTTCTCGTCCTCGGATTGACCGCGACGCCCGCGGGGGGCGTGAGCACCGACGCTGCGCTCGAGGTCCTGGAGCACGAGTTCAACATCACAGTCCTCAACCTGCTCCCGCTCGCGCTTCTCGTCGTCTTCACGCTCAAGAAGGTTCCACCGTTTCTGGCGATCCTCGGCTCCGCGCTGTTCGCGGGCATCCTCGCCTGCTTCACGCAGTGGAGCGTGGTGAAGGCGTTCGTGGACGAGCCGGGCCGCAGCGCCGTCGGCATTGCCATCAAGGGCATCTACGCCGCTATGGCGACCGGCTTCGTCAGCAAGAGCGGCAACGCGGCGATCGACCAGCTGTTCTCGCGCGGTGGCATGGCGAGCCTCCTCACGACTATCTGGCTCGTCCTCGCCGCGCTCTCGTTCGCGGCGATCATGGAGCACGCCGGCTTCCTCGAGCGCCTCCTCCAGCCGGTCGTCGCGCACGCCCCGACAAGAGGCCGTCTGATCGCAGCGGTCAACGGCAGCGGCGTCGGCCTGAACGTCATCGCCGGTGACCAGTACGTTGCGGACGTCTTGCCGGCCCGGATGTTCCGCAGCGAGTTCGAACGGCGCGACCTCGCGCCGCAGGTGCTCTCGCGCGCGGTCGAGGACTCCGGGACGGTGACCTCCGTACTCGTGCCCTGGAACACGTGTGGCGCCTACATCTCCGGCGTGCTCGGAGTGTCAACAGCGTCGTACTTCCCCTACTGCTTCTTCAATCTCGCCAGCCCCATCCTCGACGTCATTTACGGGTTCGTCGGGTTCAAGGTCCCCTCGTCGCCACGCGAGCCTCCAGAGACGGCAGCGGCAGAGGGCCGGATCGCGGCCCCCGGATGATCGTCCCACGATGGGAGTGGCGGACCTTCGGCGAGGACTTCGGCGCGGCCGAGGACGCCTTTGCCGCCCTCGAGGCGGAGCGCGTGATGGAGAGCGACGAGCTGTACCTGCTCGCCGAAGAGAGCGATGCCTCGGTCAAGATCCGCGACGCGCTCATGGACGTCAAGCACCTGGAGGAGGTCGACGACGACGGGCTCGAGCAGTGGGTGCCGGTCATGAAGGGCTCGTTCCCGATCGCGGCCGCCGACGTCGCCGCCGTGCTCGGTGTGTTGCGGGTCGCCGCGACGGCGCTCGAGCGCGACGTTTACAGCCTCGACGACCTTGTCGATGAGGTGATGCGCCCGAACGACGCCCTGCTGGCGGTCGAGGTGCACAAGCGGCGCTCCCGTTACACCATCGGCGGCTGCATGGCGGAGCTGAGCGAGGTACGCACGGACAAGGGCTCGACGCGCACGATCGCGGTCGAGTTCGAGGATCCCGCTCGCGTGCTGGAGACCGTGCGCTCGCTAGGTCTCGCCGCGCACGCGAACGTCTGCATGGCTCGTGGGCTCAAGACGCTCGTCGGCTTCGGGACGACGCGGTATGCGGCGATCGACGTGGGCACGAACTCGGTCAAGCTCCACGTCGGCGACCGGCACGCCGACGGCACGTGGAGCACGGTCGCCGACCGTGCCGTGGTGACCCGCCTCGGCGAGGGCCTACAGGCAGGCGGCAGCCTCGCGCTGGAGCCGATGCAACGGACGACCGAGGCGATCGCCGAGATGGCAGACGAGTCAAGACGTGCCGGCGCAGTCGCGATCGTTGCGGTCGGCACGGCAGGGCTGCGCGCCGCTGCGAATAGCACGGCATTCGTCGACGCTGCCGAGGCCCGCGCCGGCGTGCGTGTCGAGATCATCCTCGGCGAGGAGGAGGGACGTCTCGCCTACCTCGCCGCCACTTCCGGGCTTCGGCTCGCGCGCGGGTCGCTATGTGTCTTCGACACCGGCGGCGGCAGCTCGCAGTTCACCTTCGGTCGCGGAGGCGAGGTCGACGAGCAGTTCAGCGTGCCCGTCGGCGCCGCGCGCCTGACGGAGCGCTTCGGACTCGCCGGAACCGTCTCCGACGAGGCGCTCGCGGGTGCGCTCGAGGGGATCGCCGCCGAGCTCGACTCCCTCACCGATCGCCCTTCGCCGGATCAGCTCGTAGGGATGGGTGGCGCGGTGACCAATCTCGCCGCCGTCGAGCACGAGCTCGCGACCTACGACCCGGACGTCGTCCACGGCACTCGGCTCGACCGAGCCGAGGTCGACCGGCAGATCGAGCTCTACCGCACCCGCACGGCCGACGAGCGCCGTGCGGTCGTCGGCCTTCAGCCGAACCGTGCCGAGGTCATACTCGCGGGCGCCTGCGTCGTGCGGACGGTGCTCACCAAGCTCGGTTGCGAGTCGCTCGTCGTGAGCGACCGCGGGCTGCGTCACGGCCTGATCGCCGACCGATTCGCCCTCGGTCCGCCGGTCGGCTGATCGTGCTCAGCGCACGAGGATCGTGACCCGGAAGAGCCGCGGCGAGCACGGCCCGGGATCGCAAGAGCCGCGTACCCGCTTGTAGCCGACGGCCGAGACCCGCGCCGTACCCTGCGCGCTGCCGCGAATCGTCCACTCCTGGTAACCGGGGTCGCGGATGTAGTTCACGGGCACCAGCCGGACCGCGGCTCCTCGGACGGAGGGCCCGGCCCAGCGGTAGCGCTCGGACAGCCGCAGCGTGAGCGCGCGGCCCTGCCGTACGCTGAACGTCTTGCCGCTGTCCCGCTCGGTGATCACCGTGCGCGTCAAGCCGGACGCAGGTGCGGCGAGAACCAAGCACACGATCGAGACGAGGATCGCTCGGCGCGCCATCTCGACCGGTGTTATAGCGAGCGAAGGGCCGCACGTGGCGGCCCTTCGCTGTCGAGAGGGAAATCGAGGGCTAGTGTGGAGCGCCGAACACCTCGATTTCGGACATATCCATGAACGTGCAGCCCCCGAAGCCACCCGGGTTATTCGGTCCGCACTGCGTCGGAACGCCGTTGTCGCCGCAGTTCGTCGCGTCGGTGCAGGCGTTGCCGATCTCGGGAACCATCGGGTTGATCATCGTGAAGCGGAGCCAGCCGACGTTCGACGTCGCGCCGGCCGCCAGCGGGGTCACCGTGTTCAGATGGCCGCGGTTGGCGGCGTAGAAGTGACCTTCGTTGACGAGCGTGAACGTCGTACCGTTTGTGGAGGTCTCCACCTTGTAGTGGTGCGTCGCCGAGCTGCCTGGGTCGCCGCACGTATTCGACGGGTCGATCTGGATCTCGGTGACGTCTATCGCGATCGGGAGCTTGATCGTGATCGACTTCGGCGTGACGAGGCCGTTGTTCGTGCCGTCGGACGTGTCGCTGCCCCAGCCGCTGCCGAGCGACTGGTCGATCGCTCCGTTCGGGCCGCAGCCGAAGGGCGTGTAGTCCGGCCCGTCGAACGCGGTCACGGACGCTCCCCCGCCGAGGGCGGCCCAATCGCGCCGGATCTGGAAGTTCTGCGTCGTGTGCGGGGCGCCGATCGTCAGCGTCGGGATCACCTGTCCGTCGTACCCGGGGCTCGACGCGGAGACCTTCGGGTAGGTGCCGAAGAGGATCTTCTCGATCTTGTACTGCCCGTTCGCGTCGGTCACGTCGGCCAGGTCGCCCGGGAACCCGGACGCATGGCCGCCGAACGCAACGAGCGCACCTTGCACGGGCAGGCCCGTGTCCTGGTCGGTGACCACGCCGGTGAGATCGCCCGTGGGCGTGCCCTTCGCCGGCGGCAGGCTGAAGTTCTCTACCGGCCGGGTGTCGTCGCCGCTCAGCGAGCCTGCGAAGTAACCCATGCCGCGGTGTGCGAACACTGACCAGATCGTGTCGTGGTTCTTGCCGTTGAAGTCGACCTGGTCGGCCTGCAGGATCGAGTTGCGCATGTCGAGGTACGACGGGTTGCCGGGCGACAGTTCCATGGCCCGCGTGATCAGGCCCTCGCTCTTCGCCGAGCCCAGCGCGTTACGGAGATCCCAGAGCGTCTCGCCCCAGATCTCGCCGTCCGCATGGACCTCGGTGCCTCCGGCGATCCTGCCGAAGTCGCCGTACGTGTACCCGCCGGGCCCCGCGCCTGCAGTGCCGTGGCAGTCAGGTGAGGTCGATCCGACCGGGCAGTCGATCGGCTGGGTCCGGATCAGGTCGTTGCCCCAGCCCACGTACGGGCCGACGCGAAGCTCGCCGTCCGCCGACGTGTCGGGCTGGAGGCCCTGGTCGACGAGGAAGTCGAGCGCGTACCAGTCGCTCCAGGCCTCGCCCATCGATCCGGCCTGCAGGTTGCCGAGCGTCGAGTTGCCCTGTGCATCGACGACCAGGCGGTTCGAGAGGCCGTGCGTGTTCTCGTGGTAGACGATGTCGGCCTCGTCGGAGCCCATCGAGGCGATGAACGGATCCTCGTTCGGGAATGCCGTGTGCGGCTGGTGCCAGAGGAACATCTGCATCGTCGGAGACTGTCCGTCCGGAGGAGTCCCGAAGTTCGCGTTGTCGATGTGGGCCCCGTCCGGCAGGCCTGCATCCGGGCCGGCGCCCGTGTTCGCGCCGTCGAGGTTCTCGCCCTGGACCGGGTCGTCGTTCTCGAAGTTGCCGGCTGCCGTGTTGAAGCCGATCGGCTTCGCGGCGAGGTGGTCGTGGAACGTGTTGATGAAGTAGAAGAGCTGCACGGCGCTGTGGTCCTGGTTCGTGTGCCACGAGTTGGCCAGTTCCGGATTCCACGTGCAGACGAAGCCGGCCACGCACGCGGCCGGGTTGAAGGTCGTCAACGGGTACGAGCCCGGGGCCGTCTCCTCCGACGCGCTTGCGTCGTCCGAGTCGTCGACGTCCGAGTAGACGTGGACGTTGGGGCCGGACAGCGTCGTTGCCTTCCCTTTGAGCCATTGGTGCTGGTTCAGTGGGACCGAGTGCAACGTGCCGCCCAAGGGGGCGTTCGGGTAGTAGTCGACGACCAGCCCGTTCGCGTTCGCGTAGTTCACGAGGCTGCGCCGGTAGAGGAGCACGCCGCTATTCGCGTCGACGACGCTCAGATACTGACCGGTGCCTGTGCCGACCGTCGTCTCGTACGCGAGGCGCGTGCCGTTGACCGTGCGGAAGTAGACCTGCGTCGCGGAGTCGCTGCGCATCGGGACGGTGAGCGCCCCGGCGTCGCGCTTGGCGACCGCGATCGCCTCACCGGTGTTGATCCCCGGCGACGACGTCGCCGTGGAGGTGTTTGCGAGCGGAGAGCCGAGGATGTTGATCAGCCTGCCGTTCTTCGTGACGTTCGCCTTCAGGCCGTTGCCGAAGACGGGCACGCCGTTGATCGACTGCAGGTAGAAGAGGTGGTGCGTGCCGTCGATCGAGACGTAGTCGCGCGCGAGCTTGAGTGACGCCAGCGTCTCTTGTGTCAGCCCGAGCGCCGCGGCGTTGTTGGTCGCGTAGTCGACCGCGATCGTCGACGCGGCCGAGTTGCTCGGCCCGGTCAGGTATCCGTCGGTGCGGCCGACGGCGTGGACAGTCGAGGTCAGTGGATCGAGATCGACGAAGCCTTCGACGCCGAGTGAGTCCTTCAGCGCCGTCGTGGCCGCGGATGGATTCGCGTTGAGCGTCGCAGCGCGACCGTGCAGCTTGAGCTGCGACGACGGCGACTCGCGTACGTCGAAGAATGCCTTCTTGTTCCGTAGCGCGTCCTCGCCGCTCTTGACGCTCTTTGCGCTCGCGAGCGGTGCGAGGACGAGGACAGCGACGGCGACCGGCAGCACGAAAAGGACGCGCGGTAGCCGCCGCCTGGCGGATTGACTCATGAATCTTCTCCCCTCTCTTGCTCCTCTTGACGGGACAGCCCGCGAAGGATGACGAATCCAGAACGAGGTGTCAATATTGTGATGCCTCTACGCCGCTTCGCATCCCGTGATGCGAACGTGTATTGCCAAGCGGCGCTTGTCAGCCGTGATCGCGCAACGAGTAATCGACGAGCCCGTGCTCGTACGCGTAACGCGTCGCCTCTGTCCGGTTCGAGACACCGAGCTTGCGGTAAATGTTCGTCAGGTGGAACTTGACTGTCTGCTCGGCAACCCAGAGCTCTTTGCCGATAGCGTCGTTCGACAGGCCGCGCGCGAGCGCCTTCAGGATCGATGTCTCGCGGTCGGTCAGGCCGGCCCCCTTGGCCGCGTCGTCCGCGACCTGCCTCTCCGGCAGGCCGATCGCGTTGAATAC
>DASVFB010000022.1:0-8703 GCA_036380275.1 Gaiellaceae bacterium | reverse complement strand
ACGATCGCCGGCTGCATGGTCACGAGCGGCGTCGTCCGACGCGGTGCGCAGGTGCGCGTCGTGCGCGACGGCACCGTGATCTACGAGACGACGATCGCGTCGCTTCGGCGCATCAAGGACGACGTCCGCGAAGTGCAGGAGGGATTCGAGTGCGGCATCCTCCTCGACAACTTCAACGACGTCAAAGAGGGCGACGTGCTCGAGTGCTACGAGACGCGGCAGGTCGAGCGGACCGACCTCAGCGAGCCGGCCCCGACGACCGCCGCTTAGAACGATTCGATAGGCCGATGGGCGCCGGCTACGTCGGGATTCTCTCGGCCGAGCTGCACTTCCCCGAATCGGGCTCGCTGAAGGGCAAGCGCAAGTTCGTGAAGTCGGTCAAGGCGCAGCTGCAGCAGCGATTCGGCGCTTCCGTCGCGGAGGTCGACCACCACGAGCTCTGGCAGCGGGCGCGGATCACGGTGGCGTGCGTCGCGCGCGACTACACCGGAGTCGAGGGGCTGCTCGCCGACGCAGAGCGCTATCTACACGGGCAAGAGTTCGAGTGCGCCGGCGTCGAGCGCAGGGTCGTGACGATCGATGAGTGACCGGATGCGCCGGGTCAACGAAGCCGTTCGCGCGGTGCTCGCCGAAGCGATCGGCGAGCTGAAGGATCCGCGCGTCGGCTTCATCACCGTAACGGGCGTCGACACGTCACGCGATCTGCGACAGGCGACCGTCTACGTCAGCGTTCTGGGCTCGGAGCGGAAGCGGGCGCAGTCGCTCGCCGGGCTCGAAGCGGCGCACGGCGTGCTCCAGGGGCGAATCGCGGAAGAGCTGAGGCTGAAGCGCACGCCTCAATTGACCTTCCAATACGATCCCTCGGTCGAACAGGGTGTTCGCATGTCGAAGTTGATCGATGACCTCGTCACAGACCACGACGACGCAGAAGGCTGATCTCGAGGCAGTCGTCGAGGCGCTGCGCTCGCACGACCGGTTCCTCGTCACGACGCACGAAAACCCGGACGGCGACGCGCTCGGCTCGCTGCTCGCGGTGACGCTCGCGCTGCGACAGCTCGGCAAGGACGTCTACATGTACCTCGCCGGCCACGCCCCGCTGCCGGCCGAGTACATGTTCATGCCGCTCGACGAGCTCGAGCGCACCGTTCCGGATGACGGCGAGGAACGCGTGCTGCTTGCGGTCGACTGCGCCAACGAGAGCCGGCTCGGCCCCGATCCGGAGATCCTGCACCTGTCGACCTTCACGATCGACATCGACCACCATCACGACAACACGCGGTTCGGCGATGTCAATCTCATCGTCCCTGACGCGTCGTCGACCGCAGAGGTGCTGCGCGACGTCTTCTCCGAGCTCGGTGTCCGGCTGACGCCCGAGATCGCCGAGGCCCTCTACATCGCCGTTGTCACCGACACCGGTCGTTTCCAGTACGCCAACACCACGCCGAAGACCCTGCGACTCGCCGCCGAGCTCGTGGAGGCCGGGGCGAACGTCCACCGCGTGTTCCAGGGCGTATACGAGAACGTCCAGTTCGCAAAGCTGAAGCTGCTGGCGCGCGCGCTCGAGCGTGCACAGGTGTACGAGGGCGGTGCGCTCGTCGTCTCGTTTCTGTTGCGCGGCGACTTCGCGGACGTCGGCGCGGCCGAGCCGTACAGCGAAGGGATCATCGACTACCTCCGCGCCGTCGAGGGCGCGATCGTTTCGGTGCTGATCCGCGAGCCGCCGCGCTCGGACGGGCCCACGAGACGCGTGTCTTTGCGCTCGAGCACCGACGAGGTCGACGTCTCCGCGATCGCGCGGCAGTTCAATGGCGGCGGGCACAGGCAGGCCGCCGGCTTCTCGAGCGAGCAGTCGATCGAGGAGATCACCGAGGTCATTCGACGCGAGTACGTGGCCGCGCGTGGTTCCGCGCGCGCTTGAGCCAGCGGGCGTCGTCCTGCTCGACAAGCCCGCGGGACCCTCGTCCTTCAAGGTGATCGCCGAGCTGCGGCGGCGGACGGGCGCGCGCACGGGCCACGCCGGCACGCTCGACCCATTCGCCACCGGACTGCTCATTGTGTTATCCGGTTGGACGACCAAGCTGCAGCCGTGCTTCGTCGGCCTGGACAAGCGCTACGTCGCGGATGTCGATCTCTCCGCCACGACGTCGACGGGCGACCCGGAGGGAGACGTCCTCGAGCAGCATGCGCCGCCTTCGGCCGGCGAGCTGGAGGAGCGGCTCAAGGACCTCCGCGGCGAGGTCGAGCTGCCCATCCCGGCCGCATCGGCGGTGAAGATCAGTGGCGAGCGTGCCTACCGGCTCGCGCGGCGCGGCGTGGAGGTGGACATGCCAGTGCGGCGTTCGCAGGTGGACGCGCTCGACGTCATCACGTATGGCGACGGTGCCGCGCGGCTCGACCTGCGCGTCAGCTCGGGGACGTACGTGCGGGCGATCGCGACGGCGCTCGGCGGGCACTGCCGCACCCTGCGACGACTCGAAGTCGGACCGTTCAGCGTCGACGAGGTAGATCCGGAACGGCTGCTCGAGCCGGGCGCCGCGTTCGACCGGCTTGCGCCTGAGGCGCAGGCTCGCGCACCGAAGGACGCGCTCCGCCGGATGGGTCGCGCGTGAACGCCGAGGTCGAGGAGCTCGTCGCCGCCGGCGAGCTGACCGAGGCGGCACGCGTCCTCGGACACCCGTTCGAGGTCGAAGGCTTGGTCGTGGAAGGCGATCGCCGCGGGAAGGCGCTCGGCTTTCCGACCGCGAACCTGGACGTCTCCGCAGGCCAGCTGCTGCCGCCGAAGGGGATCTACGCGGGCGCAGCGCTCGGCCACCGGGCCGCGATCTCGATCGGCGTCAACCCGCACTACGGCGGCACGTCGCTGCGCGTCGAGGCGTATCTGCTCGACTTCGACGCCGACCTGTACGGCCGGCGACTCGTGGTCGAGCTCTGGCAGCGGCTGCGTGACGAGCGCGCGTTCGCGAGCGAGGCGGAGCTGATCGACGCGATCGCCGCGGACGTCGCGGCGACGCGCAGCGCCGTCAGGCCATGACGACCGCACCGCTGCGGCGCGGGTCGGCGGCCGCTCCGTCGCGGCCGATCGCGCTCACGCCGCCGAAGTAGTGGTGTAACCCCGGCCAGCGCCGGACGGTGCGGCCGTCGGCTTCGAGCTGGTCGAGCGCGGCCTCGTCGACTCCACCCTCCGCGTTGACGAGGGTGCCCGTTACATGGAAGCGTGGCCGGTCGACCGCGGCCTGAGGCGCGAGACCCTCGTCGAGGACGCCGGCGAGCACGAGCGCCAGCGCCGTCCTGAGCCTCGTCCCTCCCGCAGCGCCGAGCGCGAGCGTGAGACCGTCGGCATCGAACGCAAGCGTGGGGGCCATCATCGAGCTCATCCGCTCGCCGGGAACGAGGTCGCCGACGATGAGGTCGACCTCGCCGAGCATGCTGTTCAGGTGCAGGTCCAGGCCCGGGAGGAAGTCGCCGGAGCCCAGGCCCAGGCTTGTCGTGATGACGCACGCGTTCCCCCCCGCGTCGACGACCGAAAGGTTCGTCGTGTGCGTCTCGGCTCCGGTCGTCTCGAGGGCAGGGAGCAGTGCCAGGACGCGTTCCGTCTCGTTCAGATCGCGCAGCACGGGCAACGCCGGCAGCAACTCAGGAAGCCCGGAGAGGCCGCGCCGTGTGTACAGCATCGTCCCCGCGTACTCGACGTCGATCGGATCACTCCAGCTCGCCTCGTAAGCCTCGAGGTCGTCCGCAGTGACAGCGCCGCCCCGCCCGCGCATCAGCGACAGGATCGACTGCGCGAGCGACCCGGTGTATGCCGACTCCGCGCCTTCGGACGCCAGCAGCGCGAGCGCCTTCTCGATCCCGGGCTGGCGCAGCAGCTCGCCGGCCTGCAACAGCGTGTCGCCGGGCGCGTAGATGCGCGCGCCCGCGTCCATCGTCATGACGGGTGCGAGCATTGCGAGGCACGAAGCCTGCGCGGGCGTCATCGGGACGCCGACGCGGGCGAGCCTGAGTGCGGGTTCGAAGACCTTCCGCCATGGAAGACGGCCGTACTCGGCGTGGAGCGCGCCGAGACCCGCGGGCACGCCTGGGACGGCGAACGACGCGGCGCCGATCGCGTAGTGGACGAGCTCCTCGCCGAACGGCACCTTCAACTCGAGCAACTCGGCGCCTTCCCCAGAGGGCACGGCGCAGAAGCAGTCGAGGTTCCGGGCCGTGCGCGACGCGGCGTCCCAGTAGATCGCGTGCCCGCCTCCGAGCAGCCCCGTCATTACCGTCTCGGCGACGCACGACGCGAGCGACGCGGCCACCGCGGCGTCAGCGGCGTTCCCACCCGCAGCGAGCATCTCGGCGCCGGCCGACGCGGTCGCCGGATTCCCGGCGGCAATCCCAGGTTCCATGCCGATTCGCTACCCTAGTCGCCGACCCCGTCTCGGCCGTGCGCCTCCTTCCTTGGGCGGCGCGCTGGGACGGTGGAGCCACTCACGAGAGGAGACACATGAGCCTCACCAAGGAAGAGAAGCAGGAGATCATCAAGGAGCACGGCCGCGCAGAAACGGACACCGGCTCGCCGGAGGTCCAAATTGCGATGTTGACGCGCCGGATCAACCAGCTGACCGAGCACCTCCGCACGCACAAGCACGATCACCACTCGCGTCGCGGGCTGCTCAAGCTGGTCGGACGCCGCCGCCGCTTCCTGAACTATCTCCAACGCACGAATCTCGAGGGCTACCGGGCCCTCATCAAGGAGCTGGGGCTCCGGCGCTAGCTCAGGGCATAGGGGGTGGAAGTTTGAGCGAGTGCTCGGCGGCGGCACTGACTCAAACCTCCACCCTCGTACGAGGAAAAGTGGAGGGAAACATGGCTATTGCCACTGAACGGCTCGCCGGCGTCTCGGTCGAGATCGGCGGCCGGGAAATGACGTTCGAGACCGGGAAGCTCGCGAAGCAGGCAGACGGCGCCGTCGTCGTCCGCTCCGGGGACACGATGGTGCTCGCAACGGCGCAGGGCAGGATGGAGGCGCGCGAGGGCGCGGACTTCTTCCCGCTCACCGTCGACGTCGAGGAGCGGATGTACGCGGCCGGGAAGATCCCCGGCGGATTCTTCAAGCGGGAAGGACGTCCGACCGAGCGCGCGATCCTGACCGCGCGGATGATCGACCGCCCGATCCGGCCGCTCTGGCCGAAGGGCTTCAAGAACGAGGTGCAGGTGATCTGCACCGTGCTGTCGGCCGACATGGTCATCGGGCACGACATCCTCTGCATCAACGGGGCGTCTGCTGCGCTGATGCTTTCGCCGCTGCCGTTCCTCGGTCCGATCGGGGCCGTGCGTATCGGCCAGATCGAGGGCCGCCTCGTCGTCAACCCGACGTTGCAGGAGGCGGAGGAGGAGTCGACGCTCGACTTGATCGTCGTCGGGACGAAGGAAGGTCTGACGATGGTCGAAGCCGGCGCCGACGAGGTGCCCGAGGACACGCTGCTCGAGGCGCTCGATCTCGCGCAGGCGGAGATCCGCAAGCTCTGCGAGGCGCAGGAAGAGCTGCGTGAGCGGGCGGGCAAGCCGAAGTGGCTCGATCCCGAGCTCACGGCCGAGCTGGACGCATCGCACAGCGCCGCGATCCGCGACCGCGTCCAGGCGCACGGCCTGCGCGAGGGCGGTGCGGTCGTGGAGGAGCTGCTCGAGGACCTCGCCCCGCCGCTCTCGATGGACTCGACGGACGAGGACATCGTCAAGCAGCTGCAGGCGCGTTCCAGCCTCAACGCGCTGCTCGAGAAGGCGAGGCTTGCCGCCGTCGAGGAGCCCGTGCGTCAGCAGTTCGAGAACGACCTGCGCGCGCTGACCGAGGCGGAGCAGGACTCGAAGGAGCTCAAGTCGGCCAAGCGCCACCTGCTGTTCGAGCGAATCATCGACACGGTCCAGCTTCCGTTCCCGGTCGGGCCGGCTACGGTCGAAGGGGAGCCTCCGACCGTCAAGGACTCGCTCACGAAGCAGTTCGTGAAGCGCGCAGCCGAGGCGATCTACAAGGACCTCGTCCGCAAGAAGATCGCGATCGAGAAGCGCCGCCCGGACGGCCGCGGTACGGAGGACATCCGGCCGATCGAGTGCGAGGTCGGTGTCAGCCCGCGGACGCACGGCTCCGCGCTGTTCACGCGCGGGCAGACGCAGATCATGTCGCTGCTCACGCTCGGCACTGCGAAGGAGGGCCAGCGCATCGACGACCTCTCGCTCGAGTCCGAGCGCCGGTTCATGCACCACTACAACTTCCCGCCGTACTCGGTCGGGGAAACGGGCTTCATGCGCGGGCCGAAGCGGCGCGATATCGGCCACGGCGCGCTCGCACAGCGTGCGCTCGAGCCGATGATTCCACCTGCGTCGGAATTCCCGTACACGATCCGGATCGTCTCCGAGACGCTCGAGTCGAACGGCTCGTCGTCGATGGGCTCCGTGTGCGGCTCGACGCTGGCGCTGATGGACGCCGGCGTGCCGATCAAGGCACCTGTGTCGGGGATCGCGATGGGTCTCGTGAAGGAGGGCGACGAACACGTCATCCTCACGGACATCCAGGGAGCTGAGGATCACCTCGGCGACATGGACTTCAAGGTCGCCGGCACTCGCGACGGCATCACCGCGCTCCAGATGGACATCAAGATCACGGGGGTTACGCGCGAGATCATGCAGAGCGCGCTCGAGCAGGCGAAGCGGGCACGCGAGTTCATCCTCGACAAGATGCTGGCGGCGCTTCCCGAAGCGCGCACCGAACTGGCGGCGCACGCGCCCAGGATCACGTCGATCAAGATCGACCCAGAGCAGATCGGCCTCGTCATCGGCAAGGGCGGCGAGACGATCCGCGGCCTCGAGGCCGACTACGAGGTGCAGATCGACATCGAGGAGGACGGCACGATCCTCATCTACGCGACCGAGGGCACGAAGGCCCAGGCGGCGATCGCCGCGATCGAGGGCCTGACAAAGAGCCCGGAGGTCGGCGACGAGTACCGCAACGCGAAGGTCGTCAAGACGACGCAGTTCGGTGCGTTCGTCGAGCTGAAGAAGGGCACGGACGGGCTCCTGCACGTGTCGAACGTCGGCCCGGGCCGCGTCGGTCACATCGAAGACGTGATCAGTCGTGGCGACGTGCTGGACGTCGTCGTGCAGGAGGTCGACAAGGAGCGCGGGCGCATCGGCCTCAAGCTCCTCGCCAAGCACGAGAACGGCTCCGTCGTCACGCCCGAGGAGCTGATCGAGCGCGCGAAGGATGCGCCTCCGCGCGAGCGCGAAGAGCGTCCGCGGGGCGATCGCGATCGCGGCCGCGGCGGTGGCCGCGGCGGCAGCCGCGGACGCAACTAAGGGTCGAGCTGAGGGGCGGCGTAAGCCGCCCCTCTAAACTCAAGTCGTGCAGAAGTACGAGATCACGGAGCTCGACTCCGGCGAGCGCGTCATCACCGAGCGCGTGCCGAGCGTTCGGTCCGTCGCGCTCGGGTACTGGATTGGCGCTGGATCGAGGGACGAGAAGGCCGACCGCGCGGGCGTCACGCACTTCCTCGAGCACCTTCTCTTCAAGGGCTCGTCGGCGTACAGCGCGCAGGAGATCGCCGAGATGTTCGACGGCCTCGGCGGCGAGCTCAACGCGGCCACATCGCGCGAGCACACGATGCTCTACTCGCGCGTGACGGACGCGCACCTCGGCACGGCGATCGACGTCATGACGGACATGGTGTTTGCGCCCACGTTCGCGGAGCTCGACTCGGAGCGCGAGGTTGTCCTCGAGGAGATCGCGATGTACGAGGACGCTCCTCAGGAGCTCGTCCACGATCTCTTCTCGGAGGCCGTGTTCGGCGACCAGCCGCTCGGACGCCCCGTGATCGGCACCCGCGACGTGATCGCCAGCGTCACCCGGCGCGCACTCGCCGCGTACCACCGCTCAATGTACGTCGGCGGTAACATCGTCGTCGCCGCAGCCGGAAACCTGCAGCACAACGAGGTCGTCCGTCTCGTCGAGCGCGCACAACGGCGTCCGCAGGACACGCCGCCCAAGGGCGTTCGCGTCCGCAGACCGATGGTCACTCCGCCGCCGCCGAGCCTCCGCTTCCAGCAGAAGGACACCGAGCAGTACCACGTTTGCATCGGCGCGCCCGGCATCTCGCGCTCCGACCGGCGCCGCTTCGCCGCCTCGCTGCTGGACTCGATCCTCGGCGGCTCCGCCTCGTCCCGGCTCTTCCAGGAGATCCGCGAGAAGCGCGGCATGGCGTACGCGGTCTACAGCTTCACGTCGCAGTACTCCGACACGGGGCTCGTGGGCTTCTACATCGGCACGCGCGAGGAGAACGTCGCCGAGTGTCTCGAGATCGCCTCCCGCGAGATCGCCGACGTCTCGGCGGGCCGGCTCCGGCCGAACGAGCTGCAGCGCGCAAAGGAGAACCTCAAGGGCCGCGTCGTCCTCTCGATGGAGTCGACGTCGAACCGCATGAGCCGGCTCGGAAAATCGCTGATCACGGACACCGAGCTGCTCTCGCTCGACCGCCTGATCGCGGAGATCGACGCGGTAGAGCCGGACGAGGTTTCCGAGCTCGCGTCCGTGCTGCTTCAGCCCGAGCACCTCTCGGCCGCAGGAATCGGCCCGGACGAGGGCACATTCACGGCGGCGGTCAAAGGGATCAATCCGGGGCTCGTCCGCGCCGCAGCCGCTGCGTGAAACGCTTCGCTTCGCTCGCTTCCGTC
>DASVFB010000021.1:0-7841 GCA_036380275.1 Gaiellaceae bacterium | reverse complement strand
TGGCAGGCTCGTCGCGTACCGCAACACGAGCTTCTGGTTGACGGTGAACACGCCGAAGCAGCTCCGCGAAGCTGAGCAGTTCGTGCAGGAGCATCCCGAGCTGGCGACTGTTCCCGTATGAGCCTCGACTCGCCGAACCTGATCGATCTCGAGCGGTGGGCGACCGAGGCACGGCGGGTCGACAAGCCGTGGGGGTGGGAGCTCGTGTGGGCGGAGACGGAGCAGTACCTGGGCAAGGTGTTGTTCGTGAAGGCGGGCGAGTCGCTGAGCCTGCAGTTCCATCGCGTCAAGGATGAGTCCTGGTACCTGTACGCGGGGCGTGCGAGGGTCGAGCTCGGCGATGCGGGGGAGGCGGCGCTCAACGAGGAGGTCGTCTCGGCGCCGGCGTTTTTCCGTTTCCAGCCCGGAACCGTGCATCGGGTGAGCGCGATCGAGGACACGACGATCATCGAGGTGTCGACGCCCCAGCTCGACGACGTCGTCCGCCTCGAGGATCGCTACGGCCGCGAGGGGACGTCCGATCCTTGACACATCTGTGTTAAGGTTTCCCGCGCGTGGATGGGATCACCGTCAGCGAGGCGGCCGGCCGGACAGGCTGGTCGGCGCGCATGCTGCGTTACCTCGAGCGGATCGGGCTCGTCGTCCCGCGTAGGAGCGGTTCCGGGTACCGACTGTACGGGTTGCGCGAGCTGAATCAGCTCCGCTCGCTCGCGGACCTGCGGCAACGCTTCCGCGTCGAGATAGCGGACGTCGCGTTCGCCGCTCGGCTCCGGCGCGAGCCCGCGCTGCGGGCCGCGGTGGAGACGTGGTTCGCCGCCAATGAAGACCCGCTGGAATGGGAACAGCGCAAGCACGAGCGGCTGCTCGCCGCCTGACAGAGAGGACACGATGGCAACGACGAAGCGGTACGACGTGAAAGACCTCGCTCTCGCGCCAGAAGGCGTGCGGCGGATCGAGTGGGCGGACCGGCAGATGCCGGTGCTCGCGGCGATCAGACAGCGATTCGAGGCGGAGCAGCCGCTGAACGGCTACCGCGTCTCCGCGTGCCTGCACGTCACGACGGAGACGGCGAACCTGATGCGCACGCTGAAGGCCGGCGGCGCGGACGTCGTGCTCTGTGCGTCGAATCCGCTCTCGACGCAGGACGATGTAGCCGCGGCGCTCGTCGACGAGTTCGACGTCAGCGTGTTCGCGATCAAGGGCGAGGACAACGACACGTACTACGCGCATATCGAAGCCGCAGTCGACCACAAGCCGCATCTGACAATGGACGACGGCGCCGACGTGATCGGCGTGCTCCATTCGCACCGGCGCGAGCAGCTCGGCGACATCATCGCGGGCACCGAGGAGACGACCACAGGCGTCATCCGGCTCAAGGCGCTCGAGGCGGACGGCGCGCTCGGCTTTCCGATTATCGCCGTCAACGAGGCGAACACGAAGCATCTCTTCGACAATCGCTACGGCACCGGTCAGTCGACGATCGACGGAATCATCCGTGCGACGAACGTGCTGCTCGCCGGGAAGCGGTTCGTCGTCGCCGGGTACGGCTGGGTCGGGCGCGGCGTCGCCTCCCGCGCGCGCGGCATGGGCTCGCACGTGATCGTCACCGAGGTCGATCCGCTCCGCGCGCTCGAGGCGGTCATGGACGGCTTCGAGGTGCTGTCGATGGGGGCAGCCGCGAAGGTCGGCGACATCTTCTGCTCGGCCACGGGTGACAAGCACGTCGTCACGCGTGGGCACATGGAGCAGATGAAGGACGGCGCGATCCTCGCGAACACGGGCCACTTCAACGTCGAGATCGACATCCCCGCGCTGAAGTCGCTCGCGTCGGAGACGCGGCACGCGCGCGAGTTCGTCGAGGAGTTCACGCTCGCAGACGGACGGCGGCTCTACCTCATCGCCGACGGACGGCTGGTCAACCTCGCCGCTGCCGAGGGGCATCCCGCGCTCGTCATGGACATGTCCTTCGCCAACCAGGCGCTCGCCGCCGAGTACGCCGTCCAGCACGCGGGCGAGCTCGAACGGAAGGTCTACGGCGTCCCCGACGAGATCGACAAGGAGATCGCGCGGCTGAAGCTCGAGACGATGGGCGTCGAGATCGACAAGCTCACGGATGAGCAAGCCAAGTACCTCGCCTCGTGGGACGAGGGAACCTGAGCAACCGTGCCCGATCCGGACATGGCAGGGGTCAGACCCCAGCCATGTCCGGGCTGGCCACCATCGTCGGCGAGGCCGCGGCGCTCGCTCTTCGGTCCGTGCAGGTAAATCCCGCCGGCCATGCGCTCCTCCGGACATGACGGGGGTCTGACCCCAGGGTGTTTTGAAAGCGCTCATCCTCGCCGCGGGGTACGCGACTCGCCTGCGCCCGTTGACGGACACGGCGGCAAAGCCGCTGCTGCCCGTCGCCGGGCGGCCGATCGCCGACTGGATCCTCGACCGGATCGCCGAGGTCGACGACGTCGACGAGATCCACGTCGTCACGAACGCCCGCTTCGCGCCCGATTTCGAGCGCTGGTCGCACGGACGCGTTCGCGTTCACGACGACGGCACGACCTCGAACGAGGATCGCCTCGGTGCCATCGGCGACATCGCCTTCGTCGCCGACCGAGAGGAGTGGGAAGGCGAGGAGCTGTTGGTCATCGCCGGCGACAACCTCTTCGACTTCAGCCTCGCGGCCTACGTCGACTTCTGGCGCAGCAAGGACGGCAGCGCGATCGCCGTCTACGACCACCCCGACCGCGAGCTCGTCAGCGAGTACAGCGTCGTCGAGCTGGATCAGGACGACCGGGTCGTCGGCTTCGAGGAAAAGCCCGAACGGCCGGCGTCGAACCTCATCTCGATCGCAACCTACCTCTACCACCGCGCGCACTTCGCGCTGCTGCGCGCGTACCTCGCGGAGGGCAACCCGCCCGACCAGCCCGGCTACTTCATCGCGTGGCTCTACACACGCGCGCCCGTGTACGGCTACCGCTTCAGCGGTGAGTGGCTGGACATCGGCAACCGCTCACAGCTGCTCGAGGCGGACAACCGCTACCGCCGCCGCGCCGGCCTCCCCGAACGGGACCAATACCTGCTGGATTAGGCCGTTCGGCCTATTCACCAAACGCGCGCAACGGCTCATGATGGGCCCATGGTGTTGCGGCTCCTCGCGATCGGGATGATCGCCAGCTCGGTGTCGCTCGCGGCCTTCCTGGTCTCGAACGGCTTTTAGAACTCGTTTCACAATGAGCCTTGTGCCGCCGGGCGCGCTGATCGACGAAGCGCATTATGAAACGAGTTCTTAGCGCACAATTTTCACTGCAGCGTGACATGCGGCGACGTACCGTCGCCGCATGCTCGACCTGCTGCTGCCGCAGCGCTGCCTCGCGTGCGGACGAAGCGGCGTGGCCGTCTGCGACGCCTGCCTCGGGTCGCTGCCGTGGATCGAGCCGCCACTCTGCGAACGGTGTGGAAGCCCGACCGCGTGGCCCGTCCGGCGCTGCGCGGAATGCTCCGGCCGGCGCGTCTCGTTCGAGTCCGCTCGCGCCGCCGTCGCCTACGACGAGCGCGTCCGCGCGATCGTCGCCGGGTGGAAGGAACACGGCCTCCGTCGGATCGCGGCAACGACAGCCGAGCTCGTCGCCGCCGCGGTCGCGCGGCCGCCCGTGGAGGCGCTGACGTACGTTCCGTCGGATCGCACCCGTTTGCTCGAACGGGGCCACCATCCCGCAGAGCGTCTCGCGCAAGAGCTTGGCAAACGCTGGGAGCTGCCCGTGCTCGATCTGCTCGCGCGCACGCGCGTGGCGCCGCGCCAGCGCGGGGCAAGCCTCGCCGAACGGCGCCGCAACGTCCGCGCCGCGTTCGCGGCCAAGGCCCAGCGTGCGCCGAGCTCGCTCTGCCTCGTGGACGACGTCTACACGTCCGGCGCGACGGTGTCCGCATGCGCGACGGCGCTCCGGCGGGCGGGGGCGCGCCACGTGCGGGTCGTGACGTTCGCCCGCGCACTTCGACTGCGCTAGTGTCTTCTCAAGACCAGGCGAGGAGGGGGCAATGCGTCTGAAGGTGAAGGGCAAGAACCTCGAGCTCAGCGACTCGATTCGAAGTTACGCCGAGCTGAAGCTCAGCAAGCTGGACAGGCAGCTGGGCGACATGGTCCAGGTCGAGGTCGAGTTGACCGTCGAGCGCAATCCGTCCATTCGCGAGAACCAGGTGGCCGAGGCGACGGTGTTCACGAAGGGTCACTCGCTGCGCGTCCGCGAGGCGACGAAGGACATGCGTTCCTCCATCGACGGGCTCACCGACAAGCTCATGCGCGAGGTCAAGGAATACCGCGACAAGCGCCGTCGCGAGCCACGCCGCAGGACAGAGCACAACGGAGCGTGATCTTCCGCCGCAGGCCGCTGCACGAGAGGCTTGCGCGCGAGGCGGGGCTGCTCGAGTCGCCGGGCGAGGACCGGCGCGCGCCGTGGGACAAGGCCGGCATCCACGGCGTCCACCGGCCGCGCGAGTGGGACGACATCGCGACCCTCGCCGCCGAGCTCGAGGGAGAGCGGGCGGAGTTCGTCGTGCTCGACGACGAGGTGATCGTCGAGTACGGGCCAAGAGGGATCGAGACGTTCGTCGGCGCGATCTCGCTCGATCCGCCGTACCGAGCAGAGGCGGTTCGGCGCGACGACGGCCTCTGGGCGGTGGCCGCGCGCCGGATCGAGGTCGCGAGCCTGCCAGGCGTCGGCGGGCAGGAGCTGGAGCAAGCGCATCACAAGGGGGAGCGGACCCTGATCGTCGACGGCTCGCGCAGCTTCGGCTCGATCCCGCTCCTGGAGCGCGAGGGCGACTACGCCGTCCGCGCCCGGCGCCTCGACGGCGACCTCTGGGAAATCGAGGCGTCGCTACTCTAGGAGACGAATGGCTTCCGGACTCGGCACATTCGAAAAGGTTCTGCGGGCGGGCGAAGGTCGGCGCGTCAAGCGCATCGCCGAACAGGCGGAGTACGTCCTCTCGCTCCAGCCCGAGTTCGAGAAGCTCTCGGACGCCGAGCTGCAGGGCAAAAGGGCCGAGCTCAAGCAGCGGATCGACAACGGCGAGTCCCTCGAGGAGCTCCTCTTCGAGGCGTACGCGGCGATCCGCGAGGCGTTCCGCCGCGACCGCCAGGTCGAGCTCTTCAAGGTGCAGGTGATGGGCGGCATCGTCCTCCACGAGGGCGACATCGCAGAGATGAAGACCGGTGAGGGCAAGACGTTTGTCGCCACGCAGCCGCTCTTCCTCAACTCGTTGCCCGGGACGGGCGTGCACCTCGTCACCGTCAACGACTACCTCGCCAAGCGCGACGCCGAGTGGACGCGCGCCGTCTACGAGCGGCTCGGCGCCAGTGTCGCGTACGTCGAGAACATGATGCCGTTCGCAGAGAGGCGGCAGGCGTACGAGTGCGACGTCACCTATGGCACGAACTCCGAGTTCGGCTTCGACTACCTGCGCGACAACATGTCCGTCTCGTTGGAAGGCGTCGTGCAGCGCGGACACTCGTTTGCGATTGTCGACGAGGTCGACTCGATCCTCATCGACGAGGCGCGCACGCCGCTGATCATCTCCGGCGAGCCCGAGACCGCCGCCAAGACCTACTACGACTTCGCCCGCGTCGTGAAGACGCTCGACGCCGTTCCGTCCGCCCAGGTGCAGAAGGGCTTCGAGCCCGACGGCGACTACGTCTTCGACGAGAAGTTCAAGACCGTTTCTCCGCTGCCGAGCGGGATCGAGGAGATCGAGCGCGCGCTCGGGGTCGAGAACCTCTACGACCCGCGCAACGTGCAACTCGTCAACCACCTCAACCAAGCGCTGAAGGCGCAGTCGCTCTACCAGCGCGACGTCGACTACGTCGTGCAGGACGGCGAGGTGAAGATCGTCGACGAGTTCACGGGCCGCATCATGGAAGGCCGCCGCTGGAGCGAGGGCCTGCACCAGGCCGTCGAGGCCAAGGAGGGCGTGCGGATTCAGGAGGAGAACGTCACGCTCGCGACGATCACGCTCCAGAACTACTTCCGCCTCTACGAGAAGCTCGGCGGTATGACAGGTACCGCGAAGACCGAGGAGAAGGAGTTCGTCGAGATCTACGACCTCCACGTCGTCGAGATCCCCACGAACGTGCGGGTCGCGCGGGCCGACAACAACGACTTCATCTTCAAGACGAAGGAAGCGAAGTGGGCCGCGGTGCTCAACGACATCGTCGAGCGGCACGAGCACGGTCAGCCGGTGCTCGTCGGGACGATCGCCGTCGAGACGTCGGAGTACCTCTCGCAACTGCTCGAGCGGAAGGGCGTGCCGCACAACGTCCTCAACGCGAAGCAGCACGAGCGCGAGGCGGAGATCATCATCGGCGCCGGCGAGCCGCACGCGGTCACGATCGCGACGAACATGGCCGGCCGCGGCGTCGACATCAAGCTCGGAGAGGGCGTGCGCGAGCTCGGCGGTCTCTACGTACTCGGCACCGAGCGCCACGAGGCGCGCCGGATCGACAACCAGCTCCGCGGCCGCTCCGGCCGCCAGGGCGACCCCGGCGAGACGCGCTTCTACCTCTCGGGCGAAGACGATCTCGTGCGCCTGTTCGCGGGCGACCGGATCAAGAACATCATGAACCGCTTCAAGCTCCCGGACGACCAGCCGATGGAGGCGAAGATCCTCTCGAACCAGATCGAGGGCGCGCAGAAGAAGGTCGAAGAGCAGAACTTCGTCATGCGCAAGAACGTCCTCAAGTACGACGACGTGATGAACACGCAGCGCGTCGTGATCTACGAGCAGCGGCGGCGCGTGCTCGAGGGCGAGGATCTGTCCGAGGAGGTGGAGGGGTGGATTCGCGAGGTCGTCGAGGGGACGATCGACGTCTTCCTCGCCGCCGAGTACTCGGAGGAATGGGATCTCGAGGCGCTCGTGCAGGGGATGCAGAACCTCTACGGCTCGGATATCACGGCCGAGGAGCTGCGCGACGAAGTCGGCCTCGAGCGCGACGCGCTGGTGCAGGAGTTCGTCGACGACGCGCTGGACGAGTACAAGCTGCGCGAGGAGCGCTTCGGCGTCGACGACCAGGGCAAGCCGATCATCCGCGAGCTCGAGCGGTTCATCATGCTGCAGATCGTCGACACACGCTGGCGCGAGCACCTCGAGTCGATGGACTACATGCGCGAGGGCATCCATCTCCGCTCGTTTGCGCAGAAGGACCCGCTCGTCGAGTACCGCGGCGAGGGCCATCTCATGTTCGAGGAGCTCGGCAGGGAGATCCGAGAGGAGGTCGTCTTCACGCTCTTCCACGCGGAGATCGCGCCGCAGGAGGCCGCGGAGCTCGAGCGGGAGCGGCTCGCCACGAACGGCAACCTCTCGTACGCGCACGAGACCGCTGCGGGCGCCGATGCGATCGCGGCTGCAGGCGCGAGCTCGACGGCAGGAGCGGCCGCGCTGGGCACCGGGGGATCGACGTCGACTGCGACTCCGCAAACCGTCGTCGCGTCACCCCAGGAAAAGATCGGCCGCAACGACCCGTGCTGGTGCGGCAGCGGCAAGAAATTCAAGAAGTGCCACGGGGCCTGAGGGAGAAAAGGACGCTGATGCCGCAGATCAAAGAGAGCGAACTGGCTTCCACGAACATCAGCGTCGGCTTGAAGACGGCGCTCACCTTTGATGACATCTCCCTCGTTCCGCGCTATTCCAACGTGCTCCCCGCACAAGTCGACGTCTCCACGAGGCTGACTCGCAACATCAAACTCAACGTGCCGCTGTTGAGTGCGGCCATGGACACGGTTACCGAGTCTGAAATGGCCATCGCCATGGCGCAACAAGGCGCACTTGGCGTCATTCACAAAAACATGCCGATCGCC
>DASVFB010000020.1:0-5954 GCA_036380275.1 Gaiellaceae bacterium | reverse complement strand
GACCTCGTCGGCGCCCGCACGCGTTAGCGGCCCGTCGTCGCCCTCTGGATCCGGTGGATCGCGGAGGGTCTCCCGCCACGCCGCGAGCGCCTCGCGCTCGGCGCGCCAGGCGCGCCGAGCTTCGAACGCGTACGCGATCGCGATCGCCTTGACCGTAGTCGTGAAGCGCGGCGCGCGGTTGCGTATCACGACGGCGAGTCCGAGCAGGAGCGTCCCGAAGGCGGCGAGCCCGCGCAGCACGACGGCCGCTCCGTCGCGCAGCGCGCGGGCGCTCTCGACGGCCACGGCGCCGGCGACCGACGCCGCGCGACCCGCGATGTCGTGGGTCTGCGCGCGACGGCGATCCCGTTGCTGCCGCTGCCGGGAGACGAGGACGATCGTCTCGTCCCACGGGTCCACCGACTCGACGCGTTGCGCCGGAACGAGGGCGATTCGTCTCAGCACAACGCCGCGTCGCACGGCCAGCACGTCGACGCCGTCGGGGCCGAGGCCGATCTCCTCGACGGTCCCCGCGCCGCCACCAAAGCCTTCGACGTGGAACCCGACGCAGTTGCGAAGCCAGTAGCGCCCGACAGGGCTATCCGCGCGGAATGCGCGCTCATGCTCCAGCGGCATTACGTGCCAGGATGCCAACTCGTTCGGTCGTAGCGCGCCGCTAAGAGCCTGTAAGCCACAGGGGCGACACGACTCGAACCTGCAACCCCGGCTCGTGTTCGCGTCGGCCCGCGGTGCATCGCGGCTCAGGCAGTGGAGCAGACGAGGCCTTGTTCAAGAGAGGTAGGTGGGCTAGGGTTCGGGGTTATCTGCGGTCCTTGACCTAGGCTAGGAGACTGCTGTGGCGGGCGTCGAGGGGGATGGCGTGAAGGTCGGTGGTGTCTCGTCACGGTCTGGGCTGATCGGGGGTGCGGCTGCCGTTGTAGGAGCGCTTGCGTTCTCGCGAGTCGGTCGACTGTTCGAGATTGGCGAGGCTCTTGCAGCGCCGTCGAAGGGGCAGGACATCCGGATCTTGCAGCTGGTGTTGCAGCTCGAGTACACACAGGTCGCCTTTTATGAGCAGGCGCTCGCGCAGGCCGGGCTTAGCGGTGAGTTGCGTGACTTCGCTCAGACCGCTCTCGGACATGAGCGGGCGCATCTCGCGGCGATCAAGAGCGCGCTCGGACCCACTGCCAATGCCAAGCCTGGCTTCGACTTCGGCGAGAAAACCAAGAGCGCTGATCGTTTCAGGAAAGCGGCGATCGAGCTCGAGGACATCGCCGTTGCGGGTTATAACGGCCAGGCGGCGAACTTGACGAAGCAGACGCTGGCCGCAGCTGCGGAGATCGTCTCGGTTGAGGCGCGTCACGCCGCCTGGGTGCGGGCTATCGCCGGCGAGATAGCGGCACCCGAGCCGATTGACACGCCGATGACCGCGAAGCAGGTCGCTGACGGTCTCCACGAGATCGGACTGAGGGCGTAACGGTGGAGGGCGAGGCAGGCTTCTACGAGTTCTTGGCCGCGGTCGATCGCGACGGCGCGATCGCCGAGACGAAGGCTGTGGCCGAGGCGTCGCTGTCTCGACGTCGACTACTCGCGCTTGTAACGGGCGGTGCGGGCGCGCTGCTGCTGTCTCGGGTTGGAGAGGCGCGAGCAGCAAGCCTGTCCAAATCTGACGTCAGCATCTTGAACTACGCCCTCGTGCTCGAGTACTTGCAGTCATCGTTCTATACCGAAGCCGAACGCAACGGTGCGCTGAGCGGCGAGACGGCGAAGGCGGCGAGGATCGTCGGCGCTGTCGAACGGGCGCACGTCAAGGCATTTCGCAAGCTGCTCGGATTGCAGGCCGTCAAGCGGCCGACATTCAACTTCCAGGGGACGACCGAGCAGCAGGAGCCGTTCCTGAAGACCGCGGTCGCGTTCGAGGATTTGGCGGTCGCCGCCTACAAGGGGCAGGCGCCGAAGCTCCAGTCGAAGCCCGTACTCGTCGCCGCCGTCGGGATCCACTCGGTCGAGGCGCGGCACGCCGCCTGGATGCGCGAGTTGTTCGGGATCACGCCGGCAGTGCGAGCGTTCGACAAGCCGGCGTCGCGAGCCCGCATCGACGAGATCGTCGCCTCCACCCACTTCATCGTCAAGGCGCCCAAGATGAAATCGAGAGAGAAGCCGAAATCCACCGGCTGAGCGGACACGCGCGGGTTTGGGTCGGATTCGTTGTCGCTGTCGCTGTAATCATCGGTCTGATCTCGCTCCGCCTTCCTCACGATCCGTCGAGCACAGGCGCTGCCGCTGCGTACTCGGGCTTGCCCGCCTCGGTAGCTCCGGCACTGCGGGTCGGTCGACCGCTGCAACTCACGTCCGGTCGCTACCTCTCCCGCTGGACGACAGTTCGCGCAGCAACGGTGGCACGCGCACAACCCACGAAAGCTTCAGCGGCGGTCGCCACCCTCGGCACGAGGAACGCTGACGGCACTGCGAACGGGCTCACCGTCGTTCGCGCCAAGGCGGGCCCAAACGGCGTCCTCTGGGTCGAGGTGCGTCTGCCGATCTTGCCGAACGGCGCCACCGGTTGGGTGCGCCGCCAGGATCTCGGCGGCTACCAGACTGTGAACACGCATCTCGTCGTCGACCGCGAGCGCCTGAGGGCGCAGCTCTATCGCGCCGGGAAGCTCGTGTTCACCGCACCCGTGGCCATCGGCACGTCAGCCTCACCGACGCCGGCAGGCCAGTTCCTGGTCAAGGACGAACTCACCCGCTACGCAAACCCCTTCTACGGGCCGGTGGCCTTCGGCACCACGGCCCGCTCGCCCGTGCTCACCGATTGGCCCGGTGGCGGATTCATCGGGATCCACGGCACGAACCTGCCGCAGTTGATCCCCGGCCGCGTCTCCCACGGCTGCATCCGCATGCGCAATACCGACATTCTGCGGCTCGCGGCACTTCTGCCGGTCGGTACACCGCTCACTATCAGATGACCCCGCCGAGAAACCTCCGCGCACTCTGCCTGCTGCTACTGCTCATCAGCGCGACGCCTCTCATCGCGACCGCGACGGCCGGCACGGGGAAGCAACGCCAGGCGCAGTCGCCGGCTCTGCTTTGGCAAACGTTCCCGCTGAGGGAGCACGCCGCCCACCAACTCGGCCCAACGTTGCACGTCAAGGCGATCGCACGCAAGGCAAACAGCGGAAGCTCGGTGCCCGCGGCGCAAGCGACCAAGACGTTTCCAAGCTCCGTGATCATCGGCCTGGTCGCGGCCACCATGCTGGCAGCGGTGGTGCTGTTCATAGCCCGGCGGCCGCAAGCCTTGACGCTCAGCGCAAGGACCAGACCAACAGGAACGGAGCACGCGGGGGAAAGAAAGGATCGCGTCGAAGGTCGGCCGCCGCAGCAGGTCCGGAAGCGGCACCTGCGGCGGATCCCGTTGCGCGAACGGGAGATCGTCGAATTCAAACCACCGGCGGTCAGCCACTCCACAGCCGAAGCGCACGAAAACGAACCAATCAGCGCCGGAGCACGCACCGCCAACGCGAACGTCGCCGGGGATGACCACGCGCAAACGGCTACCGACGACACCGACGCCGCCACGTCACCAACAGAGCAAGAGCCGGCGACACGCAGCCGGGCCTTTCAGCAGGCACCCCATTCCGAACCGCTGCCCAAAACACCCCGCCCAAACGTTCAGCGCTTTGGGGGAAGCAGCAAGCAAGAATGGGAAGCCGCACCGGAACGCCCAGGCGAGCAGCGAACTGGCATCGAAAGGTGCGAGATCCTCCTCTGGACCGGTTACGTGAAGAAACAGTTCTACGCGGCTCCGTTAGGCGCGGCGAGAACGCTCGAGGTACTCGCCACGTCTTCGTACTTCCGCCTACGCGACGCGGATGTGCCCACCGCTACCGCTGAACACGCGCTGGAAGGGCTCATCGCCCGACTCGAGAACGCAGGTTGGCAGGTCGTCTCAACAGAAGCGCACTGGTACCACTACCGACTCGAACGGTCGCCATGAGCGAACGCTGAGAGCAAGTCCGGCACACGCGCTTGAACTTCACGAACGTCGGTTGCTGCGCTGGACGTGAAGAGCGCAGAGATTCGTTCACGTGCCTGCCGAGGCCCGCTCCCAGGCTGAGCAGCCGCACGGAAAACAGGGTCTCTGAGATACAGGGGCGACAGGACTCGAACCTGCAACCCCCGGTTTTGGAGACCGGTGCTCTACCAATTGAGCTACGCCCCTCGGCTCGAGAACCGCGATTGTAGCCGCGCCCTTTCGCAGTAGCCTTTCCGCGTGCCGCTCGGCGTCTTGTTCATGTTCCTCTGCGTGTGCCTACTCGGCGTCGGATATGCCGCGGCGCGTGCGGGAGGCGGCGCCTGGGTGATCGCCGTTGCGGCCGTCGCAATCGCTCTCTGGCTCGGAAACACAGGGCTCGGGATCCTCCGCCGCTCGCACCGCTGAGGAGAGCGCCAGGCCGCGCCGTATTCTTTCGGCGTGGCAGAGGACGTCACCGAGATCTGGCGGACGTTCCGGCGCACCGGTGACCCCGCCGTGCGCGACCGCCTGATCCTCATGTACGCGCCGATCGTCAAGTACGTCGCGGGTCGAGTCGGCAGCGGATTGCCTGCCCACGTGGACGAAGGCGACCTCGTGTCGTACGGGCTCCTCGGCCTGATCTCCGCGATCGAGCGCTACGACCCGGACCGCGACGTGAAGTTCGAGACGTACGCGATTGCGCGCATCAAGGGCTCCATCCTCGACGAGTTGCGCGCACTGGATTGGGTTCCTCGCTCGGTGCGCTCGCGGGCGCGTCAGATCGAACGCGCGATGTCCGAGCTCGAGGCGAAGCTCGGACGCGCGCCGAGCGACGAAGAGCTCGCGACAAAGGTCGGCGTCAGCGTCGACGAGCTAGAGGAGAGCCTCACCGACATCTCTCGCTCCTCTATCGCGGCTCTCGACGAGCTGTGGACGATCTCGGGCTCAGGCGGCGACCAGGTCGCGCTGATCGACACGATCGAGGACACGCAAGGCCCCGAGCCCCAATCGGCGTTCGCCCAGACCGAGCTGCGCGAGATCGTCGCCGACGCGATCACGAGTCTGCCAGAGCGCGAGAAGCTCGTGATCACGCTCTACTACTACGAGGATCTCACTCTGCGCGAGATCGGCGAGGTGCTCGGCGTCACCGAGTCAAGGGTCTCACAGCTCCACACGAAGGCGATCCTGCGCCTGAAGGCGCGCCTGTCCGGCGCCGTCGCGCGGGCCGCCGCCGACTAAGATCGACCGCGGTATTCCACGAACGAGCAGGAGGACGCATGGCCCACGAGCCGGGGAAGATTCGCAACGTCGCCGTCGTCGGACACCGCGGCACGGGGAAGACGTCGCTCGTCGAAGCGATGCTCTTCCAGTCCGGCGCGACGAACCGGCTCGGCACGATCGAGGCCGGCTCCACCGTCTCCGACTGGGACGAGGACGAGCAACGACGAAAGATGTCGCTCGCCGCGACGATCTGCCATCTCGAATGGCATGACCGCAAGATCAACCTGATCGACACGCCCGGCGACGCCGGCTTCGTCGGTGACGCGATGGCCGCGATCCGCGTCGTCGAGGGCGCGCTCTTCGTCGTCAGCGGCGTGATGGGCGTCGAGGTCCAGACGTCGCGCAACTGGAAGCGCGCCGCCGACGGCGAGCTCTCGCGCGTCTTCTTCGTGAACATGCTCGACCGCGAGCGCGCGGACTTCTTCCGCGTCCTCAGTGCGCTGCAGGAGCAGCTCTCCGAGCACTGCGTCGCGATCCACCTGCCGATCGGCGAGGAGCACGAGTTGAGCGGCATCGTCGACCTCCTGCACATGTGCGCGTACACGAGCCCGGAGGGCCAGCGCGAGGGCAAGGCGACCGAGATTCCCGCCGAGCTGCACGCGCAGGTCGAGGAGTACCACACGAAGCTGCTCGACGCCGTCGTCGAGACCGACGAGAAGCTCATGGAGCGCTACCTCGA
>DASVFB010000019.1:0-8030 GCA_036380275.1 Gaiellaceae bacterium | reverse complement strand
GTCATCGTCGGGTTCACGCTCACGGGGTCGTCGAGTGCGGCGGCGCTGCTCGTCCGCACTGCGGCGGGCGACATGTATCCGCCGCTGCGCCGCGCGCGCGGCATCTCCTACGTCCTGTTCGGGTCCGTGTTCGGCGCGATCCTCGGGCCGACTGTCTTCAGCCCGCTCTTCTCCGGGAAGGAGTTGACCGCGGACGACCTCACGGTTCCGTGGCTGGCTGCGGCGGGAATCAGCGTTTTCACTGCGACGATCGTCTCGCTCGTCCGTCCGGACACGAAGAAGATCGCGGAGCTGATCGCGCCCGCGGACGAGCCGGCCGTTCCCGTCGTGAAAGCCTCGCTTCGCGAGATCGTCCGCAGGCCGGGAGTCATCCCCGCGATGCTCACGTCGTTCGCGAGCTTCGGGGTCATGGTTTCGGTGATGAACCTCACCGGCTACGTCGTCGTCGAGAAGCACCACCACGCGCAGCACAACGTCTTCCCGATCGTCGGCGCCCACGTGCTCGGGATGTACGCACTCGTCCTATTCGTCGGCGCGATGGTCGACCGCGTCGGCCGGACGTCCGCCCTGGCTGCAGGCTTGGTCGTCATGGGGCTCTCCGCCCTCGCGCTCGGCTGGTTCTCGAGCGTCGGGGCGACGGCGCTGCTCCTTTTCGGCCTCGGCATCGGCTGGAACATCTCGTATGTCGCGGCGGCCGCTCAGCTCGCAGACCTGACGTTGCCGTCAGAGCGGGGGCGCCTCTTCGGCTTCAACGATTTTGCCGCCGCGCTCTTCGGAGCTACGCTCGCGCTGGTCGGCGGCCTCACGCTCGAAACCCTCGGCGTCGGGGCGATGGCGGTCGGCGCTGCGATCCTCGTGACAGCGCCTGCGCCCTGGATTCTCCGCCGCCGCAAGGTCGCCGGGGTCCCGGTTTCGGGGTGATTTCGGCTACACTGCGCCCCCGGCGGACAGCCATGTTCGCCTTTTCTTTGCCATGAAGACCTACAACGCCAAGCCGGGAGAAATCACGCGCGACTGGTATGTCGTGGACGCCGAGGGGAAGACCCTGGGCAGGCTCGCGACGACGATCGCCGACACGCTCCGCGGCAAGAACAAGCCGCAGTACACCCCGCATGTCGACACGGGCGACTTCGTCGTCGTCGTGAACGCGGAGCGGGTCCACGTGACGGGTAACAAGCTCGACCAGAAGCTCTACCACCGGCATTCCGGCTACCCGGGCGGGCTCCGGTCGCGGACGCTGCGCGAGCAGCTCGAGCGCCGGCCGACCGAGGTGCTGCGCAAGGCTGTAAAGGGCATGCTCCCGCGCAACCGCCTCGCGCGCACGCAGATCACGAAGCTGAAGATCTACGCCGGCCCCGACCATCCGCACGAGGCGCAGGCGCCCAAGCCGCTGCCGCTGGAGGACTGACATGGCTTCGACACAGATCGCGCAGTACCAGGGCACAGGCAAGCGGAAGACGTCGGTCGCGCGCGTGATCCTTCGCCCGGGCGACGGTGCAACGTGGTTCAACGGGCGCACGATCGAGGAGTATTTCCCGCGCGCGGTGCACAGGCAGACGGCGCTCGCGCCGTTGAAGGTCGCCGAGCTCGAGGGTCGCTACGACATTCGCGTGCGAGTACACGGCGGCGGCCCGAGCGGGCAAGCGGGCGCGGTTCGGCACGGTGTCGCGCGCGCGCTCGTCGACCTCGATCCCGAGTTGCGTGTCCCCTTGAAGCGCGCCGGCTTCCTGACGCGCGACGCACGCATCGTCGAGCGCAAGAAGGCCGGCCTCCACAAAGCGCGCAAGGCGCCGCAGTTCTCCAAGCGGTAGTAGGCCTTTGAGAATCCCCTCCGCGAAAAATGCGACGCGTAAGCGCGCCGTATTTTTCGCGGTTAGTTAGCCTCGCGCCGCATGGCGCGTCGCTATTTCGGCACCGACGGTGTCCGCGGGATCATGGGCGAGAGCCTGACGCCGGAGCTCGTCGAGAAACTCGGGAAGGCTGTCGCACTTTGGTCCGGACGCGGCCGCGTGTTCGTCGGGCGGGACACGCGCGCGTCGGGGATCGAGCTCGAAGAAGCGCTCGCGACCGGTATCGCGTCAGCAGGCGGCTCCGCTGTGCTGGCCGGGGTGTTGCCGACGCCCGCCGTCGCGCTTCTCGCGCTCGACGTGGGCGCTGTGATCACGGCGTCGCACAATCCGCCGGAGTACAACGGCGTGAAGTTCTTCGACCGCGACGGTCAGAAGCTGACCGACGCGAGCGAGGAGCAGATCGAGGCCCTGCTCGACGCCGATCCACCCGGCGGCGGCGAGATCAACCGCATCGATGTCGCGAACGACAGCTACCTCGAGCACATCGTCGAGCGCTTCGGCTCCGACCTGACGGGGATGAAGATCGGCGTCGACTGCGCCAACGGGGCGTACAGCGACATCGCGCCGCGCGCATTCGAGCAGCTCGGGGCCGAGGTCACGGCGATCGGTGTCGAGCCCGACGGCACGAACATCAACCAGGGCTATGGCGCGACGGATCTGCGCGCGTTGCAGCACACCGTCACAAGCAACTCGCTCGACCTCGGCGTCGCGTTCGACGGCGACGGCGACAGGATGCTCGCCGTGGACGAGAACGGCGCCGTCGTCGACGGCGATCACATCGTCGCGATCCTCGCGCTCCATCTCGGCGCTGAGCTCGTCGCCGTGACCGTGATGTCGAACCTCGGCCTGCTCCGTCTGCTCGATGAACGCGGCATCCGTGTGGTCACGACTCCCGTCGGCGACCGCTACGTGCTCGAGGCGCTCCGCGAGCACGACGGAGTGCTCGGCGGCGAGCAGTCCGGGCACATCATCTACCTACGCGATCACGTCACTGGGGACGGGCTCGCAGCGGCGCTTCTTCTGTGTGACGCCATCCGCGGCCGTCCGCTCAGCGAGGCCGCCGCAGTGATGCCGACGTTCCCGCAGGTGAAGGAAAACCTCCCTCTCGCGGGAACCTTGCCGCAACGCTTGCTCGATGAGGTCGAACGCATCAACTCGGAGCTCGACGGCGCCGCGCGTGTACTCGTGCGCGCATCGGGTACGGAGCCGGTTGTGCGGCTTCTCGCCGAGGCTCAAACCGAGGAAGAGGCCAGGCGGCTCTCTGATAAGATCGGCACCCTCGTACGACGAGAGCTCGGCTGAGGCTTCCAACGGCGGGGGCCCGGTAGCGCCGGGCTCTACGTGTATTTAAAGGGAAGTTGCCCTTTGCGGGTATTTAAAGGGAGTTGCCATGTGCGGGATCATCGGATACGTCGGAACCAGAACAGCGAAGCCGCTGCTCCTCCAGGGGCTCGAGCGGCTCGAGTACCGCGGTTACGACTCGGCCGGGATCGCGCTGCGCGAGGACGACGCGCTCGACTACGTCCGCGCCGTCGGCAACCTCCAGGAGCTCAAGCGGACGGCCGGCGACAACGGCTCGCTCTCGACGCACGGCCTCGGCCACACGCGCTGGGCCACGCACGGCGCGGTCAACGAATTCAACGCGCATCCGCTCACGGGCTGTGAAGACGGTCGGTTGGCGATCGTCCTCAACGGAATCGTCGAGAACTACCGCGAGCTCAAGGAGTCGCTCGTTGCCGACGGTCACACGTTCAGCTCGCAGACCGACGCCGAGGTCGTCACGCACCTCGTCGAACGGCACTACGACGGTGATCTCGTCGATGCCGTGCGCAAGGCCTACGCCGAGCTCGAAGGCCATTTCTCGTTCGTCGTGATCCACCACGACCATCCCGACCTGCTCGTCGGGGTGCGCTACCAGACGCCGCTCGTCGTCGGCGTCGGCGACGGTGAGATGTTCCTCGCGTCCTCGATCGCCGCCTTCCTCGCGGAGACACGCCTGGTGCAACTGATCGACGACGGCGACATCGTGGCCATCACGCCGGGAGGAGCCGAGTTCCACCGCGACGGGGAGATCGTGGCGCCCGACGTGATCGAGGTCGACTGGGACGACGAGTCGGCCGAGAAGGGCGGCTACGAGACGTTCATGCTGAAGGAGATCTACGAGCAGGCCGAGTCGGTGCGCGAGACGATCGGCGACCGCGCGCGGCACGGTGAGCTCCTCCTCGAAGGGATCGGCCTCACCGAGCTCGAGATCAAGAACCTGCGCCGCATCGTGATCGTCGCGTGTGGCACCGCTTACCACGCCGGTGTCGTCGGGCGTTACATCATCGAGGAGTGGGCGCGCCTCCCCGTGGAGCCGGACATCGCGAGCGAGTGGATCTACCGCAACCCGGTACTCTCGAAAGACACGCTCGTGATCGGCATCTCTCAGTCGGGTGAGACGCGCGACACGGTGAACGCGATCAAGCTCGCCAAGGAGAAGGGCGCGCGGACGCTCGCGATCACGAACCTGATGGGCACGCAGATCACGCGCGAGGCCGATGCGGTGCTGTACACGCGGTGCGGCCTGGAGGTCGGCGTCGCTGCGTCGAAGACGTTCACCGCGCAGGTCGCGTTGCTGTCGCTGCTTGCGCTGCGCCTCGCACAGGTTCGCAAGACGCTGCCCGACGACGAGATGGAGTTCATCGTCGATCACCTGAACGAGCTCCCGAACAGGATCCGCGAGTTTCTCGACGGCGACCATCCGATCGAGGACATCGCGCAGCGCTTCTACGACAAGCCGTTCTTCCTCTACCTCGGCCGCCACATCGGCCTGCCGGTCGCCCTCGAAGGAGCCCTTAAGCTCAAGGAGATCTCGTACATCCCGACCGAGGCGTACTCGGCCGGCGAGATGAAGCACGGGCCGATCGCGCTGCTCGAGGAAGGCACGCCGGTCGTCGTCGTCGCGACGAACATCCACGTCTACGACAAGATCGTCTCCAACATCCAGGAAACGCGGGCCCGCGGTGCGCATGTGATCGCGATCGCGACGGACGGCAACGAGGACATTCAGCACCACGCGGACGACGTCATCTACGTTCCGCGCACGGCGAACTTCCTCCAGGCGATCCTCGCCGTGATTCCGCTGCAGCTGCTCGCCTACCGGATCGCGCGCCTGCGCGGCCTGAACGTCGACCAGCCGCGCAATCTCGCCAAGACGGTTACCGTCGAGTAACGCGCCTGAGCGCCGCGTCCAGCTGCTCGTCGGACACGCTGCCCGGGATCGTCTGGACGAGCACGTGCTTGCGGTCGAATACGAGCGTCGCCGGGACAGGCCCCCACGCAGCTCCGAGCTTGCCGATCGGGTCGGCAACCGACGCGAAGCTCATGTCGTAGCGCCTGATGAAGGCGCGCGCGGCGGCGGGCGAATCCTCTACGTCGATTCCGAGCACGGCGACCTCGTCCGCGTGCGCACGCGCATATCGCCCGAGCGTCGCAGCCTGCGCGATCGACCCGACGTTCCAGGTCGCCCACAGACTCACGAGAACGGGCTTGCCGCGAAACTGCAAAAGCGACAGGCGTTGTCCAGTTATGACGTCCGAGCCTGCGATCGGCGGCCTCGGCCGCTTGACAGGCGCGACGGCCACCGTCGGTGCGGAGATGGTCGGTACGACAACGCCCGGCTGAACGGGCAGTGTGAAATCTGAGAACGTGACCGCCGACAGGTCGGTCGACGTGTCTTTCGGCCCGCGGTCGAGCGTGATGAGGACGATCGCGAGGGTCACGAGCAGCACGTTCGCCGCGATCAACGCCCCTGCGCCGTTCACGTCACGCGAAGGAGCGCCGCCTTGAGCTGGGACCGCGACGCCGTTCCTTCGATCCGCTGCACGAGCACGTGCCTGCGGTCGAAGACGAGCGTCGTCGGCGTCCCGCGTGACCATGCACCGGCGAGGATCCCGCGCGGATCCCAGATCGACGGGTAGTCCGTGTCGAAGCGCTTGTAGAACGCGCGTGCGCCCGCCTTCGAATCAATGGTGTCGATGCCGAGGAATGCCACCTTACGGCCGTGCGCCCGAGCGAAGCTCGCGAGCGTCGACGCCTCCTCGTTGCAGCCGGTGCACCACGAGCCCCAGACGTTCACGAAGACAGGCTTGCCGCGGAACTGCGCCAGCGCCAAGCGCTTCCCCGTCAAGACGTCGCGGCCCGCGATCGGCGGCTTCGATGCGGCGGCGGAAACGGCCGTCGAAAGTGCTGCGCACACAAACGCGAGCACGATGATCCTGCTCGACCGAATGCGCGCGAACACGCGGTAAGACTAGTCTCGCCCGGTGTTCGTCGCCGACGGTCTCTTGAACGCTTTCCGCATGGCGTGGGAAGTGTGGTGGGCGCTCGTGCTCGGCTTCACGCTGTCGGGAATCGTGCAGGCGTGGGTGCCGAAGGCGAAGCTGCAGCGCGCGCTAGGCGGTGTCGGCGCGCGCGAAATCGGGCTCGCGACGGCACTCGGCGCGGCGTCGTCCTCGTGCAGCTACGCGGCGATCGCAATCGCCAAGTCGCTCTTCACGAAAGGCGCGAGCTTCGCAGCGGCGATGTCTTTCCAGTTCGCGTCGACGAATCTCGTGTTCGAGCTCGGGATCGTGATGTGGATCTTCCTCGGCTGGGAGTTCACGCTGGCCGAGTTCGTCGGTGGGTTCGTGCTCATCGCGCTCATGTGGCTCGGCCTTCGGCTGTTCGTGTCGCGGCGGCTCGAGGAGGAGGCGCGCGAGCACGCGATCGCCGCGGAGACGGGCCACGCGCACCCGTCAGCAGAATCGGGGCCGAAGCTCTTCTCGCTGGATGCGTGGACGGCGGTCGCGCGCAACTTCCGTAGCGACTGGGAGATGCTCTGGAAGGAGATCCTCGCGGGCTTCGTGATCGCCGGCTTCGTGGCGTTGCTGCCCAAGGGATTCTTCAACGCGCTTTTCATCACCGAGACCGAGGGACCCCTGCGTCTGCTCGAGAACGCGGTCGTCGGCCCGATCGTCGCTGCGCTCTCGTTCGTCTGCTCTGTCGGGAACATTCCGCTGGCCGCCGTCCTTTGGGCGGGCGGCATCTCGTTCTCCGGTGTGCTCGCGTTCGTCTACGCGGATCTGATCGTCATCCCGATCGTCCTTGCCTACCGCAAGTACTACGGCGGCAAGGTCACCGCGCTGCTCGTCGGAATCATGTTCGGGACGATGGTCGCCGCAGCGCTGATCGTTGACGGGATCTTCAGCGCGCTCGACCTCGTGCCGACGCACCGTCCGTCGATCGAGTCGATATCCGAGCGCGAGATCACTTGGAACTACACGACCATGCTCAACATCCTCTTCACCTTCGTCGCCGTCGCGCTCGTCGCCCTGACGCTGCGGCCGTCGGCGAGGGCGCAGGCTCACGCGCACGCCGGCCACCACGGTCACCACCACTAGACTCCTGTTGTGGACGAATACGCAACCCTCGACGTTGTGCGGACTGAGGCCGAGGCGGAGTTGATCCGCTCGCTGTTGGAAAGCGCAGGGATCACAAGCATCAACCGTCCCACGAACCAGGCCGCAGGCGCATTTGACGGCGCGACCTTCGGCGTCGGGCCGCGCGAGATCCTCGTGAGCGCCGGCGACCTCGAGGCGGCGCGCGCGGTACTCGCCGACCAGCGGAGCGGCACCTAGAGGCCTGATGTGAAACTCCGGCACCTCTGGATGGCGGCCCAGACACGGCGCATCTGAGCCCGATCGGCCGCAGCCCGTACCACGAGTACGAACTGCGGCCACTCGAACTCAGCTGCTTGGTCTGTGCCGTCCCCAGAGGCACCTGAATTTCACATCAAACCTCTAGTCGGCTAGCGGAATCGCGGAAGGACACCTCGTGCCTGGCCGGGCCGGTGACGAGCGCCTCCTCTAAAGAGACACGTCTTTGCGTTTGCGTCGGCCAAAGCCTGTGACCCGCCGAGCCTGTGACGCTGCAAGAGCCTTCGCCGAGCTTGGCCAAGAGCGTGGTCGGGCCGCACCCGATGGTCCCTGAGCACCCCGTTGTCCTGAAGGCGCGACCTACGCAGGCTCGACGGTGAAGACGCCGTTGATGCCCGCCTCGATTAGCGCGTGGTGGATCTCGGTGTTGATCGCGAGGATCCGTAACAACTGACCGTTGCCAAGCCGAAGCGTCTCGGCCAGCGACCAAAACGGCACGGCG
>DASVFB010000018.1:0-8730 GCA_036380275.1 Gaiellaceae bacterium | reverse complement strand
GAGGTCGAGCAAGCGATCGGAGCGATGCTGTGATGCTCGCGCGCTACGGGACGACACTCGCGTTCGCGATCCTCGCCGTGATCGCGATTCTGTTCCTGATCTCGGGTCACTGGTTCCTCGCCATCCTCTTCGCGATCGCCGCCGGCGGCGCGTGGTTTGTGCGCGGCGTACGGAGGGAGAGGCGGCGATGAGCGAACTCAAGGCCAAAGACTTCAAGACCGACCAGGAGGTGCGCTGGTGCCCTGGGTGCGGCGACTACGCAATCCTGGCCGCACTGCAGTCGTTCATGCCGGAGCTCGGCCTGCCGCGCGAGAACATCGTCTTCGTGTCGGGCATCGGCTGCGCGGCGCGCTTCCCGTACTACATGGAGACGTACGGGATGCACTCGATCCACGGCCGCGCGCCAGCGATTGCGACGGGTCTGTCGGTCTCGCGGCCGGATCTCTCGGTGTGGGTCGTCACCGGCGACGGCGACGCGCTCTCGATCGGCGGCAACCACCTCATCCACTCGCTCCGCCGGAATGTGAACCTGAAGATCCTGCTCTTCAACAACCAGATCTACGGGCTGACGAAGGGTCAATACTCACCGACGAGCCCGCTCGGCACGGTGACGAAGTCGACGCCTCTCGGCTCGCTCGACCGGCCCTTCAATCCGATCTCGCTCGCGGTCGGCGCCGAGGCGACGTTCGTCGCGCGCTCGATCGACACGGACCGCGCGCACCTGACGGAGGTGCTGCGCGCGGCGGCGAACCATCGCGGTGCCGCCTTCGTCGAGATCTTCCAGAACTGCAACATCTTCAACGACGGCGCGTTCGACTTCGTGCGCGAGGACAAGCTGAACCGGATCTACCTGGAGCACGACCAGCCGATCCGCTTCGGCGAAAACGGCGAGAAGGGCGTGCGGCAGCTGAGGGACGGATCGGTCGAGGTCTTCGAGGGCGAGGGTGAGCCGCTCGTGCACGACGCGCACCTGGAGCAGCCGTCGCTCGCATTCGCCCTGTCGCGTCTGACGCAGGACACGAGCGGCGCGACGCCGATCGGGATCTTCCGCGACGCCGACGCGCCCGTGTACGACGAGCTGATGTCCGAGCAGCTCGAGCAGTCGGTCGCACGGCGCGGCGAGGGCGACCTCGAGGCGCTGCTCAGGTCCGGGGAGACCTGGACGGTCTAGTCGCGTTCGTCATGGCGACGGACGTCGACACTGTGAGCTGATTCCAGCCGGCGTACGCGGAGCCGGTGTCTTGAGCCGGCACGTGAAGATCGATTCGCTGTAACCCGTTGTCGTAGGCGGGCCGGCGAGGGCGAGCACGGGCACCGCGTGTCCGCGCACGTACGAGACGCTGATGTAGTCACCAAGCATCGCGCCGAGCGTCGTGTCGGCGAGCCATTCGATCTGCATCGGCTGGGAATTCAGCTTCCGCGGTGTTCCCCACGTCCGGCCGGCGTTCTGCGACTGGACGAGCCACGCGTCGATCTCCTGGTAACAGCCGGGCACGAATGTCGTACAGCCAGGCGTCATGTGAAGCGAGTAGTACGCGACGGCAACATGTGCCTTCTTGCCGGACGTCGCCGGATCGACGGCGATCGCAGGCAGGAAATACGAGCGCGTCCCCGACATCCGGATGCGCACGGGCGTCGTCCAGTTCTTCCCGTCCGTCGAGGTCGAGAAGACGACATCGTTTTCGCCTGCGCGGCTCCGGAAGCGCCCGTCCTGCCAGGCGACGTACGCCTTCCCAGCCGCATCGACCGCGGCGCTCGGCAGCGACGGGGCGCGGATTCCTGCGAGGTCGTCCGCGGCCTCGAGCGCCGCGATTCGGATCGGCTGTGTGAATGTCGCACCGCCGTCATGCGAGACGACCGCGGCCACGCGATCCTCCTCGGAGATCCCTCGACCTCCCTCGTTCAGCGGCGCGAAGAAGGAGTACGGCACGACGAGATCGCCGTTGGGACGTGTCACCGGGATCGGTCCTGAGAACACGGCGCCGCGGCCGGTCACGCCGGGCTGGAGGCGCACCGGCTTCGACCACGTCTGGCCGCCGTCGTCGCTCGTCCGGATCCCGAGCATCCAGCGCGTCGTGTCGACGTATGCCAGGTAGCAGCGGCCGCGGAAGGCCGAGCGCGCACCGTTGTCGCAGCCGATCCATTCCTTGTCGCGGTCCTCGTCCGCGTCGGCGGCGGCGACGACGGGCTCGCTCCACTTCACGCCGTCGGGCGAGCGGGAGACGAAGACGTCGTGAGCGCGTCCGCGGAACCCGATGCCGGCGATCAGCCAGACGTGGTGTGCCGCGTCGAAGGCGACGACTGGATCGGACGCGGCGAAGTATCCGCCCAGCGAGAGCGTCCCCGAGCGCCAGCGAACGCCGGCGTCACCGGACGTCGCCCACCCGAGTGCCGCCGCGCCGCCGTCGACGATCCGCCAGGACTGGAACGTCGTGACGATCTTCGAACCCCAGGCAAACGACGAAGGCTCGACCTGCGTGTTCTTCTGCCCGTAGGGCGGATCAATCTCGCCGCGGAAGACGACGCTCTGCGGCTGCGCGACCGGTATTCCTTGTTCGGGCGCGACGCGTGCGACTCCGGCACTCAGGCCGACAACGATCAGCCCGACGGCGAAGGTCCGACGCACGCCACGCCGGACACTACCTGGCTATCCGGGTCGGCGATAGACGCGCGGAGACGAACTCACGCAGCCGCGAGTTCTTCTCGGGGCTCGGCGAGTTCGTCCGCAATCGGTGCGGATCTCGGCTTGCGCACCGCGAGCGCACCCATGATTGCCATCGCAAGCCCGGCTGTGCCCGCAACGGCGAACGCGAGCTCCGTGCCTCCTGTCGCCGACAGCCAGCCGACGATGAGGCCGCCGAGCGGCGCGAGCCCGTTCCACGCGTAGTAATAGAGCGAGAGCACGCGCCCGCGCAGGTGATCTGGAGCGTCGAGCTGGAGGCGCGTGTTCGCGTTCGCGGTATAGGACGTGAAGAAGATTCCGCACGCGAAGAGAAGCAGCACGTCGAGCGGGATCGAGTGCACGGGCGCGATCGCCAGCTCGCAGAGCGCGAAGCCCATCGCGCCGAGCAGCATCGTGCGCCAGCGCGCACGCGCGAGCGCAGCCGCCAAGAGTGCTCCGATCAGCGCGCCGAAGCCGAATGCCGCCGAGAGCACGCCGAACGTGCGCGGCCCGGCGTCGAGCGTTTGCTTGGCGAGCACCGGGAGCAGGATGTTGAAGTTGAAGCAGAGGCTCGCGAACACGACCATCATCCCGAGGATCACGAGGATGCTGCGCGAGCGCCGAACGTAGGAGAGGCCTTCGCGCGTCCCTCGCCAGAACGTCGGCCGCTTGTGCTGCCCGATGGGGAAGAACTCCGCCGGGCGCATCAGGAGGAGGCTCGTGAGGACTGCGAGGAAGCTCACGGCGTTGGCTGCGAAGCACCACCCGACGCCTACTACGGCGATGACGACGCCGCCGAGCGCGGGGCCGGCGATCCGCGCGATGTTGAACAGGCTCGAGTTGAGCGCGATCGCGTTCGGCAGCTCGTCGCGGCCTACCATCCGGAACGTGAGCGACTGGCGCGCGGGCGCGTCGAGCACCAGCGCGGTTCCGCTCAGAGCGGCGATCGCGTAGACGTGCCACGCCGTTGCGTGGCCCGTCACCGCGTCGATCGCGAGCACGGCGCTGAGCGCCATCTGCACCGACTGCGTGACGATCACGGTCTTGCGGTTGTCAAAGCGGTCCGCGATCACCCCGGCGAAGAGGCCGAAGATCGTGAACGGACCGAAGCGGCAGAAAGAGAGGATCCCGATCGCGACCGGATCGTGCGTCAGCGTGAGCACGAACCAGTACATGGCGATGTTCTGCATCCAGGTGCCGCTGACGGAGACCACCTGGCCGCTGAAGAAGAGCCGGTAGTTGCGGTGCTTGCGCAGGCTCAGGAACGTGCGGCGGCCGCTGCGGAGCAGCAGCGCCGTCACGGCTCGACCTCGAGCAGCTTGAGCAACGGCTCGACGGCCGCGTCAACGGCCTCGAGTTCCGTGGGCGACAGCCCGCGCAGCCGCTCGGCGAGCCAGGCCGTCCGGCGACGCTTCACGGACGAGAGCACACGCGCTCCTTCGGGTGTGAGCTCGAGCCCTACGCGACGCCTGTCCGCGAGCTGGGTGCGACGAACAAGGCCTGCGGCTTCGAGCCGCGAGACGTACTTCGACATCCCGGGCGTCGACATGCGCTCCCAACGCGCCAGCTCCCGGATCTCGATCCCCCGCTCCTTCTGGATTTTGATCAGCAGCGAGACCTGGCCGCCCGTGACCGTCAGCGAGTGGAGCTCCCGCCGCAGCTCGCGGTTGAGACGGAGGAGTGCCGGGCGGAGCCGGTTGGCGAGGGTCGTCGGATCGATGGCCAGAGCAGTCGGCATTCGTTAACTAAGTTAACGATAGCCGCCGACTGTTAGGTGCTTGTTAGATCTGCCAGGCTCCGTCGGCTATGAGCGGCACGCGGCGACCGCGGGCGGCGATTCCGGTCGCCTCGAAGTCGTCTGTGCCGATCATCACGTCGACGTGCGCGTCGGAGCGGTTGACGCCGCGCCGCGCGCGATTCGTGTCGTCGTTCGAGCGCGTGTGTGAGAAGCCGGCACCGAACGCGATGTGCGCCGCAGCGTTCTCGTCCAACAGCGTGTTGTAGTAGATCCGGCCGGCCTGGCCAATCCGCGAGCTCGAGTCGACGAGCGCAACCTCGCCGAGCCGGTCCGCGTCCTTGATCGCGAAAAGAAAGTCGGCGAAGAAGTCGCGCTGTGCCTTCCGCTTCGCGTCGAGGCGCACGAGCCGGCCGCTGCGGAACTCGCCGGAGATCTTCTCGATCAATGTCCCCTGGAACATGAGCGGCTGGGAGCACCGGAACGTGCCCTCGGTGGCGGACGCGACCGGCGACGTGAAGCACTCCTCCGTCGGCAGGTTCGGCGCCGTTCGCTTGCCGTAGAAGTTCGTGTAGCCGCCGCCCGTCCAGCGCGTCTCCGGGTGCAGCGCCACGGAGAGGTCCGTGCCGGGCCCGCGCAGCTCGATGCGCTGAAGCTTCAGGCGGGAGAGGCGCTGCGCGCGGCGGCGGAGGTCGGCGAGATGCTTCGTAAGCCCGGTCACGCCCGAGGGGTCGTTCGGCCCGACGCGGCAGAACTCGAGGAGGTCGCGCGCAAGACGCCGTTGTGCCGCTTCCTTGCCGATGCTCGGATACACCGCACTCGCCCAGCTGTCCGTCGGCCACGCGGCGATCGCCCAGCGACGCTTGCCGACGCGCGACGCTCTGCGCACGTCCGGGAAGCGCTTCTGCGTCCGCGTCATGTCGTCCGCGAGCCGTCGCCCAGGCACCTCGTTCAGCGCTCCGGGCTCGCTCTCCCCGGCGATCCAGAGCGTCGCGGTCTCAGCCTTGATCCCCGCGCGCACACGTGTGGCACGCCACGGGGCCACGTACCCGATCGACTTGTCGGACGCCGTTCGCAGGTAGGCGGCCCGCACCAGCGGGTCGTTGTACTCGACGTCCACGTTGCGCGCGCCGACCCGGTAGCCCGCCTCCACCAGCGCTACGGCGAACTCGCGATGTGCCGGCTGGCACGTCACGAGGAGGTCGTCTCCCCGGCCGAGCGAAAGGCCGACTTTGACAACCGCATCCGCGTAACGCGCGAGCTCCTCGGGCCGCAGTAGACCTTTCATTGTTGTGGAAGGCTAACGACATGCGCGCGATGGTTCTCGGTCAGGTGGGCCAACTTCTGTCACCGCAGGAGGTGGCGATTCCTAAACCGGAAGGCGATGAGGTGCTGCTTCGAGTGCTCGCCTGCGGCATTTGTCGAACCGATCTGCACATCGTCGACGGCGAGCTCGACCAGCCGAAGCTGCCGCTGATTCCCGGCCATCAGATCGTGGGCGAGACCGATGACGGGCGCCGGCTGGGCGTTCCGTGGCTTGGCTGGACGTGCGGCGAGTGCCGGTACTGCACGTCCGGCCGCGAGAACCTTTGCGACTTTGCGCGCTTCACCGGGTACGACATCGATGGCGGGTACGCGGAGTGGACGGTCGCGGATGAGCGGTTCTGTTTTCCGATTCCCGATGGCTTCGACGATTTGCAGGCTGCGCCGTTGCTGTGCGCGGGGCTGATCGGGTACCGGTCGCTGCGGCTCGCGGGGGAGGCGGAGCGACTCGGGCTGTACGGCTTCGGCGCGTCCGCCCACATCGTCGCGCAGGTCGCGCGCCACGAGGGACGGCGCGTGTTCGCGGTGACGCGCGAGGGCGATGACGATGCCCAGGCGTTCGCGCGGGAGCTCGGCGCGGAGTGGGCGGGCGCGGGGGCGCCGCCGGAGGAGCTCGACGCGGCGATCATCTTCGCGCCGGTGGGCGCGCTCGTGCCGGCCGCGCTCGCCGCGGTTGCGAAGGGCGGCTCGGTCGTCTGCGCGGGGATTCACATGAGCGACATCCCGGCGTTCCCGTACGAGCTGCTCTGGGGCGAGCGTGTACTGCGCTCCGTCGCGAACCTGACGCGGCGCGACGGCGAGGAGTTCCTGGCGCTCGCCCCGCGCGTGCCGGTGCGCACGCATGTCGAGACGTTCCCGCTCGACCAAGCCAACGAGGCGCTCGACAAGCTGCGCCGCGGAGATGTTCGAGGCGCGCTCGTCCTCGTCTCCTAACGCCGTGTCCCAGGGACAGTCCCTCGGGCGTGTCCGGAAAGGTAGCTTCCCCGCGTGAGTCGGAACCCGCTCGACGACGCCGCCGACGCGCTGCGCGCGCTCGGCGAACGCGTTCGCCAGACGGTTGGAGATGACTTCGCGGATCAGCTCCGGGTACCGCGCCCGGAACCGGAGCGCACGCTCGACGAGCTGCAGGCCGAGCTCGACGGGCTGATCGGGCTGGAGACGGTGAAGGAGCAGGTACGCGCGCTGATCGCGTTCCTCGAAGTGCAGGCGCGGCGCCAGGAGCACGGGCTCGCCGAGGCAGCGACGAGCCAGCACCTCGTCTTCCTCGGCAACCCGGGCACGGGCAAGACGACCGTCGCGCGCCTGCTCGCGCAGATGTACCGCGCGATGGGACTGCTCAAGCGGGGTCACCTCGTCGAGGTCGACCGCGCCGGGCTCGTCGGCGAGTACGTCGGTACGACGGCGATCAAGACCGACCGCGCCGTGAAGCGTGCCCTCGACGGCGTGCTCTTCATCGACGAGGCGTATGCGCTCGCGCGCGGCGAAGAGGGAAGGCTTGACTTCGGCCCCGAGGCGATCGAGACGCTGCTCAAGCGCATGGAGGATCACCGCCACCGCCTCGTTGTGATCGTCGCCGGCTACCCGGCGCTGATGCGTCGCTTCCTCGAGTCGAACCCGGGTCTGCAGTCGCGCTTCTCGCGCGAGATCACGTTCCCGGACTACTCGACAGACGAGCTGGTCGCGATCACGGCGAAGTTCGCCACGGATAGCGAGTACCGCTTCGACGAGGGAGCGGTCGAAGCGCTGCGTCGGATCCTCGACGGCGCGAAGCGCGGCCCTCGCTTCGGCAACGCGCGCTTCGGACGCACGCTGTTCGAGCAGGCGCTGAACACGCACGCGCTGCGCCTGGCTGGGCGACTGGACGAGGTTGGGACGGACGAGCTCATGACGCTCACCGCCGAGGACGTCGCGGCCGGCGCACGCGCGCTCGGCGAAGAGCCGGCGCCCGAGCGGCAGCGCGGGCTTTTCAGGCGCCGCTAGCGCTCAACGATTCCCGCACGAGCCCCTGAAAGTGGGCGACGAGCTTTTCCGCCTCGCCGAGCAGGCGGCCCTCCCGAAGCGCTCCCGATGCGACGCCGGTCTGGACGCGCTCGACCAGCGCCGTGTCCTCGCGGCCAACCTGGTCGTCGAGCTCCAGCAAGTCGCCGATCCACGACTCTTCGACGCCTGCGCCGAAGAAGTAGTCGAGAAAGCGATCCGTCCGCTCCGGCGAGGCCGGGACGATCGGCCCGATCGAGAGGTTCGGCTCGCCGGGGAAGACGTTGATCCCGGTGTTCGGCCAGATGAAGTGGAACTGGCTGCGAGTCTCGCCGTCGCGCGCCGGCCCGATCTGCGTCGAGTGGAGCCGCCCGACCTCGAGCCGGTACGCGTCCGGCGACACGTCGACGAGCTCCGTGAAGCTCGGATGCGCGACCGCGCAGTGGTAGCACTCGAGAAAGTTCTCGGCGACGACCTTCCAGTTCGCCGCGACCGTCCACTCGCTTCGGTGGTGGAACTGAAATGCGTCGACGTCGAGCCCCAGCTCCACGACCTGTGCCGGGACCTCGCCGAGCGTCTCGACGAGCGGCGCCGCGTCCGCGTCGGCGTTCACGAACAGAAAGGGCCCCCAGCGCTCGAGCTGCACCGGCGCCAACCCCACATCGCCGACGTCGAAGTCGGCGCGCGGTGCGGCGCGCAGCCGGCCGTCGAGTCCGTATGTCCACGCGTGGTAGGGGCACTGCAGCGTTTTTCGGTTCCCCGAGCCGTCGGCGACCGTCGAGCCCCGATGCCGGCAGACGTTGACGAATGCGCGCGTCTCGCCGTCCTCTGCATGCGTCACGACGACCGGGATCCGACCTGCGCTCGCAGTGAAGAAGTCGCCGGCGCGTTCGACCATCCCCGAGTGCCCGACGTACTGCCACGTGCGCGCGAAGATTCGCTCCTGCTCGATGGCCCAGACGTCGCGGTCGGAGTACCACGCCCACGGATTGGTCACCGCGCCAGCGTATAACGCGAGAGGCCCGTCTCCGGG
>DASVFB010000017.1:0-2695 GCA_036380275.1 Gaiellaceae bacterium | reverse complement strand
CAAAGAGGCGAAGGACCTGATGATCAACTCCAACCTGCGCCTCGTCGTCTCGATCGCAAAGCGCTACCAGGGCCGTGACCTGCCCCTGGGCGACCTGATCCAGGAGGGCGTGATCGGGCTGAACCGCGCAGTCGAGAAGTTCGACTGGCGGCGCGGCTTCAAGTTCTCGACCTACGCGACCTGGTGGATTCGTCAGGCATGTCAGCGCGCTATCGCAAACCAGTCCACGACGATCCGCGTTCCCGTGCATGTCAACGAGCGCCGGCTGAAGCTGTCCCGCGCGGCGAGCCAGCTGCAGGCCAAGCTCGGACGCGACGCGACACGCGAAGAGCTCGCCGAGGCCGCCGGCCTCTCGCTGCAGCACGTCGACGAGGCACTCGACGCGGCCGACGCGCCCGTGTCGCTGAACGCCAGCGTCGGCTCCGACGGAGACGCCGAGCTGGGCGACTTGTTCAGCGACCCGACCGCGGCAGATCCCGCGGAGGACGCCGCGGAGTCGCTGAAGCGCCAGACGGTGCAGCAGGCACTCTCACGGCTGCCCGAACGGCAGCGCCGGATCGTCGAGCTGCGCTACGGCTTCGGCGGTGAGACGACCTCGCTCGAGGCGATCGGCAAGGAGCTCGGCCTCACGCGAGAGCGTGTCCGCCAGCTCGAGCGCGACGCCCTCGACCGGCTCGAGCACGAGCTCGACGGCGTCATCACCGGCGACGATCTCGCGAACGCGGCGTAAGCACCACGCACGGCGGCTACCGCTTCACTGCGCGAAAGTGCAGCGAGAGCGGAGCCGCTGATGCGCGTCCGTCTCATCGGCCGATGGGCGGGCGACATCGCTCGAAGGTAGACCGAGAGGAGCCGCAGCGTCTCGATCGAATTCCTTGACGTGCGTTCGGTCTTGCTCGGCGTGGTCCTGTTCTTCGTTTCACCCGGCTGCGCGCTAGCGGCCGACTTCGTCACGCTCCGCGTGATACCCGACCAGGTCCGCTACGGAAGTGGCGTTTCGTTGTCGGGCACGATCACGCCTGCGGTTGCCGGTGAGCCGGTCGCCGTGTACGCCCGGGACGGCACCGGCGCTGTGCTCATCGGGAACACGGCGACTGATGGGCTTGGATCGTTTTCTCTGCGGACGATCGTCAAGACACACAGAGTCTTTCTCGCAAGGGCAACCGACGCGCTCGGAAAGCCCGTCGAATCGGCTCCGGCCTCGGTGCTCGTCCGTCCCCGCATCGCCATCTCCCTTCGAGGCTCGCGGCGGATAGCCGCCCGTTTGTTTGTAGTCGGACACGTGCTACCACGCGTCGCCGGAACGGTGGCGTTGGCCGAGGGCGATCGGGTGCGGAAACTGACCGTCGGGCCGAGCGGACGCTTCCAAGCGGAGCTCACGACAACCCGTCAACTTCACTACCGGGCGACCGTTCGGCTTCTGCCGGCGGCGGGTTACATCGGCTGGCACCGAACGTACTCCGTCCGCATCAAGCCTGTTCCACTCACGATCGGCTCGAGGAGCCCGGCGGTCAACTGGCTCAAGTACAGCCTCCATCGAATTCACCATTTCGCGCTCCCGGGCGACGCCGGCGTCTACGACGCCGCGACTGCAGATGCGGTGCTCGCATTTCAGAAGGTGCATGGACTGCCGCCTACTGGATCCGTCGACCGCCGCTTCTGGCAAATCCTCAGCACGTCGCGGCCGCCGTCGGCGCGCATCCCGTCGGGCGACCACATCGAGGTCGACAAGACGCGCCAGCTTCTGTTCGAGGTCCGGCAGGGCAAGGTCGTGTCGGTCTCGCGCGTCTCCACGGGAGCCACGGGAAATACGCCGGTCGGACACTGGCACGTCTACGCGAAAGGCCCCGGCTTCAACGCGAAAGGCATGTACGACTCGCTCTTCTTCGTCGGCGAGTTCGCGATTCACGGCTACTACTCGGTGCCGTCGTACCCGGCAAGCCACGGGTGCGTGCGCACGCCGATCTGGTTCGCGAGCGGGCTCTACTCACGCTGGGGCATCGGGACGAGCGTCTACGTCTTTCCGTAGCGCCTGCGCATTCTTTAGATGGAGCCGACGGGGCTCGAACCCGTGACCTCATGCATGCCATGCACGCGCTCTCCCAGCTGAGCTACGGCCCCAGACCCCCTAAGTTTAGCGCCGAATTCGAAGTCCTCCGCCCAGTTGATCAGCAGCCTCTGATTGTTCTGTGTCGGCTCGGCAATCGCTCCTTTCCGATCTGTCGAGAGCACGTTGGCAACGTAGCCAACGAATCGGCTGGGCCATGGCTGCTTTGGACTACGCGCTGGCGGCTTCGAGTTCGACGCTTGGTACATCGCCCCAGAGGTCTTCGAGGCGATAGTACGAGCGCGTGTCCGGCGTGAAGACGTGCAGCACGACATCGAGGTAATCCGCGACGATCCACGTCGGCTCGCGCTCGCCGTCCACGGCGCGGGGCAGGAGCCGGTCCTCCTGCTTCAGGCGCGCGTGCACTTCGTCCCAGATCGACTTCACCTGCCGCGGGTTACGGCCTGAGCAGACGACGAAGAAGTCCGTGTAGACGCACACCGGCCGCATGTCGAGGATCACGACGTCGTCCGCCAGCTTGTCCTGGGCAATGCCGGCAATCCGGCGGGCCTGTTCGAGCGAGTTCAACTGCCTTCAGCTTACCCCGCGCGCGGGGCGTACAACCCGCGCTGTTCGATCTCCGCCGCG
>DASVFB010000016.1:0-3488 GCA_036380275.1 Gaiellaceae bacterium | reverse complement strand
GGCGCGCAGAAGCAGGCGCGCCAGGTTCGCCCCGACTTTGCCGCCGCCGGCGACGAGGATGTACATCAGCTCACCTCGGCTTCCGCCGGAATCTCGCACGAGCGCACTGCCTCGGTGAGGAACTCGATCGCGGTCTCCGTCGGGCAGACGATCCGCATTCCACGCTCGCGGTAGAACGCCGTCCGCGCCGGGTCGAGCAGGCGCACTACCACGCACTCGTTCGCGAACCGCTTCTGCGCCACCTGACCTATCACGATGTTCGTGTTGTCGCCGTCCGTCGAGACCACGACCGCGTCAGCGTCCTCGATGCCGGCCCGGCGCAGGACATCGACGTCCATGCCGTGCCCGAGCACGAACTCGCCAGGCCAGCCTTCGCCCAGGCGCGCGAGCGCGTCCTCCTTCTCGTCGACCGCCGTGACCTCCCACCCTTCGCTGAGCAGCTGCCGCGCGATGGAGGATCCGACGCGGCCGCAGCCGATCACGATCGCTTTCACATCATCAAGTTAACCATTCGCCGCGCTCCTGCACGGCCCGCCCGTCGACCTCGAGCCGCCCGTCCTGCCTGAGGTCCTTGACGATGTCCCAGTGGACGACGCTCTCGTTCGTGCCGCCGAGCTCGGGAAAGCCCTTGCCTACAGCGAGGTGGATCGTCCCATCGATCTTCTCGTCGAAAGCCGCGTTCTTCATGTGGCGGGTGATGCCTGGGTTGCAGCCGATGCCCAGCTCGCCGAGCCTGCGTGCGCCTGCATCGGTGTCGAGCGTCTGGAGGAGGAAGTCCTCGTTCGAGCTCGCCGAAGCCTCGACGATCTCGCCGCCGGCGAAGCGGAAGCGGATGTCGTTGACCTCGCGACCCGCGTAGACGCCGGGAAACTCGGAGAACTCGATCGTTCCGTCGGCGGAGTCCTCGACCGGCGAGTAGAAGACCTCGCCCCCAGGCATATTCGCGCCGCCCGCGTCGATCCGGCCGTCTCGGCCGCTGAGACTGAGGCGGAGGTCCGTGCCTGGGCCGACGATGTGCACCTCATCCGCGCCGTCGAAGAGCTCCTTGATGCGCGTCATCCGCTCGCGCTCCGCGTCCCAGTCGATCAGAACCGAGCCGTAGAGGAACTCCTCGAATTGCTCGAGCGTCATGCCTGCGTCCTGCGCGAGCGCCGGCGTCGGGTAGTGGCATCCCACCCAGGGCACCTCTCCCGAGAGAATCCGCTCCATCGCGCGCCTCCCGCCCTCCTGCAGCAACTGGAGCCTGCGCGGCTCGACGTCCGACCCGTCTCGCGTGTTCTCGGGCGCGACGAGCGCGATCAACGAGTCCGCGTGGAGCATGACGTGCTCCTCGAGCGGCGGCTGATTGCGGAGAAGCTCGTCCGACGCCTCTTTGATCCACGACGCACGCGTCACGCTGTTGCCGTCCAGCGTTCGCACGAGTGCGTACGCCCCGCGGCGGGCAATCGCCCGGCACACCTCGTCCAGGAGCGGCCGCGCGAGCGGGCTCGCTGCGACGACGACCTGCCAGCCGGGCTGGACGTCGACGCACGTCTCGACGAGCAAGTTGGCGTACTGCTCGTCTCTCGGGTCTCTCATGCCGGGGCAACCTCCTCTTCCTCGAGAACGCCTTGCGGAAAGGCGACGATCAGAACCTCGCACGGCGCTTTCTTGAGCACGTAGTCCACAGTAGGCGAGAAGAAGCGAGACTGCCGCCGCCAGCGAGGCGCCGAGCCGAGGACGATCAGGTCGGCGCCTGTGCGCTCCGCCTCCCTGACGATCGCGTCGCCGATCGCGCGTGCGCGCACGATCGAGCCGCGCACTTCGACGCCGTGGTCGGCGCCGAGCGCCCTCGCCTCCTCGATCGACTCGGCCGCGCGTGCTTCTTCGTCCTTCATCGGAGCGTCGAGCGGCAGGTCGAGCGGCACCTTGATCGCGTGCAGCGCCTCCACGCGTGCGCCGTGTTCCTGGGCGAGCTTGACGGCGGTCGCGACCATCTCTTCGCCGATCTGGCCGAGCTTCATCGGCACGAGGATGCTTTTGAACGTCGCCTCGGGCACCACCTGCTCGTCCGTCGAGGTGACGTGCTCCAGCAGGCCGGCGCCGCGCTCGCGTCGGACGAGCAGGTAGACGACGAGGCCAGCCGCGAGCCATGCGGGTCCCGCGTAGCGGGCCGCGGGGTGCGTCGCCAGCGCAACGATCCAGATCGCGAAGGTCGCCAGTGCGCCGACCACGGAGGGGACGGGGACCTCCACTCCGCGCACGCGCACGTTGAGCGGCACCTTGAACGGGCGCCGCCGGTTCGGTTCGGTCCGGCGCAGCTGGATGACGGCGAGCTGCGCGGCCGTGAATGCGAGCAGGACGCCGAAACTGAAGAGGCTCGCGAGGAACGCGAACGGGTTGTCCATCGCCGAGGTCGAGAGGATGATCGCGACGGACAGGACGACCGACGCGAGCACCGCCTCCGGCGAGACGAGTGTGCGCCTGTGCAGCCGGCCGAACGCCCGCGGCAGCTGACCGTGCTCTCCGAGGGAATACGCAAGCCGCCCGAAGCCGGAGATCGACGTCGCCGCCGCGAGGAGGAGAATGAACGCGCCGGACAGCCCGACGTACATGCGCAGCGGTACGTGTAGCCACTCAGGGAGGTGCGGGTCGAGCGCTGCGACGATGCCCATCAGCGGGGCCTCGGCCCAGGTCGTCCCCAGCTCGGTCGTCCCTTCGCGAACGGGGAAGGCCATCAGGCCGACGACCGCGATCCCGACGTACACGAGGACGACCGCGCCGATGCCTCCGAACAGGCTCTTCGGCAGCTGCACTCCGGGCCGCCTCGTCTCCTCCGCGAGGTTGGCGACGGTCTCGAGCCCCGTGTACGCGAGCATCGCGAGCGGCAGGGCGAACGCGAGCTCGTGCCAGGTTGGCGAGCTGCCCAGCGAGACGTCGTGCGTGAGCGCGTCAGGCGACCAGAGCAGCGCGAAGCCGAGGACGACGAGCAGGAGCTGCGTGAAGAGGTCGACCGACGCGACACCGAGTCCCGCGACGTAGATGCGCTTCCTGCGCACGAGGCGCGCGACCCCGATGAACGCGATCACGCCGATCGCCACCACCTTGTCCCAAGGCCCCGACGCGAGGCCGGTCGCGCCGACTGCGCGACCGAAGTAGTGCGGAAGAAACAAAGCCGCGAGAGCCGTGACGATCAGGTAGTCGAGGAAGAGCGCCCAGCCCGCGATGAAGCCGGCGAGGTCGTTGAACGCGCGGCGGACGAAGGTCGCGGCGCCGCCCGTCTCGCGGAGCTCCGTCGTGCCCTCCGCGTACGACATTGCGACGACGAGGAAAAGCAGGCCGGTGAAGAGGAGGACGTACGGCGTCAGGCCGAGCGCGTGACCGGCGATGATCCCGAGGGCGAAGTAGATCGAGCTCGCGATCTCCCCGTAAGCGACGCCGAACAGATCGGCCGTGCCGAGGCGTCGCTGAAGCTGCGGGAGCTTACGCGCCATTGGCCTTCGCCTTCG
>DASVFB010000015.1:0-3470 GCA_036380275.1 Gaiellaceae bacterium | reverse complement strand
GGTTTCTCGTCGCCGAGCCCGGGGAGCTGCGTGCGGTCAGCGGCCTCGACGAGGCGTTCGCGGTCGACGGCGTACGCGGGATTCGCGTGTACAACCGGCCGGGTCACGTGTACGGGTCGTTGCGGAGCGGTGCCGACCGGGCCGGCGCGATCCTCGCGGTCGGTGACTCGTCAGAGGATGCGCTCGCGCGCGCCGATCGCGCGCGGAGCCTCGTTCGCTTCGAGATCCAGGCCGCGCGCGTCGTTGCCTAGGACCAAGCCCCTGGGCTTCCAGCCGCCGGCGATCGGCGAAGAAGAGGTCGCCGCCGTCGCAGAGACCCTTCGCTCGGGCTGGCTGACGACCGGACCGAAGGCCGCGGAGCTCGAACGCCGCGCCGCCGAGGTGCTCGAGGCCGAGCACGTGCTCGCGGTTGCCTCCGGTACGGCGGCGATGCACCTCGCGCTCGTCGCGCTCCGGATCGGGCCGGGCGACGAGGTGATCACGACGCCGATCACGTGGCCGGCGACGGCGAACGTGATCGTGCACACGGGTGCGAGGCCCGTCTTCGCCGACGTGCGCGACGACGACCTCAACATCGATCCCGCGCGCGTCGCCGAGCTCGTCACCGAGCGGACGAAGGCGATCCTTCCCGTGCACCTCGCCGGGCAGCCGTGCGATCTCGATCCGCTCTGGAAGCTGGGTCTTCCCGTGATCGAGGACGCTGCGCATGCGTTCGAGAGCGCCTACCGTGGCCGCAAGCTCGGCGGGCTTTCCGACGCGACGTGTTTCTCGCTCTATGCGACGAAGAACGTCGCCGCCGGTGAGGGCGGCCTCGTCGCGACGAACCGCGCGGACGTCGCCGACGCGATCCGCGAGCTGCGGCTGATGCGCCGCGGCGACGGGTCGCTCTACGACATCAGCGTGCCTGGGTACAAGGCGAACCTCTCTGACGTGCTCGCGGCGATCGCGCTCGTCCAGCTCGACAAGCTCGAGCGGCACGGTGAGATGCGGGCGCGGCAGTTTGCGCTGTACGACGAAGCGGTGGCCGAGCTCGACGGGATCACGCCGCTCGTGCGCGACCCGCGCGACACGCACGCGCTTCATCTCTACGTCGTGCGGATCGACGGCGAGCGCGCCGGTGCGACGCGCGACGACTACCAGCGCGCGCTCGCGGACGAGCTGATCGCCACGAGCATCCACTTCCTGCCCGTGCATCGCCTTGCGTGGTACCGCGACCGCTTCGAAGCTGACTGCCCGGTCGCCGAGCGCGCAGGCGCGGAGGTGCTGTCGCTTCCGCTCTCGCCCGCACACAGCGAAGACGACATCCGCGACGCGATCGACGCGCTGCGCCGCGTGCACGCGCGCTTCGCCGACTGACGCACTACGCTGGACTCGCGATGCGCCGCCTCACCCGCCTGGTCCTGACGCTCGCGATCACGGGGCTCGCCGTCGCCTATCTGATCTGGAAGATCGACCTCGAGCAGACGTGGGAGATCCTCTCGAACGCGAGCCTGGCCTGGTTCCTTCTCGCCGTCGCGATCATGGCAGGAACCGTCTGGCCGATGGCGTGGCGCTGGCAACGGCTGTTGCTCGAAAAGGGGATTCACGAGCGCCTGTTGTGGCTGACGCGCGCGTACTTCGTCGCCTACACGGCCGGGCAGATCCTGCCGACGTCGATCGGCGGCGACGCGATGCGGATCTTCGAGACGTCGCGCCGGCACCCGGGGCACACCGGCCCCGTCGCGGGGACCGTGTTGCTCGAGCGCGCGCTCGGCGGCGCGGCGACGGTCACGCTCGCCGCAGTCGGCTTCGCCCTCGCCGTCGGCCGCTACGACGTCACCGCGTACATCTGGATCGAGGGTGCGTTCGTGATCGGGACCGTCGTGCTCTCCGTGCTGCTGTTCTCGAAGCGCGCCCGACGTCCGCTCAGCTGGTTCGTGCCGGTGCTGCGCAGGCTGCGGATCGAGCGTCCGCTGCGCGCGGTGTACGAGGCGATCCACGCGTACCGGAGCCGTCCGCGGCTCCTCGCCTGGGTCTTCGCGCTCACAGTCGCCGTCCAGGCGGTGCGCGTGCTCGCGATCTGGGCGGCTGCAAGGGGAGTCGGCGTCGACCTCTCGCCGAGGATCTACTACGTGATGGGCCCGCTGCTCTTCCTCGTGCTGCTCGTCCCGTTCACGATCAACGGGATCGCCGTGCGCGAGTCGTTCTTCGTCAGCTTCCTCGGCGGTCTCGGCGTCGATCCGGACCGCGCGTTCGCGACAGGCTTCCTCTTCTTCGTCGTCACGATCACGATCTCGATCCCCGGGGCGCTCATTCTCGGCTGGGAGAACATCCGGCGCCGCGCGCCGCGCGCCGACCCCGTGCAGTCGTGACCTGGCTTGCAACCGAGACCGCCGCAGTGCTCGCTGCACTCGGGTTGGCGATCGTGGCCGGGCTGCCCGGCGTGCACAAGGAGCTGAGGCGCCGCCGTCGCGCGCTGCGCACGTGCCTCGACTGCGGGCGCACGATCCTGCTCGGCGAGCGAACGTGTGACTGCGAGACCGTGGAGTGATTTACCGTCCCTCGCACCGGCAGCTCGCGGTCGCGAGCGGCTATGCAGCGGCCGGCGCCCTGTACGTCCTGATCGGCGTGACGTACGTGGACTTCCTGTTTTCGTTCTTCGTCGCGCTGGCGTACCTACTCGTCGTCGTGTGGCTCGTTCCCGCCGGCGTGCGGAGGATCATTTGAGTTGGGCTGCTCACGATCTCGAGCCGTACGCGATCCAGGCGCACCACTCGCGCTTGAAGATCGCGTTCGTGCCGCTCCTGCTCGGCTCTTACGCGCCCGATTTGATGACGAAGTGGTACGTCTACGGGATCCACCTCGGCCCGTGGGACCTGAAGGCGGACAACGCGGCCCAGTTCCACCGAGGCTGGCCCGGTCTCGGCTTCACGCACTCCTTCCTCTACGGCGCCGTCATCGGCCTCATCTTCTGGAAGGGGCTCGGCAGCAAGAACTGGGGCATCAGCTTCATGATCGGCCAGTGGGCGCACGCGCTCACGGATGCGGGCGACACGGTGGGGACGATGCTCTTCTTCCCGTGGACGTACCACGTGAGCTTCGGCGCGTGGGCGTACGCGGGCCAGACTGGACGACTGACCGACGCCGCCGCCTACTTCAGCGGGCTCGGCGGCATGTGGGACTTGGTCTGGATCGTCATCGGCCTCTACAGCTGGCAGGTGCTGACACGCTCCTACTTCGAGACACACGTCTTCACCGCTGACGGATTCTGGCCGAAGGTAAACAGGTTCGTGCCGATGACGGCGTTGCTCGTGGCCTACCGGGCCGCCTTCTTCTACGGCACGAGCCGGTGGATCGCTTGGACGGTGTGGGCGCACGTCATCCACCACTTCCCGTACGACCTTTCGTGGGGAGGGCCGCACTGGGTGCCGGCCGAGCACTCGTGACGCGGGACGACGTGTCCGTCGCCGTCGTCACGTACAACGCGCTGC
>DASVFB010000014.1:0-8069 GCA_036380275.1 Gaiellaceae bacterium | reverse complement strand
GTGTCGCGATAGAAGGCCACGGATGCGTCAGGGTCTTCGTGCGGAAGCATGCTGGCGTGAATGGTGATGTCCATGGCGGTCACGTTAGACGCGGCACGGTGACGCGCGCTTCTCGATTCCTGATCGGTCGAGTCACCTGTTTCGCGGCGCACGGCGGCATGCCCACGGTCGCGCGCGGCGCCTCGCGCCGATAGGTGCTTGGCGGCACACCGACCAACTCGGTGAAGCGAGTGCTGAACGTGCCCAGCGACGAGCAGCCAACCGCGAAACAGACCTCTGTGACGCTGAGGTCGCCACGTCGCAGCAGCGCCATCGCGCGCTCGATGCGCCGCGTCATGAGATAACTGTACGGCGACTCGCCGTAGGCGAGCCGGAACTGGCGGCTGAGGTGCCCGGCCGACATGTGCGCCCCACGGGCGAGCGCCTCGACGTCCAGCGGCTGAGCGTACTCGCGGTCGATCCGGTCGCGAACGCGACGCAGCAGCGCGAGGTCGCGCAGGTGTTGACCCGAGGCGGGTCTGCTGGTCACCTGCGAGATCGTGCCAGTATCAGCGTGGTGAGCGCCGACAGTCCAGCCACTCCCGAGCGAAGCGATTTCATCCGCGAGATCGTTGCCGCCGATGTGCGTGAGGGCAGGGTCTCCGAGGTCGTGACCCGCTTCCCGCCCGAGCCGAACGGATACCTCCACATCGGCCACCCCAAAGCGATCGCGCTCAACTTCGGGATCGCCCAGGAGTTCGGCGGGCGCTGCCACCTGCGCTTCGACGACACCAACCCGATCAAGGAAGAGCAGGAGTACATCGACTCGATTCAGCAAGACATCCGGTGGCTCGGCTTCGACTGGGGCGAGCATCTCTACTACGCGTCCGATCACTTCCAGCAGCTCCACGACTGGGCCGTTCAGCTGATCAAGGCCGACAAGGCCTACGTCGACGACCTGACGGCGGACGAGATCCGCGAGCACCGCGGCACGCTCACCGAGCCTGGCAAGGACGGCCCCTGGCGCGACCGTTCGATCGAGGAGAGCCTCGACCTTTTCGAGCGCATGCGCGCGGGCGAGTTTCCGGACGGCGCCCGAGTGCTCAGGGCGAAGATCGACATGGCCTCGCCGAACATCAACATGCGAGACCCGGTGCTCTACCGGATCCTGCACGCGACACACCCGCGCACCGGCGACGAGTGGTGCATCTATCCGCTGTACGACTTCGCCCACGGCCAGTCCGACGCCGTCGAGGGCGTCACCCACTCGCTTTGCACGCTCGAGTTCGCGGATCACCGGCCGCTCTACGACTGGCTGATCGAGAACCTGCCGGTGCCGTCGCGCCCTCGCCAGTACGAGTTCTCCCGCCTCAACCTCACGTACACCGTGCTCTCGAAGCGCTTCCTGCGCAGGCTCGTGAGCGAGGGTTACGTCCGAGGCTGGGACGATCCGCGCATGCCCACCGTCTCGGCCCTGCGCCGGCGCGGCTTCCCGCCCGAGGGTCTGCGCAAGTTCCTGGACGCGGTCGGTGTGGGTGGCAAGGGCGCGAGCGCCGTCGAGATCGAGATGCTCGAGCACGAGGTAAGGGACGTGCTCAACCGGACGGCGCTGCGACGCTTCGCGGTCCTGCACCCGCTGAGGCTCGTGATCGAGAACTACCCCGAGGGGCAGGTCGAGGAGATGGAGGCCGTCAACAACCCCGAGGATCCCTCGGCCGGGACGCGCAACGTGCCTTTCGCGCGCGAGCTCTGGATCGAGCGCGACGACTTCATGGAGAACCCGCCGAGCAAGTTCTTCCGCCTCGCGCCGGGCCGCGAGGTGCGACTCCGCTACGCCTACTTCGTGACGTGCACCGACGTGGTGAAGGACGCGAGCGGCGACATCGCCGAGCTCCGCTGCACCTACGATCCGGACACGCGCGGCGGCGACGCCCCGGACGGGCGCCGACCCAAGGGGACTCTGCACTGGTTGTCGTCGGAGCACGCCGTGCCTGCCGAAGTCCGTCTCTACGACCGCCTCTTCACGCGCCCCGATCCCGGCGCCGACGGTGACCTCTTCGGCGACATCAACCCCGACTCGGAGACCGTGCTCGAGGAGTGCCCGGTCGAGCCTGCGCTCGCGGACTTGCCGGTGGGTGAGACCGTGCAGTTCGAGCGCCTGGGCTATTTCTGCGCGGATCCCGACTCGACGCGTGAGCGGCTGGTCTTCAATCGCACACTCGGCCTCAGGGACAGCTGGGCCAGGCTTCAGGCGTAATGCCACGACCGGCTGCCACTTGCGGTTTCGTGGCAGGAGCCAGGACGTCAGTTTCGTATTAGGCGCACAGAGACAAACGCCACCCAGACGAACCACGTGGCGGTGGTTGCGCGAACCGCTGCACCGTCGCCGACCGCAGAAAACACGACGCCAATGACGATCGCTGCCGGTACTGCCGCGAGTGTCGGCAGCCACGCGTCACGCCAGCGAGCGGCGTGCCGGAACGCGAACGCTAGGATCGGCGGCGCAACGAGCGTCGCCGCGACAGTGATCCGCGTTTCCATTTTGTGAGCGGACGCGTGCCACGAGTCGTTCGTGCACCGGCTGTCGATCCCTCGGCAGTCCAGTCGGAAGACGCCGTCGAAAAAGACTCCGACGCCCGTCACCATCAGCGCGACCGCGCCGATCCGGCCGACGAGGTCGGGGCTGAGCGCGCGCCAGAGGCCGAGACCGAACAGCACGACGAGGATCCCGGTGAGGTTGTTACCGATCTGGTTGTAGATCCACGCAGCGTTCGCGGTCATGGCTCCGAGATCGGAGGTGTCGTCATTCGCGGAGCTGTACGCATCGGGCTGCGCGAGATCTCCTGCGATCCAACCGACCGTCAGGGTGACGCATGCCAGGAGACCGCAGATCCCGGCGGCACGCAAAGGCACTAGATCACTCTCCGCGCGAGGGCTCGGCATTACGGTCGATGAGGACGAGGTCGATGTCCCATCGAGCCTTACAGGTGGCCCGCCGCACGAGCGCCTGCCCTGCGGCATACGGCCCGGCCGTGAAGAAGACCTCCGCCTCGAAGCCCTCGTTGTCCATTCCTGCTGGGCGGTAGCCGGCGGCGGTGACCGCTTCCTGGATCAGCACCGTGACCTCGTCGATTGGCTTGGTCGTGACACCCTGCACCATGACGTAGCGCCCGTCCTTGCGGACGCGCGTGACCAGTCCGATCTGGTCGAAGGAAAGCCCGGCGGGCATGAGGGCGGTTTCGGCTGGGGGAGCGGCGTTCGGCGTCTGACACGGGTCACGCTGATCATCGGCGTTGAGCACCTTTGCGCTCAGAACGACCAACGCTGCCACCGCAATCCCTACAACCGCCAGTCGGCGGAAACGACGTTCGAGCACTACGTGATTCTTACGACGGCCCTCCCGTCACGCAGCCGTCGCAGTTTGGAATATTGCCGCTGTCCTCTCACCCGGCGGCGGTGCGTACGACTGGGGCTGATGCCACCAGGACGCGCAATCGGCGCGGCGGAATGGGGGCGCTGGCGCATTCGACTCGGGGGTAGCGATGCAGAAGAAAAAGTATGTCCCGTCTTTTGCCGCCGCGGCGGCGTTCGTAATCCTCTTGGCTGCCGGTACCGCAGCCTTCATCAAGAGCCACAGGGCGGCGCAGGCACGAACTGCAGTACCGGTCGCCGCGGCTGAGCCGGACGGGGCCGAGGAATGGATGTACCTCCAGCGGGCCAACGCCGACGGCTCCATCCCGGACGAAGCAGTCAACGCGGCGATCGCGCAGTCCAAGGCGGCGGGCAAGGCGAGCAAGGGCTCGCCGAGCACCGATCAAGTGTGGACCGAGCTCGGCCCGAGCAACATCGGTGGCCGCGTCCGCGACGCCGCCGCGGATCCGACCACGAAGGACGTCGTCTACGTCGCCACGGGCTCCGGAGGGCTCTGGCGGACGAGCGACGGCGGCGCGACGTTGACGAGCGCGTGGGACAACTACCTGCCGCAGTCGATGGGTGCAGTCGCCGTCGACTCTCAGGGCGTCGTCTGGGCCGGCACCGGCGAGCCCGACCACGGTGGCGGCTCGGCCTATTACGGCAAGGGCATGTACAAGTCCACCGACCACGGCGCGACGTGGACCAACATGGGCCTCGAGGACGGTGACACGATCGGGCAGATCGTCATCGACCCGCGCGACGACGACCGTGTGTTCGTCGCCGTCATGGGTGCACTGCACGACACCGAGCCGACCCGCGGCCTGTTCATGACCGAGGACGGCGGGACCACCTGGACCCGCGTGATCGTGCCCGAGAGCGCCTCCACCGGCGCCATCGACGTGGCGATCGACAAGAGCAACCCCGACGTCATGCTCGCGACGACGTGGGACAAGATCCGCGACGAGAAGTCGCGCATCTACGGCCCGCACTCGTACGTCTACCGTTCGACCGACGGCGGCCACACGTGGACGAAAGTGCAAGACCCGCCGCTCCCGCAGAGCGAGACGGACCCCGCGCTACAGACGCCGGACAACCTCGTCGGCCGGATGGGCGTCGCCTTCAGCGACAGCGACCCCACCCGGGCGTACCTGATCTCCAGCACCGCCCGCGGCAACTTCAACGGCTTCTTCATGAGCGCGGATGCCGGCGCCACGTGGACCGCGGTCGGGGCCACGTCGGGCGGCACGCTGCAGAACATCAGCGGCGGTTTCGCCTGGTGGTTCGGCGGCGTTTACGTCGACCCCGTCGACCCGCTGCACGTGTTCCTCGACGGAGTCAACCTGGCCGAGAGCCTCAACGGCGGTCTCAACTGGACGACGTCCAACGCAGTGCACGCCGACCAGCACGGCGTCCATTGGGATCCCCTCACGCCCGGCAAGGTGTACCTCGGCAACGACGGCGGCTTCTACCAGTCGCTGGCGAACGGGCAGGCCCGCGGGCTATGGACGAAGACCCAGCGTCTGCCGACCACGCAGTTCTATGCGATGGACGTGTCCGTCCAGGACGGCGCGCGCGTCGACGCCGGCTCGCAGGACAACGGCTCGGTGAAATCGTGGGCGACCGACAACACAGTCAACGGCGACTGGTTCAACTTCGTCGGCGGCGACGGGATGATGAACCGGATCAACCCGGCCAATGACCGCCGTTACTACGGCTGCTCGCAGAACGGCGGCTGCCGCGGCTTCGAGGACGGCACCCCGAGCTTCAACATGAGAATCCCGGGCAATCGCGCCAACTGGGTCGCGCCGATCGAGTTCGCCGCCGACCCGCGCATCATGTTCGGCGCCAGTGAGTTCGTCTATCGAATGAACACGGACGTCGGTCAACGCACGTGGGTGCGGATCAGCCCCGACCTCACCGAGGGTACCGAGCCCCGCGCTCCCGGCTTCGGAAACATCACTGCGCTAGGCACCACGCCGGCCGATCCGAATCTCGTATACGCGGGCACCGACAGCGGTCTCGTCTGGGTCAGCCAAAACGCCATGGCGGATCCGGCGGCGGTGACGTGGCAGAAGATCGAGAGCCCCCTCTTCCCGGGTCGGTGGGTCACCCGCATCACGGTCGATCAGAGCAACCCGAAGGTCGCGTGGGCGAGCTTCTCGGGCTGGCGCTCGGGTGACGGCTACGCGCACCTCGTGATGACGAGCGACGGCGGCAACACGTGGGTCGACATCGCCGGCAAGCGCATCCCGCAGGCGCCGGTGAACGACGTCATCCGCCACCCGTCGAAGCCGAAGTGGCTCTTCATCGCCACCGACGTCGGTGTCTTTCGCACGACGAACCTCGGCAAGACGTGGCTCAAGGTTGGAGACAACCTGCCGCTCGTGCCGGTCAATGACATCGACCTGCCCGCGGGCAGCGACACGCTCTACGCTGCGACCTACGGTCGCAGCGTCTGGACGACCTCGCTCGCCGACGCATCCTGAACCTGCTGCTCGCACGGAGCGCGGCTTGCGCCGCGCTCCGTCGGCGTCTCTGCTTACGGGAGGTAGTAGTTCGGGTTCGGCATCTTGAACACCTTGTCCGCGAAGCCACCCTCGAGATCGCTGAACTGGTCACCGAAGTCGGCGACGATGTCATAGCCGTGCGACTCGATATAGGCGCGCGTCCCCGACTTGTACTGGATGGTCGGACACGACGCCGGGGGAGTGGCGTGGATGAACGGCCCACAGAACTCGGGCGTGTCGAGGTATGCGGGATACGAGCCCACCGGCGGCTTGGTGAACAGGCCATCGGTAAAGCCGCCGTGGCCGGTGTCGATCGGCGTGGGCGTCACGTAACCGGCGTCGATCTCCGGGACGGTCTTCCCGGAAAGGGGCACGGTGCTGATATTCGGCAACCCGGCCGCGGCGTCGTTCACCAGGTTGGCGATCGTCGCGGCGTGCTGCGAATCGCCGCGCCCGGTGATCCAGAAGATGGAATAACCCAAGGCCTTCGCGTGGTTCACCATGTCGACCATCCCCGGCGTGGCCGGGAACATGTTCCCCGTGAACACGGGTGGGGTGCCCGTCAGGCCGACGAACTGGGCATTTGTCGTCGGGTTGAAGTCCCAGTTGCTGTAGAGCTCGTAGTTCCAGGTGGTCAGTGTCGTGTCGTCGACGTCGAGCACGATCGCCCGGTTCCGCAACTTCGAGCGTGCAGCCAGCCAGTTCTCGCCCTTCTCGGCGACCGAACGCGCCTCGTTGGCGTAGTTGCTTTGCAGGTTCAGTGGCGTGTTCCATGTACCGGTGGCGCCGGATCCCGCGACGGCCGATGGAGCGCCGTAGTAGTTCTTGGCCCACGCCCGAGCGACGTCGATGTTCGTCATCTGCGCCTCGGATTTCGGCGTGAACGTCAGGTCCGCAGGCTGAAGCCCCGCGACGGCAACCGCGGCGACTGTCGCCAGTCCCGCGATCAAGAGCCCAAGTACCAGCCACAGCGAGCGCCGTGGCCGCGCAAGACGCTTCATTCGTAATCCTCCTCTTTCGACTCCCTAGTTCCCGGAGCGGGAACCATAACGCTCCGAATTGCGATGTCTCGTCGAAGAGGCACCGCGACCATCCAGCGGTCGATCCGAACGCAGGACAGCGCCATCGTGAGGAAAAAGAGGAGCGCGGCCTCGTTGACGATCCAGGAGTCCGCGTTCTTCCAATCCCTGATCTTCGGAAGCGTGCTCTCGGCCCGCCGTCCAGTGCATTTGCTCGCAGCGGGACCCACCCAAGCGGGTAGCGTGCAAGGGCAAGCGAGCAGGGAGGTCACGGTGGAGGGTGCCGCAACCCGCAGTCCACTGATGCTGATTCACGGCGCCTGGCTCTCGTCGCGGAGCTGGGACACGTTCGCCGAGTACTTCCGCGACCGGGGCTATGACGTCTACGCCCCCGAATGGCCACGCAAGCAGGGCGACGTCGAAGAGCTGCGCGAGGCGACGGACGCGATCGTGGGGCTCGGCCTGACGGAGATCGTCGACCACTACGAGGCGCAGATCAGGGCGCTCGAGGACGAGCCGATTCTGATCGGCCACTCGTTCGGCGGGCTGATTGTCGAGCTCCTGCTCGACCGCGGGCTCGCCCGGGGAGGCGTCGCGATGAGTCCGGCGCCGCCGAAGGGGATCCTCGTCCTACCGTTCTCATCGCTCAAGGTCGCCTCGTCGGCACTGGCACATCCGTCGCGCTGGCACGGCGTCGTGCCGCTCACGCTCGAGGAGTTCACCTACGGCTTCGTGAACACGTTCACGCCCGAGGAGGCAAAGGCCGCGTACGAGAAGTACTACGTCCCGGAGACCGGTCAGATCTTCTACGAGGCGGGTTTCGCGAACTTCCATCTGCACCCGCCCACGGAGCTCCATTTCAAGTACGAGGAGCGGGCGCCGTTGCTGATCATCGGCGCCGACCAGGACCACACGGTCCCCGCATCGGTCTCGAAGAAGCAGTTCAAGAAGTACGAGAAGTCTCCGGCACAGACCGACTACCTCGAGTTCGCCGGCCGGCCTCACCTGATGATGACCGCCGAGAAATGGGCCGAGATCGCAGGCGCGATCGAAGGCTGGATCGCCGGCGTGCCCGAGAAGACGGCTGTCGGGGCGGGCAGGGCGTCGACCTAGCCGACGGAGAAACGAGCCGGGGGACGGTTTCGCGCCG
>DASVFB010000013.1:0-3602 GCA_036380275.1 Gaiellaceae bacterium | reverse complement strand
TCGACTGGGTACCTGCAGCTGGGCGGACGAAGGGCTCCTCAAGAACTGGTATCCGCGCGAGGCGCGCACGGCAGAGGGGCGGCTGCGCCATTACGCCGACTGGTTCGACACGGTCGAGGTCGACTCGCCGTTCTACCGCCTGCCGTTGCCCGAGACGGCCGCGCGCTGGGCTGAGCGGACGCCCTCCGAGTTCGTCTTCCACGCGAAGGCGTCGAAGGAGATGACCGGGCACGAGGAAACGGACTCGCGCGAGCGCGCGTTCGCCGAGTTCCGCGAATCGCTCGCGCCGCTCGAGGTGTCGGGGAAGCTGCGCGGCGTCCTCCTGCAGTACCACCCCCGCGTGAAGAAGTCGCCCGAGGCGCTCGACGAGCTCCGAGACGTGGCCGACCTACTCGCGCCGCTCGTCCCGTTGATCGAGTTCCGCCATCGATCGTGGATGACCGAGGAGGAACGCGCGGGCACGCTCGCGTTCCTCGAAGAGCACCGCCTCGCGTACGTCTCCGTCGACTCGCCGCGCACGCGTGCGTCGAACGTCATGCCGCGAATCGCGGCCGCAACGCACGACGTCGCGTACATCCGCTTCCACGGCCGAAACTGGAAGACCTGGAACAAGAAGACGAAGACGTCCGGCGAACGCTTCGACTGGCTCTACTCGCCGGAGGATCTCGAGGACTGGGTCGAGCCCATCGCCAACCTCGCCGAGGAGGCGCGCGAGGTGTATGCCATGTTCAACAACAACCGCTTCGACTACGCGCCGCGAAGCGCGCAGGTCTTGCGCGCACTGCTCGACGAGGCGGGCGTCGAGGCGACCGGCGGCATCGAGCCGGCGCAGTCGAACGCTAGGCTCTTCTGATGCGGATTCTCTCGCTCGTGCACGGTCCTCTCGTTCGCTCGGAGCTCTACGGCGACATCGTGCGCGCCGACGGGCACGAGCTCGTCGAGCGCTCGGTCGTCGAGGATCCGGGCGCGCTCGCGTCCGCCGACGGGTACGACGCCGTACTCGTCTTCGGCGGCCACATGAACGTCGACGAAGAGGACGAGCATCCATGGTTGCGCGACGAGGACGAGCTGATCCGGACGTTCGTGGCCCGCGACGTGCCGGTGCTCGGCGTGTGCCTCGGCGGTCAGCTCTTGGCGAAGGCCGCTGGTGCGCACGTCGGACCTTCTCCAGAGAGCGAGCGCGGCTTCGTCCGGGTCGAGTTGACCGACGAAGCGCAGGACGATCCGCTCTTCGGGTCGCTGCCACACGAGTTCGACGTGTTCTCCATGCACGACTACGCATTCCACGTGCCGGACCGAGCGGTCGATCTGGCACGGTCGAGCGTTTGCTCGCAGGCGTTCCGCCTCGGAGAGCGCGCGTGGGCGTTGCAGTTCCACCCTGAGATTCGGCTCGAGCAGATTGCGGAGTGGGTCCGCCTGGGCGGGCGGCCGAACGGCGACGCGATCGTGGCCGAGCTGCGCGAGCGAATCGACGACTGGCAGGCCTTCGGCGCGCAGCTGCTGCGCGCGTTCCTACACGCCGCGGAGCGGGACCTGGTCCCGGGTCATGTCTCGACGGGCAGTTCCGCCTGACGCGACCACTCGTGCCACGACCCGGCGTAGTTCGATGCGTCGTAGCCTGCGGCTGTGAGGATCTGGACGGCGAGCGCGGACCGCGAGCCGCTGTGACAGTACGCCGCGATCTCTGACCTAGGCGGAAGGCCGACGAGCTCCACCACCTGCTCGACCGTCTCGCAGCGCATGAGCTCGGTGATATCGAGATTGCGCGCACCCGGAATGTGGCCCTGGCGCGGATCGCACGCATTGCCGCGCGTACCGCCGAATTCGCCCTCCGTTCGTACGTCGATGACGGTCAACGTCGGGTCGTCGAGCCGCCCGGACAGCTCGTCGATGTTCACTGCGCAGCGACCACGTCCAACTCCTCGCGGACGGCCGGCCGCTCGGAGACTTCGTCGAGCCACGAGGCGAGCCGCGGCGGCAGCTCGACGCCCAGGCCGTCGCGCACGCGGACGATCCACGGCAGGTACGCGATCGCCGCGAATCCGTACGGCGGCGGATCGAACGCCTCCAGGCGCTCGGCGAGCGAGTTGTCGTTGCCGCGGCGAAACGCGTAGTAGTCCCTGCCGAGCTCGTCGTCGAAGCGGAGGACACGCCAGCGCTCGAGCGCGCGCTGCGCGGGATCGGCCGGCAACAACGCAGGCTCCGGGTAGCGATCCTCGAGGTACTCCATGATCGCGAGCGACTCCGGCAGCACGAGCGTGTCCTCCTCGAGCACCGGCACCTTCCCTGCCGGGTTCTTTTCGTACAGCCACGCCGGCCGGTTCGAGAGATCGATCGCGACGGGCTCGTAGGGGATGCCTTTCTCGGCGAACGCAATCCGCACGCGCGCGCAGTACGGGCACCTCGCGGCGTCGTACAGCGTGATCACGCCTGCAACCCCATCAACTCGGCGAGTTGCGCATAGATCTCGCTCGCCGGCGGCAGATCGCCCGGCATGTCCGCGGTGCGCGCAACAGCTCGCACGCGCGCGGCGTCCGCGCCGGTAAGCCGGGAGACGACCGTCGGATTCGAGCGCAGCGCGAGCGCGTCGCCGGGCGGCAGCGGCCCGTAGTACTCCGGCACCGACAGGTACTCGTCGACCATCCGACCCTGGTCGTGGATGACGAAGTGGACGACCATTTCCTCTTCGAGCGCCAGGATCACCGTGACTCCGAAGCGATACGAGAGCTCCCTGCCAAGCTGTCGCAGCGCGTCGCGATCGAACGGAGCAACACGGACTGCGGTCCACGTGCGACTTCCTTCGACGGTCGACGACCCGCCGCGCATCAGCCGCGGCAGATACTCGTTCACGACGCGTTCGACCGCCTGCGCATCGTCGCTCTGAACGTGCAGCGCCCCGATGCTCTCGCCGCGCGACTCGCGTGCCTGCAGCAGCGCCTCGACGGCGACGTGGAAGATCTTCGCCCCCTCCTCGAAGCCGAGGTGGCTGTAGAACGCGATCGCGTCCCGGTTCTCCGAATCGACGTCGAGCAGCATGTGCGTGCCGCCGTGCTCCGCTGCAGCTTCGGATGCGTGACGCAGGAGCCCGCGGCCGAGTCCAGTCCCTCGTGCGGAGGCGTCGACCCAGAGATCCGACACGTAGACGGTCGTCGGGCCGTGGTCGCCGTAGCGCGCCAGCAGGTAGCCGACCGCGTTCCCATCCTCCTCGGCGAGCAGCGCAACGCCCTCGTTCACCATCCGCTCGACTTTTGTCCGCTCCACGTCGGCCGGATCCTCGGGATACGGCAAGTCCGGAAGCTCCGACTCGAGCCGTTGCACGAGCGACATGAGCAGATCGACGTCTGCGAGTTCTGCGTTGCGAATGTTCACGAGCCCACGCCAGAGTAGAGAGCGGCGAGCAGGTAGTGCGCCGACAGGTTCTCGAATGGTGCGAAGCGCGGGCGCGCAGCGCGCTCGTCCGGGTCGCCGGTGAAGTGCGCGACGGCCTTGCGCAGGCCGACGTCGCCGACGGGCCACGCCCTGGGTCGCGCCAGGTGCCTGGCGAGGAACCACTCCGCCGTCCACTCGCCGATGCCGCGAAGGGCGACCAGCCTGGCCTTCAC
>DASVFB010000012.1:0-24855 GCA_036380275.1 Gaiellaceae bacterium | reverse complement strand
CCAAGCCGAGAGGAGTACTGCCCCGCTTCGTGGCCGCATATTCTTGCGGCCCACCGGCAACGTTGCAGACCCACAAGGTGCGCATGAATTTGAGGCCTGGAAGTCGGCCCAGATTGTTCGTGTGCCATTCCCGGAGGGCGGTGTTCTCCGAACTCTGGCCGACGATCGGGTTGTGCACGAGAGCGTCGCTGAAGTGATCGACCACTGCTGCGATGGCGAATGCGCCACCGAGCCGTTCGTACAGACTCGATTCCGTCATTTCTTGCCTCCTTACGGTTTCCTGGAAGCGTTCCACCGGGTTCATCGGTGGTTCACTCCATGGTGGGAGGAGATCACGCTGCCCGCTACTACGCCGAACCGGCCCGGCTCGGATTCAAACTCGCCGCTACGCGCGGCGAACTCCTACGAGGCGTCTTCGTGGCTTGCGCAGGCCGTAGCCACGGCGCTCGGCATCCGGGCGCGTACGCTTCCCAGGGCTCTCAGCCCCCGCTGCGCCTCCTCGTGACGCAAACGGTCACGCCGATCGTCTCGCCCTTCAGCCAGGGACCGGCTTGCCCCAGTGCGCGGGGCTGAGGCCTGAAGGATCTGGCAGGTTGCCGACGTGCCCGGCGGCTGGATTGTCATGACGCTATTGTCGGCTGGGACGAGTGGGCCGCGGGCCAGGGGGGCTGTGACAAGGGGCGCGAACGAGTACAAGGGTGCGCCGGCGCGTGTCGTCGTCGCCGACGATGACGCCGTCCTGCGCCAGTTGCTGCGCGGGCTCCTCGGCTTCCTTCCTCACGTTACGGTTGTTGGAGAGGCAGCGGACGGCATCGAGGCTGTGCAGCTCGTGGCGCAGCACTACCCCGACACCGTGCTGCTGGACATCAGAATGCCGCGCCTCGACGGCTTCGGAGCAGCCGAGGTGATCCGAAGCTTTCGCCCGCAGACCCGGCTGATGCTTCACACGTCCGAACCGGACGATGAGAAGCGGCGACGCGCCAAAGCACTCGGACTGCCACTACTGGACAAGCTGCAACTGAACGCCACGACTGACCTCGTCGAGCAGTACGCGGTCTCCGACGAGCACCCACTCGCGACCGACATCGAGCCGCTCGTGCTCCTCGCCCTGGCGGGTCGGGCCGACGCGGGCGTGCTCGTCGTCAAGGCAGACGAATCCATCCCGTTCTACAACCCCGCCGTTGCCGCGGTACTCGACCTACCCTTCCCGCCCGAGCGAGTTACCCTTTCCGACCTCCGCGCCCGCGGCGTACTCGGGCTCCGCGCCGATGGGTCGCCGTACCCGCTCGAAGAGCAGCCACTCGCGCAAGCCCTCACCGGCCGCACCCCTGTCGCGGACGTTGTCTATCTCCGCGCCGAGGATGGCTCGCTACGGCCGTTTACGATGACCTCGCTGCCTTTCTTCGATCCCGGCGGCGAACTGATCGGGGTCGCGAATTACGTCACCGACGCGCACCACCCTCAGAAGCGAATTACCTCGTAAACCCTGGCGGGACGGGGTTCGCATGCGCCAGCGTTGCTCCTGATATGGAGTGAAACGTCAAGGGTGGGGCGGCATTCGTTGCGCTCAACCGAGTTGAGTCCGCGTTAGGTGGCGGCAGGCGGCAAACGCTGGGCTTGCCTTACAAGCAGGAGGTCACAGGTTCGAGCCCTGCACCGCCCACTCGGAGCGCTTCCGGCGCAATTCATTCGTGCGCAGCGCAGGTATCGTCGCCGGATGGCACGCGCTCGGCTTGGGCTGTCGCTGGGGTTCGGCCTTGCTATTGCGCTCGCCTTCGCTCTGCCCGGTGACGCTCGGCCTCGCGCGCCGCGACCGACGCTCACGGCCTGCGCCTCGACCGAAGGGCTGCTCTGCGGATTCGTCTCCGTTCCGCTCGACTACTCGCACCCGAAAGGGCGGAAGCTGCGGCTCTTCGTCACGGCGCAACCACCCAAGCGCAACCCGCGGGGCACGATCCTGCTGCTCGCAGGCGGGCCGGGTGAGGCTTCGACCACGGTGTTCGACCTCACGTCCGACCTCTGGACATCACTGTTTCCGGGCTACAACGTCGCTGCTTACGACGACCGCGGTACGGGCGATTCCGCGGCGCTCTCGTGTCGCGGCGCAAAGACTGCCGCGCGGTGCGCCGCTGCGATCGGGCCGAGGCGCGCCTTCTACGGGACACGCGAGAACGTCGCGGACATGGACGCCGTGCGGCGCGCGCTCGGCGTCGACCGCATCGCGCTCTTCGGGCTCTCCTACGGGACGAAGCAGGCTCTCGCGTACGCACGCGCGCACCCGAAGAATGTCGACCGGCTTCTTCTCGACTCGGTTGTCCCCGTCGACGGACCTGAGCCGCTCGGGCTGGACACGTTGCGCGGGATCTCCGACGCGCTGCGGTCGATCTGCCGCGACGCGGGCTGTGCCGGCCGCGATCCCGCGGCGGACTTCGCTCGGCTGGCGAACAGGCTGGCGGCCCATCCCCTCGAGGCGCGGGTTCCGGTCTACCGGACCGGCTGGGCGCCGACGCTGCGGCGGGTGCGCATCGACGGGCGCGCGCTACTCGGCCTCGCCATCACGAGCGATCTGAACACCGGGGTCGCAGCCGCGTTGCCGGCCGCGGTGAGAGCCGCGCTCGAGGGCCGGCCGAGGCACCTCGAGCATCTCGCAGCGCTCATCGGAGAGCAGTCCACCGGGCAAGTGAACAACGCGGTGCTTTTCGCGACGATGTGCAACGACGGACCATTCCCGTGGCGTTACGAGACGCCGCCCGGGGCACGTCCCGGGCTCCTTGCGAGCGCCGTTGCGGCCGTGCCGTCGGCGTCGTTCCGCGGCTTCGGCACGTGGGCGGCGCAGGGGCAGGCCGCGGAATGCCTCGGCTGGCCGACCGGACCGGCGCATGCGCCGACCGGAAAGCTGCCGGACGTGCCGGTGCTGGTGCTCGCGGGCGACCGCGACGTACGGACGCCGTCGCGCGACGGTATCGCGATTGCCGCTCGCTTCCGTCAGGGCCGCGTGGTCGTCGCACCAGGTGTCGGCCACATGGTCGTGAGCTCCTCGACCTGCGTGAACAAGGCGGTTCGTTCGTGGATCGTCGGCCGTGTTCCAACGGCGCGTTGTGACCGCGTGCCTCTGACGATCAGGCCGCTCGCCCCGATCCCTGCATCGGTGGCGGCGGCGAAGCCGATCGCCGGGGTCGGCGGTTTCGCGGGGCGGACGCTCTCCGCGACGATCAGCACGCTGCGGGAGGCCGAAGCGTCGTGGCTGACCGTGTACCCGGCCGGATGGTCTGCCGGCCTCGAGCACGGGCTGCTAAGCGGCGACGACTTCGACGTGTTCCACTACTCCGCCTACAGCGACGTATCGGGGCTCGCGCTCAGCGGGCGCTTGACGTTCTCCACGTCGAAGCTCGGGACGCTCGTCCCAGGCAGCGAACGCGGCATCGTCTCCGTCGGGGGCACCCGGGCGGCGAGCGGGTTCCTCCAGGTGCGGAACCACCGCATCTTCGGGGCGGTCGGCGGCCGGAACGTCTCGGCTCGCTTCTGAGCCTTACCCGTCGGTCCTACCTCGGCCGCCACCCGGGCGGCGTGGTCGACCGTTCACCAGTAGGCAGAGCCAATCGTGCACGCGAGGAGCGGGTCGCGCTGCATCCCTAGTTCCCGGGCGCGAGCAGAAGTGCGTTCGCGCCGTTCGATTCTTCACGCAACGATGCGCGGAACTGCCGCGGTGAGGTGAGCTCGTCGATCCGCTGGCGCTCTGTCGCCGAGAGGCTCGCGGGAATCGGTCCCTTCGGCCTCGCAAGCGTGTGTCGCAGCGGAATCTTCAGCTGCTTCTCGAGATCCGATTTCGTGAAATACATGACGTCCGAGAGGTCCTTCGGCGGGAAGAACGCGACAACGGAGTCGGTCTTGTCGAGATACCGGAACGTGTAAAGCGCAAGCTCGAGCGCTTCGCGGCGCAGCACGTCCGTACGTGCCTTGGACGGCTTGCCGGCTTTGATTGCGCACCCAGGAGGACCACCCGCACCGCACAGGACGTACATCGCCGTTCGCTCCGTGGAATCGGCGTTGATGATGTCGCTGCGCTGCGTGGGTTGGAGCGTTCGCGTGAGCGCTATGTCCTGAATCGGGTTCGGCGCTTTCGACGGATCGCGCACGACGACGTTCACAAGCTTCTTGCCGTCGCCCTGGCGATACTCGGCCGCGACGTGGTTCGCAATCTGCTCCTGCCGGTCGCTGCGATCGGTCGCGGTCGGCGTCCACGCGGACCACGCAGGCGGGGGCTCGGGCGCGGGGCGCTCGATCAGCAGGACGAACATGCCCACGGCGACGCCGAGTAGCGCAGCGAGCGCGAGGTACGCAAGCGAGAAACGCCTCGGAATGCTTACAGAACGGGCCATACGCGCTCGTCCGTGAGGTCGACTTCGGGAATCTGCAGGTTGGCTCCGTTCAACAGGGCGATCAGCTCGTCGCCGTAGATCTCCTTCTTCTGGATCACGACTTCGGCGATCTGCTCGACCGAATCCTTGTTGTGGAGCATCAGGTGATGCGCCTTCATGTACGCCTGGCCGATGATCTGGGCGACCATGCGACGCTTGTCGCGGTCACCGACGACCGGGCCGATCGGGCTGTGCTCCATGCCACCGGCGGATCGGTTCATGATGTGGACGCCGATCTCCTCGAAGCGGCGCATGATCTCGTTGCGCTGCTCCTCCGAGGTCATGCGCCTCCGCGGATGGCCGTTCTGCCGCGCGAGGCCGTTGAGCTCGACGCGCTCCGGCCCCATGCCCGACGAGCCAACCATGTTCGCCGCGGCGGCCGTAACCGTGAAGAGATCCCCGCCGACGCCGTTCGACGTCTCGCCGTAGAACACACGCTCGGCCGCCATCGCGCCGAGACCCCAGATGATCAGGCCGATCTCCTCGCTGCGGAACCGGCTGAAGCGCTCCTCTTTGTCCAACGCCTGGTGGTGTCCGAGCGAGCCGCCGCGCATGCGGATCGACAAACGCGTCGACTCGCGGCCCTTCATGTAGACGTGGCCGGCGACCGCATGCCCCGCCTCGTGGATCGCAGTAGCTCGCGTCTCGACCGGCACGTAGTCGATGCCGACCGCCGTGCCAGACTCGAGAGTGACCATCGCCTCGACGAGGTGATGCCACTCGAACGCCGGTATGCCCTCGTGATGCGCGTACGTCAGTGCGAGCGAGCAGACCTGCTCGATCATCGCCGGTGAGTAGCCGGACGTGATGCGCGCGATCTCGTCGCGCCGCTCCGGCCGGTCGAGCTCCTCGGCGTGCGCGACCTTCTGGATGTAGAGCTCGAAGATGTCGAGCCGGTCTTGCTTCGTCGGCGTGCGGAACCACACGTGGCGGCCCATGCGGCCTGGGCGGGTCAGCGCCGGGTCGAGCGCGTCGATTGGGACGTTTGTCGCGCCGATGAAGTAGATCTGATCCTTGCGAGGCTTCGGTTTCGGCAGCCGAAGCTCGTGCCCGCGCACCTTGAGCGGAACGATGTAGAGGGCGTCGAGGAGCTGGTTGACCCGGTTCGTGAACACGCGGCGGAAGAACGGGGGGTTGTCGACGCCGTCCATGACGATCAGCAGCTGGTTGAGCGCGAGCTGTCCACCGCCGCCGCCGCCCATCAGCCCGCCGGCGATGCCCTGGGGGAAGATTCGGTGCAGGAACGACACGGGAGGCCTCGGCTCAGGCGCGCGCGCCGCGAAGAGCTTGTCGCGCCAGACGCGTGTCTCGAGGATCATGTCGCCGCTCGGGTTGAGTGCCCCGTGCTCGCCGAAGAAAAGGAAGTCCTCGAGCGACGGCGGCGCCATCGATGCAGTGACGCCGGAACGGCGACGGCCGACGGCGTCGATCTCGTCGATGAAGACGATGCACTGGCCGCCCCATTTCGCGGCGAGCTTCTTGGCCTTGCGCGCGAGGTAGCGGACGATGATCACGTCCATCCCGATGAACGTCTGCGCGAAGCCCGAACCGGGGATCGAAATGAAGGGACAGTTCCCGGTCAGCACGCCGTCCGCCAGCGTGAACGTTCCGGTCTTCGGCTCGACGGCGCAGTAGACCTCGGATTCGATCGGCAGCGGCGTCACGTCGAGGACTTGCCAGACTCCTTCGCGGCGCAGCTTCAGCGCTGTCAGGGGGGCCGAGCGGGCGCCGTAATTCGTGACCATCGACGCTGCTTTGACGTGACGGCCGACGACCATGTAGCCGGCGTGCAGCGCGGCGCGTGCGACAAACTCGACGCCCTCGGCGTCCTGCGTCTCGAGCACGACAGCGCCGCTTCCGTCGGACCAGCCGTCCGCTGCGAGATACCCCTCCACCCAGCTCGCGAGCCATTCTGGTGACTCGTCACCGGTAGGCAGCTCCTTCCAATCGGACATCACGCCGCCGTTGAACACGACGAGTGGATCGCCGCCGTACGAGGGCGGATACGACACGAACGAATGGCCGAACTTCCGGAAGAGCGGAAGGTGACGCTGATCCTTTTCGCCGCAGAGCCGAACTCGCGCTCGCCCTCGCGTGTCGAGCGTTCCGTCGCCATAGCCAAAGCCGCGAATAAATGCTTCATCGACTTGTTCCGCTGAGGGAGGCGCCTGGAACGGCACGAAGTCGCCTGCGTGAAGGTCGGTGACGACGCCGCGATTCGTCGTCAGCCACCGATGATCCGGCGTCGCGTGAATGACGAGGCGTACCGATGACCGCGTATACACACCGGGGCGCAGCTCGACTTCGACGATCGGTTGCTGTCCGAAAGAACGAATTTCGGCGCGCTCCCACGTCCCGTCACGCGTGAGGACGAACTGTTCAGTACCAGCGGTCTCGGCAAACGTTCGAACGCCTTCCTTCGTCAGAAAGCGTTCCGCCGGAGCGAAGCAGTTGAAGCCTGTCGCGATCGCCTTCGCGAGCATCGTCTTTCCGGTGCCGGGTGCGCCGAGGAAGAGGAGGCCTCGTTCTCGCTTGCCACCGGCTGCCTCGAACTGCTGGCCCGACTGCCACAGCGACACGATCCGGCGCACTTCTTCCTTCGCTTCCTTCTGGCCGCGGACGTCGTCGAGCTTCACACCCCAGTCCGCGTCGCCGGGCTCGAACCCGCGGATCTGCGTGATCCCCATCAGCAGCATGGGGCCCATGAGGATCAAGAAGTTGAAGATGAAGAAGAACGGCAGGATCAGGCCGTAGCTCGCGAAGCTCCTGAACGACTGCCTGAGGTGCCACATCCAGCTGCCGACGTCCTGCGTCGTGGCCCAGGGGTTCGCCGCCTCCCAGCCGCGCAAGAACGACCGCATGATCACGACGATCAGCACGATGATCAGGAAGAAACGGACGAGCTTCCAGATGAAGCCCCAGAACGCCGCGCGCCGCCGGTTGACGACGTCCTCTGCGCGCAGCTGTGGGTCGTCGGTGCCGAAGAGGCTGGGCCACGGGATCGCTCGCCTCAGGACGAGATCGACGAAGCCTCGGAACGTCGCGATGGCGATGATCGAGAGAACGATCGACCAGCCGATCGGCCAGCCCTTCTCCTTGTGCAGATAGAGGAAGACCGCGGGGCTGGTCAGGATCGCGACGAGCGTGGCCGCGCGCGCGAGCAGGCGCCATTGCTGTGCGAGGAGCGTCGACTCCTCGCTCGCCGGTAGCGCGAGCGACCGTGGCTCCGTCATAGATGAATGGTAGAGACGGTCAATTAACCTCACTTACGAAAAAGATGGATCCCACGGTTCTCTTCTCTCCCGACGAGGTAGCCCGTGCCCACGCCTACCACCGTCCGCTCTATTACGCCCTCGCCGCAGACATCGCGGTTTCAACAGGTGTGACGGCATTACTCGCATTCAGTTGGCTGGGAGACAAGCTCTTTGCCGCGACCGGCGGGCCCTGGTGGGTGCAGACCCTTCTCTTCACGGCGCTCGTCCTGGCGGTCGTCGAGCTGGCACGGCTGCCGATCGTCTTCTGGCGCGGCTTTGCGCGTGAACGCCGCTGGGGCTTTTCCACGCAGCGGATGCGCGACTGGTTCCTCGACCAGGTGAAGGGCCTAGCCGTGGGCTGCGTGCTCACCGGGGCGGCGATGGTCGCCCTCCTCGGTTCGATCCGCCTCTTTCCGTCGTGGTGGCCGCTCTTCTCTGTGATCGGCGCGAGCCTCCTCGTGCTCTTGCTCGTGTTTGCGGCGCCGCTCCTGCTCGAGCCGATCTTCAACCGCTTTCAGCCGCTCGAGGACGTCGCGCTCGCTGACGGCCTGCGTGCGCTGGCGCGTCGTGCCGGTGTTCCGATTCGCGACGTGCTCGTCGCCGACGCGAGCCGTCGCACGCGCAAGCACAACGCCTACGTGTCGGGGATCGGGAGCACGCGCCGTGTCGTCGTGTTCGACACGTTGCTCGCGGAGGCGGCGCGGCCGGAGCTCGAGGTCGTCGTCGCCCACGAGCTCGGACATCGGCGACACCGTGACATTGCCAAGGGGACTCTGCTCGCCGCGCTGAGCGCGGCCGTCGCGGTGCTCGTGGCGTGGCCGCTCGATCCGACACCGCGGCGGATTCCGGTCCTCCTGCTTGCGTGGGGTTTGCTCGAGCTCGTCAGCCTGCCGCTCACGGCCGCGTTCTCGCGCCGGCTCGAGCGGCGCGCGGACCGGTTCGCGCTCGACCTGACGCGCGACCCGGCCGCATTCGAGGCTGCATTCCGGCGGATGGCGAAGGCGAATCTCGCCGACCTCGACCCGCCGCGGCTCGTCTACGCCTTCATCTTCACGCACCCGACTCCAGCGGAACGAATCGCGGCGGTGAGCCCATGAGCCACGACCACGACCAGGACGTCCGCGTCGCGACGGACCGCCGGGCGCTGGCGATCGCGCTGGCGCTGATCGCGGCCTTCCTGGTTGCCGAGGTGGTCGCTGCGCTGATCGCGGGATCGCTCGCGCTGCTCGCCGACGCCGGGCACATGCTCACCGACGCAGGCGCGCTCGCGTTCGCGCTCTTCGCCGCAACGCTCGCTTCGCGACCAGCGCAAGGGCGCTGGACGTTCGGCTACAAGCGCCTGGAGATTCTCGCGGCGCAGGTGAACGGCATCACGCTTCTCGTCGTAGCGCTTCTGATCGTCTATGGATCGGTGCGCCGGCTGATCTCGCCCGACGAGGTGCGTGGAGCGATCGTTGTCGCCGTTGCGCTCGCGGGGATCGGCGTGAACCTGGCTGCGACCGGCGTGCTCGCACGCGCGTCACGTGAGAGCCTCAACGTTCGCGGTGCGTTTCTGCACGTCGCCACGGACAGCGTCGCCTTCGCGGCGACGGCGATTGCGGGAGCGTTGATTCTCGTGACCGGCTGGGACCGGTTCGATCCGATCGCGAGCCTGTGCGTCGCCGCGCTGATGCTGTGGGCGAGCTGGGGCTTGCTGCACGAGTCGTCGTCGATCTTCCTCGAGCGGTCGCCTTCTGGGATCGACCCCGAGGCTGTGGGTCGGGCGCTGGTGGCCGAGCCGGACGTCGTCGAGGTGCACGACCTGCACGTCTGGACCGTGACGAGCGGCTTCCCGGCGCTGGCGGCGCATGTCCTCGTCGCGCCGGACTCCGACTGCCACGCGATTCGCCGCCACCTCGAGCAGATGCTCCACGACCGGTTCGAGCTCGAGCACACGACGCTGCAGGTCGAGCATGCGGAACCGCGCCTGCTGACGATCGAACGCCGTTAAGGTCACGCGCTATGGCGTCATCACTGAGCGGCAAGTCCGCAATCGTCACAGGCGCGTCGAGTGGGATCGGGGCGGCGACGGCGCGCGCGCTGCGCGACGCAGGGGCACGCGTGGCCGGCGGCGCCCGCCGTGTCGACGCCATCGAGGCCGACCTCGCGCTCGAGCTCGACGTCACCGACCCGGAGAGCTGCGCGGTGTTCGTCGCGCGTGCCGCGGACGAGTTCGGCGGGCTCGACATTCTCGTCAACAACGCCGGCCTCGCGCTCGGCCGCAATCCGTTCGCGGAGTCGACCGAGAAGGACGAGCGCACCGTGATCGAAACGAACGTCAACGGTGTGATCCGGATGACGCGCCTCTGCCTGCCGCATCTCGAGCATGGCGGCGGGCACGTCGTCAACCTCGGCAGCGTCGCCGCGATCTGGCCGTACGAGAGAGGCACGCTCTACTGCCTCTCGAAGGCGGCAGTGCACGCGTTCTCCCGCGCGTTGCGCGAAGACCTCCTCGGCCGGCCGATCCGGATCACGACGATCGCGCCCGGCCTCGTCGAGACCGACTTCTCACGCGTGCGCTTCGGGGGAGACGAGGAGAAGGCCCGCGCCGTCTACGGGAACGTCGCGCTCGGCGGGCCGATGCGTGCGGAGGACGTCGCGGACTGCATCCTGTTCGCGGTCACGCGACCACCGAACGTCAACGTCGACGAGATCGTCGTCATGGCCCTCGCGCAGGCGTCGGGGGCGCGCATCCTCCGCGACTGATGTTCACGATCCTCGAGGGATCGACGTTCTGCATTTGCGACGACATCGGTGACGTGGGCGCCGAGACGAGCGGCCTCTTCGCCGAGGACACGCGGTTCCTGTCCCGGCTGCGGCTGACCGTCAACGGCGCGACGCCGCTCCTGCTCTCTGCGGGCAAGGTCGAGTACTTCTCGGCGGCGTTCTTTCTCCGCAATCCACTCGCAGGCGGCCTGCATCACGACCAGGTCGCCATCACGCGCGAACGATTTGTCGGCGAAGGCATGCAGGACGTCGTCGTGCTCGAGAACGAATCGATGCACCCCGTCACGCTCGAGCTCGGGTTCGAGTTCGCTTCGGATTTCGCGGACATCCTCTCCGTGAAGCAGCACGACTTCGCGCTTGGCGACCCCGAGCACGCAAAGCCGCTTCCCGAGCCGGCGCCGTGCCGCTTCGAAGCCGAGCACAACCAGTTCGTGCTAGAGGACCCCGAAGACTCGCTGCGGACCCAGATCATCTTCTCGCGTACAGGTGAGGTGGACGGCTCGGGGATCACTTTTCCCGTCGAGCTCCAGCCGCGAGAGCGGTGGGAGGTGCGCATCGACGTCGTCCCCGTATCGGACGGCGACGTGCTCGTGCCGACGATGGTCGAGCGCCGCTTCGGCGAGGAACGCGGGCGCGTTCGTGACTCGCTTGCCGCGTGGCAACTGCGCGTCCCGCAACTGCGCGCCGAATGGGTGGAGCTGGAGCGCTCGTTCGGCCAGTCGGTCGCCGATCTCGCGGCGCTGCGCATGCGCAGCTCGAAAGAATCCAGCGTCGTGAAGCTTCCGGCGGCCGGCATGCCGTGGTTCATGGCTGTTTTTGGGCGGGACACGCTGATCACGTGCTTGCAGACGCTGCTGTTCGGCCCCGAGCTCGCGCGCAACGCGCTCGCCGCGCTCGCGCTGTTGCAGGCCGACGAAGACGACCCGTCGATCGACGCGGAGCCGGGCAAGATCGTGCACGAGGTACGGCACGGCAAGGCGGCGCAGAACTGGTTCAGCCGCTACTACGGCACGCTCGACGCGACGCCGCTGTACCTGATCCTTTTCTCGGAGGTGTGGCGGTGGACCGGCGACGTCTCGATCACGGAGGAGCTCAAGCAGCCGGCGCTCAAGGCGCTCGAGTGGATCGACCGGTACGGCGACCGCGACGGCGACGGGTTCGTCGAGTTCGAGAAGCGCTCGGCGCACGGGCTGGACGTCCAGTCGTGGAAGGACTCGTTCGACTCGCAGCGGTTCCACGACGGCCGCACGGCTCGGGGCGCGATCGCCCCGTGCGAGGTGCAGGGCTACGTGTACGACGCGAAGCGGCGTCTGGCAGAGGTCGCGCGCGATGCGTGGCGCGACCGTTCGCTCGCCGACCGACTTGACCGCGAGGCGGACGAGCTCAAGCAGCGCTTCGACGAGGCGTTCTGGTGCGAGGAACGCGGCGGCTTCTACGCGCTTGCGCTCGACGGTGAGAAGAACCGCGTCGACTCGATCTGCTCGAACATGGGGCACCTGCTCTGGTCGCGAATCGTCCCGCCGGAGCGCGTCGACGCCGTCGTCGACCAGCTGATGGGCGGCGGCCTGTGGTCGGGCTGGGGCGTGCGCACGATGTCGGACGCCGACGCTGCGTACAGCCCGCTCTCGTACCACAACGGAACGGTGTGGCCGCACGACAATTCGCTCATCGCCTGGGGCCTTGCGCAGTACGAACGCTGGCCAGAGGCGCATCGGATCGTGCAGCGCATGCTCGCCGCGTCGCGCCACTTCGACCACCAGCTGCCCGAAGTATTCGCCGGTCTGCAGCGATCGGAGACGCCGTTCCCGATCGCATACCCGACGGCCGCGCGTCCGCAGGCCTGGGCGGCGGGCACGCCGGTGCTGCTGCTCCAGGTGCTGCTCGGCCTGCGGCCGGACAGCCGCCGGAACCGCCTCGAGTCGGTCGCTCCCAACGAGCTGCCGCACTGGGCTGGCACAATCCGTCTCTCCGGCGTTCGCGCGTTCGAGTCCACCTGGGATGTGAGACTCGAGGACGGACGGGTAAGAGTAGAACCGTTGTGAGAATTGCAGTCGTAGCTCCGTGCTGGTTCCCCGTGCCGCCGACCGGCTACGGCGGCGTCGAGTGGGTCGTCTCGCTGCTCGCCGACGGGCTCGTGGACGGCGGGCACGACGTCACGCTCTTCGCGTCGGGCGACTCGCACACGAAGGCGAAGCTCGCGGCGATTCATCCGGTCGCGCCGAGCGAATGGATCGGCCGCTCGTTCTGGGAGCTGCGGCACGTGCTGCATTGCTACGAGCGCGCCGACCAGTTCGACGTGATCAACGATCACTCAGGCCCCTTCGCGGCCGTCCTCGGCGCAGCGATCGACACGCCCGTCGTTCATACCGTTCACGGTCCGCTCGACGGCGAGCCCGGCGACCTATACGACCAGGTTTCGCGCGTCGCGCCGCAGACCACGTTCATCTCGCTCTCGATGAACCAGCGGAAGCCGCGGCCGGACTACAACTGGCTCGCGAATTGTCCGAACGCGCTCGATCTCTCCGTCTATCCGTTCCGGCCGCAACGCGGCGACTACCTGCTGTTCCTCGGGCGCATGAGCCCCGACAAGGGTGCCCACCGTGCCGTCGCCGTCGCGATGGAGGCCGGGCTGCCACTGAAGCTCGCCGGCAAGATGCGCGAGCCGAAGGAGCGTCAGTACTTCGCGGAGTTCGTCGAGCCGCACCTCGGCGGCGGCATCGAGTGGCTCGGCGAGGTCTCGCACGGCGAGAAAGTCGAGCTGCTGCAGCACGCGCGCGCGACGTTGTTCCCGATCGAATGGGAAGAGCCGTTCGGTCTCGTGATGATCGAGTCGATGGCGTGTGGTACGCCGGTGATCGCGACGGCGCGTGGGGCGGTCCCCGAGGTGATCGAGCACGGCCGCTCCGGCATCATCGTCGAGGACTACCGCATCATCCCCGAGGCGCTCGAGGCTGCCGATCGGCTCGACTCGCGCGAGCTCCGCCGCTACGTCGAGGAGCGCTTTTCGCCGATGCGGATGGTGCGCGATTACGGCAAGGCATACGAACGGGCAATCGAGCGCAGCCGCGCGTAGCCCGCGCCACGGGTCCACAATGGCGCCGTCCGAGGGACAGTCCCTGGGACATGGGACGAAAGGACGATTCGCGCGCGCAAGACTTTGCAGCGCTTTACGGCCAGTAGGTGGAGCCCTCCCAGCCGTACCAGGAGTCGGGCTCGATGACGGCGCTGATCCTGGCGCGCAACCTGTTCTGGAACTGGCGCCGCGTGTAGCGCAGGCAGAGCCGGTCGATGTCCTTGAACTCCGGATCGTCGCGAATCTCGACGGCGTGGCCGAAGATCGTCACCTGCCTGTACCAGTCCGAGCCGAGCATCACCGTGAGGGAGACCCGTGGATCGCGGCGCATGTTCTTGAGTCGCAGACGCGTCGCGTCCATGTTCACGAGCAGGCGCTCGCCGTCCCAGTCGTACCACGTTGCCGCCGTATGCGGTGAGCCGTCGGCGCGGATTGTCGCGATCACCGCGGGGTTGGCCTTGCGAAGCAGCGCGTCGACCTCAGCCGGAAGCGGCGGCTTCGGCATCCTGCTCTCCTTTCTTGTGCCAGTAGCGCTCCAGCCCAAGATACGACTGGGCGAGGGGAGCCGCCCGGAAGTACGCGCCCGCGCCTTCGCCGACGCCCTCGCTCGCCTCGATGTCCGCTCGTGCGGCGGCGACGAACTCGTCCTCGGTCATGCCGTCGTGCACCCGCTTGGCCCAAACGCCGAGGTAGAGGCGCGTGCGCTCGATGTGCTCGGCCACGTCCTCCGTGCCCGAGACGACCCCGAAGTGGATCAGCGCCAGACGCTCGGGCTGGTGGCGCAGCACCTCGTCGAAGGTTCGCTCCCACGCTTCGAGATCGATGTCCGGAGGCGGCGCGTGCGGAAGCACATGCCTGCCGGGAAGGATGCGGACGCCTGTCGCGTCGCCGGCGAGCAGCGTCCCGTCGTCGAGCAGGTAGCACACGTGGTGAGACGCGTGACCCGGCGCCGGGAACGATTTGACGCCCGCGGCGGTGTCCCAGATCACTTCGACGTTCTCCTGGGGTACTGGAAGCGGTTCGCCGTAGAGCCTGTCGAGCTCGTCACCGTAGAGCCGGCGGGCGGAACCGATGAGCCGCGCCGGGTCGATCACGTGAGGCGCGCCGATCTCGGCCACGTGGACTCGGATCTGCGGGTGCGCGCGCACGACGTGGCCGGCGGCGCCGGCGTGGTCGAGATGGATGTGCGACAGCAGCAGGTGCCTGATCTCGGTCAGGTCGACGACCGCCTCGAGCCGCTCGAAGCAGGTCGCCGGCCCGCAGTCGAAGAGCGCCGGACCCTCCGGCGTGTCGACGACGTACACGCCGATCACGTGCTCGTTCCCCAGGTGCAGCAGGTCGACGGGCTCGAGCGGCATCGCGGTTTTCTAGCAGTTAGGGCTGAGTCGGCAGGTGGTCCTCCTGCACGCGGCCGCCGCCTGCGATGTACGAGACGATCGCGCGGTCGGCGAGCCACTCCACGGGGGCGCGGTCGTCGGTGAGAAGGGTGCCGCGAAAACCCGCGGGGGCGACCTGCCGGCGAAACAGGGGCACGAGCGACTGCAAGGGAGCGGGCGCGGTGCCGACTCGCCGCACGAGCTCCTCACGCGTCACGGGCGATTCGAACGCGAAGAGCAGCGTGTTGAACCGGAGCGCGTCCCACGTCCACGCCTGCCCGAGCTCGGTGCGCACGGTGGAGGCGATCGCATTCAGGAGGCCGCGGTCGCCGGGGAAGCGTGCGACGTTGAGCGCGACCGCTCCGCCGGGCGTCAGGTGCGAACGGACGAGCTCGAAGAACTCGCGCGTCGTCACTTGGAATGGGATGTACGGCTGCCTGTACGTGTCGATCGCGATCACGTCGTAGCGCTTGCTCGTGCTCCTCAGGTACGCGCGCGCGTCGGCCGTGATCACGTGTAGGCGCGGGATCGCGTCGAGCCCGAGGAAGCGCCGCGCGGCATCAGTCACCTTCGGGTCGAGCTCGACGCCGTCGATCTCGACGCCCGGGTACAGAGCGGCGAGTCCGCGCGCGGTCGAGCCGCCTGCGTTGCCGAGCACGAGCGCGCGTCGCACGGGGTGGGGGACGAGCGGCGGCACGACGAGGAACATGTCCCACTCACCGCCGGTGAGGACGCTGTGCGGGTACCAGACCGAGTTGACGACGACGCCTTCGTTCAGTTCGAGTACGCGCGAGCCGTCGTCGCGCTCGCGGACGTCGATGTACTGGTACTCGGACTCGCCCTCGTAGAGGACGCCGTGCGCCGCTTTGATCGCACCCGGCGGCACGGCGAGCAGTGCGGCCAGGGCGATCGTCAGCAGCTGCCAGCGAGGTCCGAGCAGCAGCCCGGCGGCGAGCGCGAGCAGGACTGCGGTTCCGATCAGGGTGCGCTGCGTGCCGATGAACGGAATGGCTACGAGCGCCGTTGCGAACGTGCCTACGATGGCGCCGATCGTCGAGAGGCCGTAGAGACGGCCGGACACCGTGCCTGCCTGTTCGACGGAGGGCACGGCGAGCCGGATCGCGAACGGGCTCACGGTTCCGAGCAGCGTTACCGGGACGGCGAACAGTGCGAGCGCCGCGACGAACGAGCCGACGACGGCGCCGACCGAGGCAGTGTCGAGCCGGCTGACCGTGGCGTCGAGGAACGGGCGGGCGATGAACGGAATGACGACGACGCCCGCCGCGGCGACGAGGACGATTCTGCCGAGCACGACCGTTCGCGGCATGCGGTCGGCGATCCGCCCACCGAACCAGTAGCCGATCGAGAGGTAGACGAGGATGAGGCCGATCACGTTTGCCCAGACGACGGTCGAGTTGCCGAAGAACGGTGCGAGCAGCCGCGACGCGCAGATCTCCACTGCGAGCGTCGCGCCGCCGGCGATGAAGACGATTGCGCCGAGGCGCACGAGTTCTAAGCGTGCGCTGCTGCGGGAACGAGTGCCTGCGCGAGGTCGGCGACGAGGTCGTCGGCCGACTCGATCCCGACCGAGAGGCGGACGAGGTTCTTCGGCGGCGCGAACGGCGCGTCGGCCGTCGACGCGTGCGTCATCCACGCGGGAACCTCGATCATCGACTCGACCCCGCCCAGCGACTCCGCGAGCTTCCAGATCTTCGTACGCGCGACGATGGCGAGCGCTTCCTCCTCCGACGGGGCGAGGAAGGAGACCATGCCGCCGAAGTCGCGCATCTGTCGCGCCGCGATCTCGTGCCCGGGGTGCGACGGCAGCCCGGGGTAGTACACACGGTCGACCGAGTCGTGCTGCTCGAGGTACGCGACGACGGCGCGGGCGTTCTCGCAGTGCTGGCGCATGCGAAGAGCGAGCGTCTTGATGCCGCGCAGGACGAGCCAGGCGTCGAACGGTCCCGGTACCGCGCCGAGGGACTTCTGCAGGAAGAAGAGACGCTCCGCGATCGTCGGATCGTTCGTCGCGACGAAGCCGCCGATCACATCGGAGTGGCCGCCGAGGTACTTCGTCGTCGAGTGCACGACGACGTCCGCGCCGAGTGCGAGCGGCGTCTGGAGGTACGGCGACGCGAACGTGTTGTCGACGGCGAGGACCGCGCCGACAGCGTGCGCCGCGTCGGCTGCGGCGCGAATGTCGACGATGTTCAGCAGCGGGTTGGACGGCGTCTCGACCCACACCATGCGCGTCTTATCGTCGAGATGGTCGGCGAGGTTCGCGAACTCCTGCGCAGGGATGTACTCGAAGACGTAGCCCTTCGGCTCGTACACCTGCGAGGTCATGCGGTAGACCCCGCCGTAGACGTCCGCGATCAGCACGACGCGATCGCCGGGATTGAGCAGGTGCATGAGCGTTGTCGTCGCGCCCAGTCCCGACGCGAACGCAACCCCGTGCTCGGCTTCCTCGAGGGACGCGAGGCACGCCTGGAGTGCGGTTCGCGTCGGATTCGAGACGCGCGAGTAGTCGTAGCCCTTGGTCTTGCCGACCTCTTCCTGGACATACGTCGACGTCGCATAGATCGGCGTCGTGAGCGAGCCGGTCGTCGGATCCGGCTCCTGCCCGTCGTGAATCGCGCGCGTCTCGAAGTCCATCTGGCGACTCATCGTATCGGCGTCAGGTTCCGATGACGTGGTGGCGACTGCCGGGCAACTCGACGCTTCCGGTACATGCCCCTGCGATCGTCACCTCGACCGGAGACGAGCCCGCGGGCACGCCGACGGGGAACCAGCCGCGCCCGACGCGAACGACGATCAGCAGGCCGTCGTCGTCGCCGAGCGGCGCAAAGCTGTCGTCCCACTCGTCGTACGGATGCAATCCGAGCTCGTGCTCGAGGACGGCGACGGCCGCGGTCACGTCCTCTACCGGTAAACCGACCTCGGCGAGGGTGAGTTCGGGCCGCGCTTGCGGCCGTGCGATCAACTCGACGACGTTCTCCTCGGGATCGCGGAGGTACACGGCCCGAGCGCCGGCCCAGCTCGCGAAGTCGTGCTCCTCGCTCACGTCGAGTCGTTGCTTCCACGGCTCGAGGTCGGCGACGTGGAACGCGAAGTGGTGCGGACTCGTCTCGCCGGCGACGAAGGTCGGCGCCGTGTCGACGTACCCGGCGTACCAAGCGACGAGCGCGTCGGGATCGGATGCGGGCAAGCGAGCATTGACGATGCGCACCGATCGATGCTAACGGCCGTATTGCTCATGTCCGAGGGACTGTCCCTGGGGCGTGGCCGTTTGCGCTGTGTCCCAGGCGCGGCGTTGAGCGACCCGCCGGTTTACGCAGGTACGAGCACCGAAACGACGCGCTGCGCGGCCTCGTCCCGGTAACCGTTGCCCAGCGATTCGCTGAGCTTCTGTTCGAGCTCCCCGCTCGCGGCCAGTTCCTCCACGATGTCGGCGCCGCCGACGAGTTCGCCGCCGATGAAGACCTGCGGGATCGTCGGCCAGCCCGAAAGCGCCGACAGCTCCCGCCGGATCTCCGGGTCGGGCAGCACGTCCACCGCCGTGACCGGCGCTCCGGAACCGCGCAGCGCCTGCAGCGCCCGCTCCGAGTTGCCGCACATGACGAACTGTGGAGAGCCTTTCATGAAAAGCGTGACAGGCTCGGTCTCGATCACGTTCTTGATGCGTTCGCGGAGCTCGATGTTCATCCGGTCCCTTTCGTCTTGATCCTCATCTCGTGAATCCTGCCTGACGCGAACGGGGCTGCGAGCGCCTCGTTGACGAGGCGGTGCTGCTCGAGCAGGGGCAGCCCGTCGAAACGTGGGCTCGTCACCTCGACGAGGAAGTGATCGCCGCCGCCGGTTCGGTCGGTGACGCGCACCTCCGTCGCCTCGGGGAATGCCGCCCGGAGGACGCTCTCGAGGTCGGCCGTCACCTGCTGTGAGCCAGATACTCGAGGAGGTCGGAGCGTGTGAGGACGCCGACGGGCTTGCCGTCACGGGCGACAACGACGGCGTTCGTCCGCCCCGTTAACGTCGAGAAGACCTCGTCGAGCGTCTGCGTTATCTCGACTGCTGCCAGGGGCGGCTGCATTGCCGAGGCAACGTCCTCGTGCAGCGCGTCCGGGTTCTTGAACACGCGGTCGAGCAGATCGCGGTCCTGCAGCGAGCCGATGAAATCCGCGAGCGACTCGTTGTGGCCGTCGCGCACGACCGGCAACTGCGAGATCGAGTAACGCTGCATGACGTTGATTGCCTCGCCCACCTTCTGGTGCGACGAGATCGTGATGAGATCGGGAACCTCGTGCTCCTCGGCATGCTTCGCCGCCAGGAGCTGCTCCACCGTGGGCAGGGCCGTGCGCCGTTCGACGAAGCCGTGCTCGAGCATCCAGTTGTCGTCGTAGAACTTCGAGAGGTAGGAGCGCCCACTGTCGGGAAGCATCGAGAGGATCGTCTTGCCGGGGCCGAGCTTCCTCGCGAGCTCGAGCGCCGCCCAGACCGTCGTGCCGCCGGAGCCGCCGACGAGCAGCCCCTCCTCGCGCGCAAGCCGGCGCGCGACCTGGAACGAGTCGCGGTCGGAGACGCGGATCCACTCGTCGACGATCTCGGGATCCATGGTCTCGGGCCAGGTGTCCTTGCCGATCCCCTCGACGAAGTACGGATGGACGTCGGTGTCGCGTTGCGCGGTGTAGACGGAGCCTTCGGGATCCGCGCCGACGATCAAGACGTTCGGCGCGTGCTCCTTGAAGTAGCGGCCGACGCCGGAGATCGTTCCGCCCGTCCCGACCGAGATGATGATCGCGTCGAGCTCGCCGCCGGTCTGATCGAAGATCTCAGGCCCCGTGACCTCGTAATGCGCCTGCGGGTTGGCCATGTTCGAGTACTGATCGGGCTTGAAGCCGCCGGGGATCTCCTCGGCCAGCCGCGACGACACCGAGTAGTACGACTCGGGTGAGTCGGGATCGACCGCCGTCGGCGTGATCACGACCTCCGCGCCGTAAGCACGCAGCATCGAGATCTTCTCCTGGCTCATCTTGTCCGGCATCACGAAGATGCAGCGATAGCCCTTGGCGGCCGCCGCGATCGCGAGCCCGACGCCGGTGTTTCCGGACGTCGGCTCCACGATCGTCCCGCCCGGCTTGAGCTTGCCGTCCCGCTCGGCCGCCTCGAGCATCGCGAGGCCGATGCGGTCCTTGACCGATCCGCCGGGGTTGAGGTACTCGAGCTTGGCGAGGTGCGTGCTCCCGGTCTCGTTGCCCAGCTTTTGGAAGCGGACGATCGGAGTGTGGCCGACGAGCTCGAGTGCGGTCGGGTAGTCGCGGGCCATCTGGGGAATCGTACGGGGCTGCCGCGCGTTCCGGAATCCATGAACATCACAACGATCGGTAAAGGCAATATCGGCGGCGGGCTCGGCAGGCTCTGGGAGAAGGCGGGCCACAACGTCACGACGCTCGGCCGCGAGGGCGGTGACGCATCGGACGCCGACGTCGTTCTCGTCGCCGTTCCGGGCGGCGCTGCGTCGGAGGCGCTGAGCAAGGTCAGCGGCCTCGAGGGGAAGATCGCGATCGACGCGGAGAATTCGTTTGCCGCCCGCGACGATCAGTACGAATCGTTCGCGCACGAGGTGAAGGCGCACACGAACGGTCCGGTCGCAAAGGCGTTCAACGCGAACTTCGCGGCGCTCTACGACGAGATCCCGAACCAGTCGACCCCTCCGAGCTGCCTTTATGCAGCAGAAGACGGCGCGCGCGAGGTGACCGAGCAGTTGATCCGCGATGCGGGTTACGAGCCGGTGTCGCTCGGCGGCATCGAGAACGCCCGAGCGCTCGAGGACTTCGTCCCCGGCGTGCTCGGGAAGATCGAGCTCGGCCGAACCTTCTACCGCTTCGCGCTGCCCGGACAGCTCTAGTGGGCACGACCGCAAGCACAGTTGTCTGCCTGGCCGGCTGCAAACGCTGCGCCTGCGGGCGTCCTCAGTCGCCCCGATAGCGGTCTGCTATCGGGGCTCCCTGCGTCCTTCGCAGGCTTGGTTTTTGCCGCCCAACCAGGAACGCACGGGCACGTCTCTCGACGACGTCCTGCCGCGCATCTGGGACGACCTCTTGTAACGGCAGCGATCAAGCGGTTGAATCTGCGGATGATCAGCCCGAGGCAGGTCGTCTCGGCGCTCGGCACTGCGGCGCGTAACCGAGACGTTCGGCGGGTCCAGCTCGCCTGGGGCGCGGCGATCGCGTCCGAGTGGATGCACTTCGTCGCGCTAGGCGTCTTCGCGTACGAGGAGGGCGGCACCTCCGCCGTCGGCGTGGCCGGGCTCGTTCGGCTGCTGCCCGCGGCGATCATCGCGCCGTTCGCTGCGTCGCTCGGCGACCGCTTCAGGCGGGAGCGCTTCCTGCTCGCGCTGACCCTTCTCGGCGCGACTGCGCTGGCCGGCTCGGCCGTGGCCGCATTCGCGGGGCAGCGGGTTGTCGTGTTTGCGCTCGCCGCCGTGGTCGGGCTCGTCGCCACGCTCTTCAGGCCCGCGCTGCAAGCGCTGCTGCCGTCGCTCGCGCACACGCCGGAGGAACTGATCGCGTCGAACGGCGCGACGTCAACTATCGAGGGGCTCGGGACCCTGGTCGGGCCGATCCTCGCAGGCGTTCTCGTCGCCGCCGCCGATGCCGGCGTCGTGTTCGCCGTCGCCGCCGGAGTTCTGTTTGCGGGTTCCGCGATGCTCGCACTCGTCAGGGTCGAAGGACGCATCGACCTCACGGCCGACAGCGACGACGCAAGCGTCCGCCGGCTGCTCAGCGGCGGCGTCAGAGTCGTGCTCAAGACGAAGGGAGCGTCGATGGTGGTCGGACTCATCGTCGCGCAGACCTTCGTTCGAGGTTGCGTCAACGTCTTGATCGTCGTGGCCGTGTTCCAGGTGTTCCACGGCAGCGCAGGGCAGGTCGGTTACCTGACGGCGGCGATTGGAGTGGGCGGGCTGATCGGAGCGCTCGGCGCGATGACGCTGAAAGGGCGCCACCTGGCAACCGTGTTCGGGATCGCGCTCGTCGCATGGGGCATTCCGCTCATCCTGATCGCGCCGAGGCCGTACCTGGGCGCGACGATTTTCCTGCTTGCAGTCGTCGGGGCCGCGAACAGCCTCGAGGACGTCGCAGTGTTCACGCTGCTGCAGCGGATCGTCCCGGACGAGACGCTGACGCGTGTGCTCGGTCTCGTCTGGGGCCTAGCGATGGGTGGAGTTGCGCTCGGCTCGATCGCGGCGCCGGTTGTTGTGAACCTGGTCGGGCCGCGAGCTGCGTTCGCCGTCGTCGGCTCGATCCTGCCGCTGCTGACGTTGATCACGTACCGCCGGCTCGTCGAGCTCGACAGCGTCGTCGCCCCGGCGGCCGAGCTCGAGCTCATCGAGAGCGTTCCGATGTTTGCCCCTATGTCGCTCGCCGCGAAGGAACGCGTGTCGACGCATCTCGTTCGCGTGCCTGTGCAGGCGGGCGAGCTCGTGATCCGCGCAGGCGACCTCGGCGATCGCTTCTACATCGTCGCGGACGGCGAGCTCGACATCGACGTCGACGGGCGCCACTCGACCGCAGGCCGCGCCGACTACTTCGGCGAGATCGCGCTGCTCCGTGACGTGCCGCGGACGGCAACCGTCACGGCGTCAGTCGATTCGCTCCTGTACGCGCTCGACCGCGACGACTTTCTCGCGGCGGTGACAGGCCATTCGGCCGCGCATGCGGCGGGCGAGGCCGTCGTCGACGCACGGCTCGCAGGCAGTGTTGCCTCCCAGTCACGCTGACCAACGACTGCTGTAGCGAACGTGCTAGCCGGGGTTCGCGTCGCCGGCGGCGGTGTTGGAGATCTTCGCTGAGGCGCCGCCGGTCGGGGCCACGATCGCAAGCCCTCTTAGCTGCGCGGACGCAAAGACGATTCGGCTGCTGTCCAGCCAATAGGGCGCCGTATCGTCACCAGTGAGCGTCGTCAGACGTGTCTGGGTGTTGCCGTCCGGCGTTCCCATTACGAAAATCTCGAACGCGCCGCTGCCGGATGTTCGGTCGCTCGAGAAGACAATCTTCGTCCCGTCTGGCGACCATCCCGGCTGGATATCGGTGCGAGGGTCGTTCGTCAACCGCGTCACGCTGCCGCCCGCGGTTGTCATCGTGAAGATCTCGAACTGGCTCTTGTTCCGGTTAGACGCAAAGGCGATCTTTCCGGCGCTCGTCGGCGACCAGGACGGAGTGACGTCGTCGCCGATCGTATTCGTCAGGTTCACATAGCCGGAAAGCGTGGACGGATTCCAAGTGGCCACCCAGACGTCAATCCCTTGCGAGCCCGGGCGGGTTGAACCGAATGCGATCTTGGAGCCGTCGGGCGACCACGCGGGATCCGTGTTGTCTCCTGGTCCGGACGTGATCGCGACTGGATTGCGTCCGTCCGCGTCGATCACCCAGAGCTGGCGTGCACCGCTCGCCGTGGAACGCCGTGCGAACACAACCTTTCGCCCGTCGGGCGACTTCGCGGGCTGGTCGTCGAAGTTCGTGCCTGGATCCCGTCCGGCAAGCCCCGTGAGCTGGCTGAGGCCTGTTCCGTCGGGATTGATCACCCAGATCCGGTTGGACCGGGAGAACACGATCTTGCCGGTCACGCTCGCCTTCACCTCGTACGACACGGTCACCGTGCGCGATTTGCCGAGCCTGTCCGTGCCCGTGACCGAGAATTGGTGGGTCCCTAGCACCGACGTGCTGAACGCCGGCCCGGTGACCGTGCACGACTGTACGCCTATCCCCGCATCGGCACAGACGAACGAGGCCGTCACAGGCTGATTCTGTGTGAAGACGGCACCGGCCGCGGGCGTCGCAATCGTGACCGTCGGCGGACCGCTGTCAATCAGGAACAAGGTCGAATCCGACCCAGCGGTCGACAGAGCCCGCACCGTGTGTAGACCATCGCCGGTCACATGAACGGGATGGATGTAAGGCTGTTCAGGCCCGCCGTCCACGGACACCGTCGTCGTTCCGGGCTCCGGCGCATGGCCGCCGACGGTTACCTGGACGTCAGCGCTGCCGTCGAACCAGCCCGAGGGGGGTGGTGTCGTGGTCGGCGCTACGTCGACGTTGCCGACCGGCGGCGGGGCCGTGCTCGCGGCGAAGTAGAAGCCTTTGTTCGTGCTCACTCCAACGTTTCCGGCGGCATCGACCGCCTGAACGAAGTACTCGAAATCCGGGTCGCCGATCGGGACGGCGCCCGTCCAGCGCTGGATGTTCGCCGCCGACTGTACGAGGTCGGCGAATGTCCAGGCCGACTGCGAGCCGCTGCGCACGCCGACGACGACCTCCTTGACCTGACCGGCTCCGGTCGGCGTCTGGTCGGTCACGTCGACTGCGAATGCTGCGTTACCGCTTACCCGCGTGGCGTTGATCGACTGGAACGCCGGTGGGATGTAGTCCGCGCTCGTCGATCGGAACACGTGCCCAGCCACGTGGCTGAACAGCCGCTGCACGCCGACCTGTGGGTCTTGATTCGTCGCACACGGCTGAGTGAAGAATTGGCCCGTCACGAGCACGAGTTGCTGCACGCGCCCGGTGGGTGTTTCGAATGTGCGCACCGTCTGCACCTTCGAGGGGAAGGCGACGTCGCCGAATGAAAGCTCGCGTTCGTTCGCGGTCAGGTCGACGATCGGCCTCGCATAGACCGGGTCGACGCAGTTCACGTCGCTGGACGTCAGCTCGGTGATCAACCCGCCGTGAGCCGATGTGCCCGTGAGCGGGACGAGCTGCTTCGGCTGGATCGGGCGGAAGTGCGTGACCTGGACGCCGTCCGGGCCCGACCAGTACTTCTCGGCGCCGATTGTGTGCGGCGTGTTCGTCGGGTTGACGCTGAACGTCTCCGTGTCGAGACCCGTCGTCGGATCCGAGATGACCGCGAGCGGCGCTGGTGCCACCGCTGCGTCCTTCGCGACCAGCGGCTCAGGCGCGGTAGGTGCCAGCTGA
>DASVFB010000011.1:0-4254 GCA_036380275.1 Gaiellaceae bacterium | reverse complement strand
CCCAGGCCGAGGAACGACAAGCCCGCCTCGGCGAGGATGTACTGCGCGACGATCAGCGTGGAGACGACGACAATCGGCGCGACGAGATGCGGCAAAACATGCGAGCGCATGATCCGCATGTCGCTCGCCCCGACCATCCGTGCGGCCTCCACGAACTCCTTCTCCCGGAGCGAGAGCACCGAGGAGCGAACGATCCTGGCCGGATAGAACCAGCCGAAGACCGTGAACACCAGGATCAGGGTGACAACACCCTTGCCGAAGACCCCGAATGTGATGTTGTTGAGCCGCTGCCCAATGGTCGCCGCCAGCGCGATGATGAAGAGCAGCGCCGGGAAGGCCATCGTGACCTCGATGATCCGCGAGATCACAGCGTCGATCCAGCCGCGGAAGTAGCCCGCCACGACACCCATCGTGATCCCGATGATCATCACGCCCATCGTCGACAGCACCGCCACCTCGAGCGAGACCCTGGCGCCGTAGAGCAGGCGCAAGAACTCGTCGCGGCCGAGCGTGCCGTCCGCCCCGAGAATGAACAGGGTCGTGCCGCCGTCGGGCGTCTGCACGTGCGTCCAGGGGCCGACCGGCAGCAGGTCGTCGTTCACGCCGTTGAAGAAGATGTCGTTCGGGCCGTGGCCCAGCAGATGCGCCGCCAGCGGTCCCCCGAAGATCGCGGTGAGGACCAGGAAGATGATGAAGAAGCCGCTCGCCATCGCGACCTTGTCGCGGCGGAAGCGGATCCACACCTGCTCCCAGTAGCTCCGTGCGCGAACCGGCTCTGTACCTTCGCCGAGGGTGGGCCCCGACTCGACTGCGACAGCAGCTGCGAGACCGGCCTGGGAGGAGACGAGATCTTTGTCGCGTGCCACGGGCTTGGGGAGTTTAGACGGTTACCACTGGAAAATGTTGGACTGTTGGCTGCTACGTCAGTCGGATTCTCGGGTCGATGACGGCATAGAGCAGGTCGACGACGAGGTTGAAGACAATGATCGAGAGCGTCGCGAAGACGACGATTCCCTGCACGGTCGGCAGGTCGAAGTTCGAGATCGCCTGTAACGCCGTCTGCCCCAACCCCGGCAACGAGAACACCGTCTCGGTGAAGATCGCGCCGCCCAGCGCAACGCCGATGTCCATCCCCAGCATCGTCACGATCGGCAGCAGCGCGTTCCGCAAGATGTGAGTGCGGATCACGACGTGCTCCGGGGCGCCCTTCGCGCGCGCCGTGCGCACGTAGTCCTCGTTCGACGTCTCCATCACATTCGCGCGGATCATCCGCACATACAACGCGGCGAACAAGATCGCGAACGTGATCCAGGGCAGGACCATGTGCCACGCCCACTGCATCGGCCCGCCACAGTCCGTCGTCGGGTTGAAGAAGTCGCAGTAGCCGGTGATCGGCGTCCAGCCCAGCTTGAAGCCCACGACATAGCTGAGGATCAGGCCGATCCACACCGGGTGCGCCGAGATCCCGATCAACACGAACACCATCGATGTTCGATCGAGCAACGATCGTGGGCGGAGGGCCGACAGGATCCCGATCGGCAACGCGATCAGCATCCAGAGAATCGCGCCGCCGAGGACGAGCGATGCCGTGACCGGCGCCGCGTTCATCACCGTCTCGTTGACGCTCTGGCGGTTGAAGTACGACTTACCGAGGTCCTGGTGGCCGACGAGCCTCCAGAGGAAGCGCCCGTACTGCTCGTACACGGGACTGTCGAGGCCCAGGTTCTCCTTCGCGTTCGAGATGCACTCCGGCGTCGCACGCTGGCCACACGCCAGCGCTGCCGGGTTCACCGGGATGATGAAGAAGATCACGTACGCGACGACCGTGATCACGAAAAAGAGCACGCAGGCCCAGAGAACCCGCCGGATCAGATACTGAAGCACCGCCTTCGACGATAGGCCGCACGCGGCGCGAAGGAATCGGGTGTTTCCCTACGTTTGTGCGGCGTCTTGCGTGTCGGCTAGCCGGGCACCGAGTTCGGCGCGCGAGCGAATCCCGAGCTTGCGATAAGCGCGAGCGACGTTTGCCTCGACCGTTTTCGGGCTCATGAACAGGCGTGCCGCGACCTCGCGGTTCGTGAGACCAGCCGCCGCGAGCTCGGCTACACGCCGCTCGCTCGCCGTCAATTCGCCAGGTGCGGCGCGGCGGAGGCCGATGCGACCGAGCTCTTCGCGCGCACGTTGTGCCCACAGCGGAGCGGGCAGTTCCTCGAAGATCTCCAGCGCGCGTTCCAGCGATTCCTTTGCAGCCGCCTTCCGCCTCGCGCGTCGCTGCACCCGTCCCAGCACGAGCAGCGTGCGGCCGCGTTCGAACGGCCAGCGTTCGTCCGCGTCGTACGCGAGCGCGGACTCGAGAACCTCCTCGTTTGACGAGAGGAGGCCGCGGCAGCGCGTTGCGATCGCGAGTGCCCAAGGGCTTTGGATCGTGCGGGCCTCGAGCTCGAGCTCGTCGACGAGACGCGACGCTTCCTCGACGCGGCCGGCGGCCGCGAGCGCGTCGAGCGCGTATGGCGCGGCCGGATGCGTGGCGAGCGCCAGCCCCTTCTCGGCCACCCAGTCGAGCAGCGGCTGCAACGCCGGCAGCGCGGCGGAGTCGTTGCCGAGCGACAGCTCCAGCAGCCCGACGACGCCTTGATGCATAACGCGCGTGTTCTCCTGGTTCGCTTCGGCGGCCAGGCGCGCGCCCAGCTCCGCGAACGATCGTGCCTCGTCGACGCGTCCCAGCTGTGTCGCGACGAGTGCCTTCCAGAGGACCGTGAGGCCACCGTCGTGTTCGAGCCCGATCTGCTCGGCGAGCTCGTACGCGGCGTCGGCATGAGCCTCCGCGTACGCCCACTCTCCCGCGCGCAGCGCGACGTCGACCAGCCGGCCGCGAACTGCGAGCACAGCGATCTCGTCCCCAAGCGCGACCGCCTCGGCAAGCAGCGCATCGAAAATCGTGCGCGCCTCGCCCAGCCGGCCCTGGTACATGCGCTGCAGGGCGAGCGGCATACGCGGGCTCTGGTAGCCGCGTAGATCGTCATCGGCCTGCTCGAGCGCCACCGCGCGCGCGAGCAACTCGGTCGGGTCGCGCCCCGCCCAGAGCTCCCAGAGCGAGAGCCGCGCAGCGACGTCGAGGATCAAGCGGCGCTCGCCCGAGCGCTCCGCGTGGTCGAGCGCGAGGCGGCCGTCCTCGAGCGCGGAGACCATGCCGCGAAGCGGCCAGGTCGACCCGAGCAGCAGGTGGACGCGGCTGAGAAGCGCGTCGTCGTCGACGGCTTCACGACGCGCGCGCTCGGCAAGGTCGAGAGTCGCTTCGAGATCGTGCGTGCCGCGCGCGAGTCGCACGAGCACGTCCGCGCGCTCCTCCCCGGGCGGCAGCTCGTCGAGCAGCTCTTCGAGAATGGCGGTCGCGCGCGAGATCGCACCTGAGCTGAAGTGCGCCTCGGCCGCCGCGAGCTTGCCGCGCCGCAGGTCTTCCTCGCGCCCCGGCGGCGTCAGACCGATTGCCAGCTCCAGCAGCTCCGCGGCCGCGCTCGGCGCTCCCCGTGCGAGTGCAGCGTGAGCCGCGTCGTCGAGGGCCGCGGCAACCTCGAGGTCGGGGCCTGAGGCGGCGAGCGCGAGATGCCGGGCGCGTGCCTCGGGGTCGTTCACGACGTCGGCGAGGCGGCGGTGAAGACCGCGCTTGTGATCGTCGTCCGCCCGCGTGGAGACCGTGGTCGCGAGCAATGGATGCCTGAACCGGACGACGTCGCCGGATCGCTCCAGCAGCTCGGACGCCACGGCCACCTCGAGACTCTCGTCCGCGTCGTCGACGACCGCCTGCACCGTCGACACCGTTGCATCCGCGAGCAGCGCGACAACGAGCAGGACCTCCTGCACGTCCGCGGGCAGCGCGGCGAGCCGTGTGCGCAGCAACTGCTGCGAGCCCTCCGGCTCGAACTCTCCGCCCACGTCGAACGCTCGTGCAAGCTCGAGCGCATGGAAAGGATTGCCGTGACTCGCCTCGTGCACACGAAGCAAGAGGGGCCGCGGCAACGCGATACCGAGCTGCAAGCGGACGATGCGGTGGATCGACGCAGCGTTCAGCGGACCGAGGCGCAGGCGCTCGATCGGGATGAGCGCTCGCTCGAGGTCGAGAACGTTCTCAGGCCCACCGGGCCGGAGCGTGGCGAGGACACCGAGGGGCTCGCGCCGCAGCCTGCGAAACGCGAACTGGAGCACTGCTGCACTCGGACCGTCCAACCACTGCACGTCGTCGACGGCGACCAGCAC
>DASVFB010000010.1:0-2823 GCA_036380275.1 Gaiellaceae bacterium | reverse complement strand
AGCTGCTCGACTCCGTCGTCGAGACCGACGAGGGGCTGATGGAGCGCTACCTCGACGGCGAGGAGCTCGGCACCGAGGAAGTCGCGCACGCGCTCAAGGACGCGGTCACCCGTGGAGAGCTGTTCCCGGTCGCGTGCGGCGTCGCCACGAAGAACCTGGGCACGACGGCGCTGCTCGACCTGCTCGTCGAGGGCGTGCCGTCGCCGGCCAAGCGCCCCGCCTCGATCGACGTGAACGGCGCCGGCACGGCCGCGTTCGTCTTCAAGACGGTCGCCGACCCGTTCGCGGGCCGGATCAACCTCTTCCGCGTGCTCAGCGGGACGCTCTCCTCCGACGCGACCGTCGTCAACGCGCGCTCGCACACGAAGGAGCGCGTCGGCGCGCTGCTCACGCTGCAGGGGAAGGAGCACGAGCAGGCGAAGGAGTTCGGCGCCGGCGACATCGGCGCGGTCGCGAAGCTGAAGGAGACGACTACCGGCGACCTGCTGCTCGATGCCGAGCGCGAGCTCGAGCCGCCGCAACTCGACTTCCCGGAGCCGGTGATGAGCTTCGCGGTGACGCCGAAGGCGAAGGGCGACGAGGAGAAGGTCGCCTCCTCGCTGCGGCGGCTCGCGGAGGAGGACCCGACGCTCGTGCTGCGGCGCGACGCGCAGACCGGCGACCAGCTGCTGAGCGGGATGAGCCAGATGCACGTCGAGGTCGCGGTCGACCGGTTGAAGAGCCGCTTCGGCGTCGACGTCGAGCTCCACCAGCCGCACGTGCCGTACCTCGAGACGATCCGCAAGGAGGCGCGGGCGCGACACCGCTACAAGAAGCAGACGGGCGGCCGCGGCCAGTTCGGCGACGCGGCGATCGTGATCGAGCCGCTCCCCGAGCGCGAGGGCTACGAGTTCGTCGACGAGATCGTCGGCGGTGTGATTTCCCAGAGCTACCGGCCCGCAGTCGACAAGGGCATCCAGGAGGCGATGCAGCACGGCGAGCTCGCAGGGGCGCCGGTGCAGGGCGTGCGCGTGCGCCTCGTCGACGGGCAGCAGCACAACGTCGACTCCTCCGAGATGGCGTTCAAGATCGCGGGCTCGATGGCGTTCAAGGACGCCTACGCGAAGGCAGACCCGGTGCTGCTCGAGCCGATCATGGAGGTCGAGGTCAGCGTCCCGGACGACGCGGTCGGCGCGGTCAACGGCGACCTCAACTCACGGCGAGGGCGGCTGCAGGGGATGGAGCCGCGGGCCGGGATGACCTCGATCAAGGCCGAGGTGCCGATGGCGGAGATCCTCACCTACTCGCAGGCGCTCACGTCGCTTACCGGCGGCCGCGGCGACTACCACATGCACTTCCTGCGCTACGAGGAAGTTCCGTCGCACATCGCGCAGAAGATCATCGACGAGACGAAGAAGGAGCTCGAAGAGGCCAAGGTCTAGAGCGCGTTTCGGGCACTGACCCACGGCCTCGTCTGCGGTCGCTGCCCACAAAGCGCGGCCCGTGTGATACGACGCGCTAAGGTCTTCGCTTCATGCGCATCACCCCGCAGGCAGTTACAGCGGTGCGCACGTGTGCGATCTGCGAGCGGACGCTCCTCGTCGGCGAGCGCACAGTCCGCTACTCACCCGACGGCCACCACTTCGTCGACGTCTGCCCGCTCTGCCAGGAGACGGCGAGCGAGTACGGCTGGATCAAGGAGGGCAGCCCGACATCACCCATGGTCTCGGAGCGGCGCAGGCGCAGGCAGTGGCTCGGCGGTCTCTTCGAGTCGAAGAAGCCGATGGTCGAACCGGTCGTCGAGGAGCCGATCCTGCGCCGTCTCTCGCAGCACGAGCTGGCGATGGTGGAAGCGGCCGAGCTGTTCAACGAGAGCGACTTCCGGCGCACGATCGCCGGAATCGCGAAGAGCCTCGGGGAGCCAAAGGCCTCGATCGTGCCGCTGTCGGGCACGAGCAGCGAGGTCGTCCTGAGCGTCGCCTGGGACATCTCGTGGTACCAGTACCGCGTCTCGCCGGAGTCGGCGCAGCCGGTGCGGCTCGCCGAGCGAGGCCACGACCCGGGCGAGCTGGAGTCGATGTTCACGAGCTGGAACGCGAAGCTCACGCGCGACGGCCGCATCGCGCCCGACATCTCTCCGGTCTAGCGCCCGGGCGGGCCCTCCCTACAATCCGAAGCAGGATGATCTACTGCGTGATCCCCCGCGAGCTCGAGGACGAGCTCTACGAGAAGATGGTCGAGTACTACAAGGACAACCCGAACGTGACCGTCATCGTCGACCGCCGCGAGGGGGACGACCGCCGCACGGGGCGGTCCTACGGCGGCAAGCGCCTGATCCGGGACCGTCGCCGCAAGCGCGCCGAGGGCACGTTTCCGAGCACGGATCTTCCCGGCGACGCGTAGCCTCTGGGCATGTCCGGCGGCCGCTACTGGGTCAAGCGGCTGGACGAGCTGCCGCTCGTGCCCACCGACGACCCGGACGACTACGACTGGTATCCGATCCAGCACCACTTCGGGCTGAGCGCGTTCGGCGTGAACGCCTTCGGCGGCGACGCCGGCACGAGCTTCGTGCACGAGCACGACGAGACGGCGAGCAACCAGGAAGAGCTCTACGTCGTGCTGAGGGGAACGGCCCGGTTCACGCTCGACGGCGACGAGCTGGAGGCCGGGGCGCTGAGCGTGGTGGCGATTCCGGACCCCGGCGTCAGGCGCGCGGCGGTTGCGGTCGAGGACGCCACGCTTCTGCTCGCGTTCGGAGCGCCGGTCGGCTCCGGCTTCCACACGACGTGGAGAACTGAGCATTTCGAGCGCGTACCTCGCGCGGACTAGAATCGCCGCCGTGGC
>DASVFB010000009.1:0-10639 GCA_036380275.1 Gaiellaceae bacterium | reverse complement strand
CCGATCGTCTCCTGCTTCAGCACGATCCCCGGCCCCGCAGACGTGCAGATGCCCAGCGCACCTCCGAACGACGCCCCGACCGCGGCGCCGACGGCCGCGATCTCGTCCTCGGCCTGGAACGTCCGGATGCCGAAGGTCTTGTGCCGCGCGAGTTCCTCGAGGATCGCCGACGCCGGCGTGATCGGGTAAGCGCCGAGGAAGAGCGGCAGGCCGCTCAGCTTGGACGCGGCGATCAGCCCGTAGGCGAGCGCCTGGTTGCCGGTGATGTTGCGGTAGGTGCCCGGCGCGAGCGTCGCCGGCTTCACCTCGTACGAGACGGCGAACGTCTCCGTCGTCTCCCCGAATGCATAGCCAGACTGGAACGCCTTGATGTTGGCCTCGCGGATGTTCGGCGCCTTCGCGAACTTCTTCTCGAGGAACGCGAGCGTCCCCTCGGTGGGACGATGGAAGAGCCACGACATCAGGCCGAGCGCGAACATGTTCTTCGCCCGCTCGGCCTCGCGCTTCGTGACGTCGATCTCCTTGAGCGCCTCGAGCGTCATCGACGTCAGGCCGACGTCGTGCACCTGGAACTCGCCGAGCGAGCCATCCTCAAGCGGATTGGCCGCGTAGCCGGCCTTGTCGAGGTTGCGTTCGGTGAACGCATCCTTGTTCACGATCAGCGTGCCGCCCTTGACGAGATCCTTGAGGTTCGTCTTCAGCGCTGCGGGGTTCATGGCGACGAGCACGTCCGGCTGGTCGCCCGGCGTGAGGATGTCGTGGTCAGCGAAATGGAGTTGGAAGCCGGAGACGCCGGGTAGCGACCCGGCGGGCGCGCGGATCTCGGCCGGATAGTCCGGGAACGTCGAGAGGTCGTTCCCGAGCAGCGCAGTCTCGCTCGTGAACTGCCCGCCCGTGAGCTGCATGCCGTCCCCCGAATCGCCCGCGAAGCGGATCACGACGGAGTCGCGCTGCTCGACCGTCTTTGCCACTACGGAAAGGTGTAGCACAGGTCCCCGGCCGGACTCGCGGGTCGCGGGCTAACGGCCCGAGATGTACTCGGTCAGGTACTGGATCTGGAAGCTCTGCTCGCGCGACTGGAACTTGACGAGATCACCGATCGAGATGATGCCGACGACGTCCTCGTTCTCCACGACGGGGAGGTGGCGGATCCGCCGGTCGGTCATGATCGCCATCGATTCCTCGATCGTCGTCTCCGGCGTGACGTACACGAGCGGCGCGGTCATGATCTCGCTGACCAGGGTCTCGTGGCTCGTGCGTCCGAGGACGGCGATCTTCCGCAGGTAGTCGCGCTCGGTCATGATCCCGACGACCTCGTCGCCCTCCGTGACGAGGATCGAGCCGACGTTCTTGTCGACGATCTTCTTGATCGCGTCGAAGACTGTGGCCGAGGCGTGGATCTTGAGGACATCGGCGCCCTTTCCACGCAGGATCTCCGAGACGCGGGCCATACCCGACTTTAACCGCAGTCGGGCGAGCCTGTCATCATCAGGGACATGGATCCGACCGCCCAGGGAGCGGCCGAGCCGTATCCGGTGCAGTTCTCGGTCGAGTACCCGGACCGCGAGCTCAACCGGCTGACGACGGCCTTCCGGATCATCGTCGCAATTCCGATCTTGATCGTGGCGGCGACCGTCGAGGGGCACACTGAGATCTACAGCGGAGCTGAGCACGCCGGTTCGATCGCCGCCGGCGCAGGAGGGGTGCTGTTTCTGGCGCCGCTCCTGCTGATCCTGTTCCGGCAGAAGTACCCGCGCTGGTGGTTCGACTGGAACCTCGAGCTGCTGAGGTTCTCCAACCGGGTCGGCGTCTTCCTCGCATTGATGGACGATCACTACCCGTCCACCGACGAGCAGCAGTCGGTCACGCTCGACTTGCCCTACCCGGACGCCAAGGAGGGACTGAACCGCTGGCTTCCGCTCGTGAAGTGGTTCCTCGCGATTCCGCACTACATCCTGCTCGCGTTCCTCTGGCTCTTCGCATTCTTCGCGGTGATCTTCGCCTGGTTCGCGATTCTCTTCACCGGCCGCTATCCGCGGGGCCTTTTCGAATTCGTCGCGGGTGTGTTCCGCTGGACGAATCGCGTGGCCGGCTACGCCTTCGCCCTCGTCACCGACCGATATCCCCCGTTCAGCCTGAGCCCCTGAGCACGCTTCGTCGCCGAGCGCGGCGGCGAGTTGGTCAGGCGCACAAGGGCAAGAACGATCAGGCGGACACGCTTTGGGCGAGGGAGGATGACCGGGATGGAAGATCGGCTTCGCAACATCATCGACGTTCTGGTCGACATCGACGACCCGGCCGCCGGCGCGGAGCTCGCGCGACGCGCGCACTTGAGCCGCTTCCACTTCGACCGCTTGTCCGCGGCGATCCTGGGCGAGTCGCCCGCCGCGTTCCGCCGCCGCCTGCTGCTCGAGCGTGCCGCGTACGAGCTGACGCGCGGCGCGTCCGCGACCGACGCCGCCTTCGGCGCAGGGTATGCGTCGCTCGAGGCGTTCACGCGCGCATTCAGGCGCGCGTACGGCGTCGCTCCGAGTCGCTTCGCCGGCGACTTCAAGGCTGACGCACCCAACGGCATCCATTTCCATCCGCCCGGAGGCCTCCTGGTTCCGGGCAACGAGAGGAGGCAGACGATGGATCTCACCACCCGTCTCGTAGAGCACGACAACTGGCTCGCCGAACAACTGATCGACGCGGCGTCGACGCTCGACGACACAGCACTCGACGAGCCCGTACCGGTGAGCCCGCCGACGGACTCGTTCGCCGAGGAGTCGCCGTCGATCCGCTCGATGCTCAACCGGCTCGTCTTCACCAAGGAGATGTGGTCGGCCGCGATCGGAGGCCGCGAGTTCGTGGAGGCGACCGACACGTCTTTGCCGGCGCTGCGCGAGCGTCTCGGGCGCGCCGGCTGGGAGTTCGCGACGCTCGTCTCGGATGTTGCGCGCCGCGACGCCTGGGACACCGCGTTCGTCGACGCGACGTGCGATCCGCCGGTGAGCTTCACCTTCGGCGCGGCGGTCGCCCATGTGCTCACGCGGGACTCGTACCGGCGGCAGGTCGTCGCCGCGGCGCTACGCGAACGCGGCATCGACGTGGCAGCCGATCCGATCGCCTGGGAGCGAAAGGGTGATTGAAACGTCGCGGGCTACTGCTACCGTGTGAGCACGGACGGCATCGGGCCGTCCAGTGAGATTGAGCTTCTCGGTTCCTCCTTTGGCGGCTTCGAGTGGACTGTCTCGAGCCAAACAGAAGGAGTAGAACGTGTCACAGCAGTCTTTCCGCGCGCTCGGCGTGAGCGCCGAGGTCGACCAGGTCCTCGCCGCGCGCAACATCACCAGTCCCTTCCGGATCCAGTCGCTAGTCCTTGCGGACGCGCTCGCCGGCACCGACGTGCTCGCGAAGGCGCCGACGGGATCCGGCAAGACGCTCGCGTTTGCACTGCCGATCGTCGAGCGCACGAAGCCGGGCAATTCGCCGGCGGCACTGGTCCTGGTACCCACGCGTGAGCTCGCGCTGCAGGTCACAGCCGAGATCGCGCTTGTTGCCGCGCCGAAGCGGTTGCGCGTCGCAACGGTCTATGGAGGCGCACCGCTCGGGGCGCAGGCCAAGCGAGCGAAAACCGCAAACGTCGTCGTCGCGACACCGGGACGCCTCCAGGATCTCCTGGATAGGCGCATGATCTCGTTGGACCGCGTTCAGATCCTCATCCTCGACGAGGCCGACCGAATGCTCGACATGGGCTTCAAGCCGCAGGTCGAGAAGATCCTCCGTCGCATGCCGCGCGAGCGGCAGACGATGCTCTTCTCGGCCACGCTCGACGGCGAGGTCCTGCAACTAGCGCGTGATTACACGCAGAACGCCGCGCGCTTCGAGGCCGAACTGCCGAAGGGGAGCGAGCAGGGCGAGGTCGAGCACAAGTTCGTCTCGGTCACGGCCGACGCGAAGGTCGAGGCGCTCGTGCGGGAGCTCGAGAACGACCGCGATCTCGCACTCGTCTTCGTCCGCACCAAGCGCGGTGCGGAGCGTCTCGTCCAGAAGCTCAAGCGTCACGAGATCCACGCCGGTGCGCTGCATGGCGACATGACGCAGGGCGCCCGGGAGCGAGCGCTGGCGCGGTTCCGGAGCGGGAACATCACGACGCTCGTTGCGACGGACGTTGCCGCGCGCGGTCTCGACCTCGACAACATCACGCACGTGATCAACTTCGATCCGCCTGCAGACGGCACCTCGTACGTGCATCGCGTCGGCCGCACCGGTCGCGCGGGCCGCAGCGGGCGCGGTGTGACGCTCGTGCTGCCGGAGCAGCAGGGTGAGGTGAGCCGCGTCGCACGGCTACTCGGCCACACGCAGCAGTTCGAGCGCGAGGGCATGCGCGTCGCGCCCGCGCGGCGCGTCTACACGAGCCGGCGCGGACGTCGCTCGCGCTGGTAACCGTCAGTCGAGCTCGGCCAGCAGCGCGTCGAGGTCGAGCGGCGCGCTGATCATCGTGAAGCTGCCGTCGGGGTTCTTCGGCCATTCCTCCGGCGGGCGGTCGCGGTAGAGCTCGACGCCGTTGTCGTCCGGGTCGCGGAGGTAGATCGCCTCGCTGACGCCGTGATCACTCGCACCGCTGACGGGGATACCGGCCTGGACGACGCGGCGCAGCGCTTCGGCGAGCGCCTTGCGGTCCGGATAGCGAATCGCCGTGTGGTAGAGGCCGGTTGTGTTTCGCGGCGGCGGGCCCGCGCCTTTGGACTCCCAGGTGTTCAGTCCGATGTGGTGGTGGTAGCCGCCGGCGGAGAGGAACGCCGCCTCGTCTCGGGCCCGGAGCATGACCTCGAAGCCAAGCACGCCCTCGTAGAAGGCGATCGCGCGATCGATGTCGCTCACCTTGAGGTGAACGTGGCCGATGTCAACGCGGGGATCGATGCTCATTCGCGAGTCCTGAGGCGGCGAGCCACCAGACGCAGTATGCAATCCAGGGAATGCCGTACGCGTCGGTCTGGATCGCGATGACCAGCACGGCGGCGAGCATCGCTGCGAGCGCGCCTCGGCGCGCGCGGACGAGCGCGGCGAGCAGCGCGAGGTTCCACGCGATGAACAAGAGCGCGCCGAACAGGCCGGTCTCGACGCCGAGCTCGGTGTAGTTCGACTCTCCCGCCCTGATCGGGATGTCCTCGCGGAACGCGACCTCGCCGGCGTTGCCGAGGCCGTATCCCTGCGGATGGTCGGCCACAGTGCTGATCCCGTCCCACAGCTCGCTGAGGTGCGACTCGGCGGACGGCTCGAGCCTCGTCGGCCCGTTCTTCTGTGCCTGCGCGCGCTGATACGCGAGCTCGCGCGACGTGAAGTGCGCGCGCGGGCCGATGTCGGGGAAGACGGCGAGGACGGCGAGGCCGACGGCGAGCGTGGCAGCCGCGGTGGCGAGCGGCCAGGCACGGCGACAGACGGCCGCGAGCACGACCAGGCCGACGGCGAGCCCGAGCAGCGCCGCCCGCGTGTGCGTCCACAGCAGGCCCGCTGCTGCGAGCGCGACGAGGGGTAGCGCGACGCGGGTGCGCGGCGCGAGGAGGAGCGCGACGACGCAGAGGTACGCGGTGCCCAGAGGCGACAGGAAGGTCGAGATGAGTCGCCGCGTCAGCTCCTGCTCGTTCCCGTTGTTGTAGACGAAGTTCTCCGGCAAATGGGAGAGCCCAGGGCCGTAGTCGAAGCGGAGCTGGTTGCGGAAGTAGCCCACGGTTCCGTTGTGGCGCCACCAGTCGAGGTCGATTGCGTAGGCGTCGATCAGTCCCCACGCTGCGACCGAGGCGGCGACCGCAAGGACGAGCCAGCGCACGTCGCGCATGCGCGGTACAGCCGCTCGTCCGACGAAGTACGCGGCGACGCCGGCGAGGTCGTGGCGGAGCGCGTAGGCGACGGCCTTGTCGGTGGCGTGCCCGCCGAGAGCGTCCTGCGGGATCAGCGCGTAGACGAGAACGACGGCAGCGAACGCGAGCGCGAGCGCATCCGGAAGCAGCGGCCGAAACGGGAGTCGGCGCGCGCGCGCGGCATCGAACCCGACGCGTGCGAGCGCGACGAGCAGCAGGACATCCTTCCACGCTTGAATCGCGGTGAGGGCGTGGCCGTGAATACCGGCCGCGTAGAGGGCGTCCATCGCTGCGTTGTGCAGCGCGAGCGCGACGATGAAGACGTAGAGGGCAACGACCGGACGCCGCCAGACGGCCACCGCCGCGATCGCCAGGAGAACGGCGTAGACCGCGACCGCGAGCGCGGTCACCGCGTCAGCCGGAAGAACAGATCGCGGCTGTAGCGGTAGGGCGCGTCCGGGCCGACGTTGGTCGCGACGACCCGCAAGCCGACGCGCTCCAGACCCGAATCGAGCTCTGGGCGGGTGAGCCGGACGCCGCGGAACTCGCGGCGCCGGGTCGGCCCGAGCGACGTCAGGGGCACGAGTGCCGAGCGTAGGGCGCGCCACGCGCGTGCGCGCAGCCCGTCGTCGAGCAACGGCAGCTGCACAAAGGCTTCCCCGCCCGGCTTCAGAACCCGGGCGAACTCGGCGAGGTACGCGAGAACGGCCGTACGTGAGGGCAAGTGCTGCAGGACCAGGTAGCACACGAGCACGTCTGCGATTGCGTCATCGACCCCGTCGAGCCGTTCGCCCGAGACTGCTCGGAACTCGACTCGCTGGTCCGGGACGGCGACGCGCGCCCGCTCGAGCATCGCCGGTGAGACGTCGAGCGCCAGGACGCGGTCGAACCGCTCCGCGAGGGCAGCCGTCATGCGGCCAGGGCCGCAACCGACCTCGACGCACCGCCCGCCTCGCGGATCAGCGCCGAGCCGGTCGAAGAGACCCTCGAGCTCGAGGCGGCCTCGCCTGGGATCGCCGACGTAGGCGTCCGGGTCGGACGCGAGCGCGTCCCACGTCGCCCGCATCTTCATGCGGTGAGCGTATCCATCCTTCGTGTCATCATCGTCTTCGTGCTCGAGGTGGAGCTTCGCCCGCGTGGTCCCTACTCGCTCGCGTTGACCGCGCGGTTGGCTTACGACGCCACGCGTTCATTCCTCGACGGTGTGCTCACGTGTGCGTTCGAAGACGAGATCGTTCATGCCTGGCAGCTGCCGAATGGAGCTGTCGTGGTGCGAGCCGAGAGCGACGCGGCGATCGAGCGGCTGCGCTTCGTCCTCGCCATCGACGACGATCACTCCGAGTTCCTTCGACGCTTCGCGGACGATGCGCTGCTCGGCGAGACACTCCGGCAGATTCGTGGACTTCGTCCTTTGCGCTTTCCGACTGTAGCCGGTGCCTTGTTGAGGGCACTGTGCGGCCAGCTGATCCAGTCCAGCCACGCACGCGAACTGGAGCGCCGAATCATCCGAGCAACGAGCGGGCGGAACGGGCGCCTTTCGACACCGCCCACGAGCGCGAGCCTCGGGACACGCTCGCCCGCCGAGCTCCGCAGGCTCGGGCTGCACGCGCGGCGCGGCGCCACACTCGTCCGCCTTTGCCGATCACTCGACCTCGAGCGCTTGCGCTACGCGCCGATCGGCGCAGCTGCCGATCGTTTGCTGCGGGAGCCGGGGCTCGGCCCCTGGTCGGTGGGCGTGATCGCGCTGCAGGGAATCGGCAGCTACGAGCGCGGGCTCGTCGGGGATCTGGGTTTGTTGAAGCTCTGCAAGGCGCTTTACGGGCGCTGGATAGAAGCCGACGAGACGGCGGCCTTGCTCGAGCCGTACGAAGAGTGGCAGGGCCTGGCGAGCGTCTACCTGCTGAGTGGATTCTCGCGCGGGCTGATCCCGCTGCCTGAGCGCGCCGCAGCCTGATCACCTTGCCTGCCGTTGCTCCCGTTTGAAGTCCCGGCGCGTAGCAGACAGAATGCGCCACCATACGAGACGGAGGCCTGTGAAGCACCATTTCGAGAACCATGACCTCGTGACCGAACGTGGGTCGCAACTCGTCGACGTGACGGGTGAGGTAGTCGCCGCCGTGGAGCGGGCCGACGTCACCAACGGCATGGCGCTCGTCTACTCGCCCCACACCACCTGCGCGGTCGTCATCAACGAGCAGGAGACCGGCTTCATCGACGACTTCTCCGAAGCGCTGGACCAGCTTGCGCCCGAGGAAGGCCGTTACTACCGTCACGACGACCTCGAGATCCGGACTGAAGGTCTCGACGACGACGACCTGCACCCGAACGGGCACTCGCATCTGCGTGCCGGCCTCCTGTCGTCCTCGTCGCAGACAATCCCGATCGTCGACGGAGCACTGATGCTCGGTCGCTGGCAGCGTGTCTTCTTCTGCGAGCTCGATCGCTCTCGACCGCGGAAGATCTTTATCCAGGTCATCGGGGAATGACCTCAGCCGTTGGCGGCACGACCGGAGCCGATGCGCGGCTGCCGGACGAATCCTCGATCCTGTCCTTGGCCGCGCGCGAGAACTTCAGCGTCGCGTCGGTGCTTGTCGGCCGCGCGAAACGAGCACACCTGACCGCGATCTACGGCTACGCGCGTCTCGTCGATCAGATCGGCGACGAGGTCGAGGGCGACCGCCTCGTCCTTCTCGATGAATTCGAACAGGACGTCCAACGGATCTTTGACGGCGGTGCGCCGCAGCACGCGCTTCTGCAGCGACTCGCCACGACCGTTCGCGCGTGCGACCTTCCCCGAGAACCGTTCATCCGCCTGATCGAGGCGAACCGTCGCGACCAGCGCACGAGCGAATACGCCACGCTCGGCGCGCTCGTGGAGTACTGCGACCTGTCCGCGAATCCCGTCGGGGAGCTCGTCCTCCACGTGTTCGAGGCTGCGACGCCGGAGCTGGTCGCGCTGTCGGACCGTGTATGCACTGCGCTCCAGCTCGTCGAGCACTGGCAGGACGTCGGCGAGGACTTCAGGCGTGGGCGGATCTACCTGCCCGCCGAGGACCGGAAACGCTACGGCGTCCAGCGAGCCGACCTCGGAGGAGAATCGACGACCCCACCCCTGCGGCGGTTGCTCGCCTTCGAGGTCGAGCGCGCTCGACGTCTGCTCGACGAAGGCGCACCGCTCGTCGGACAGCTTCACGGCCGCGCCCGGATCGCGGTCGCCGGCTACGTCGGCGGTGGGCGCGCCGCGCTCGACGCGATCGCTGCATCGAACTACGACGTACTGCCTGCCGCACCGCGCGCGACGCGCCGTCGCCGCGCGCGTCACACGCTCACAGCGCTCCGGGGATCGTGAGCACCGCGGCCGCGTACGCGGAATGCCGCCGCATCGCGCGTGACTCGGGCTCGAGCTTCTACGCCGGGATGAGGCTGCTCCCTGCTGATCGACGCGACGCGATCTTCGCGATCTATGCCCTGGCGCGGCGCATCGACGACGTCGCGGACGGCCCACTGGCGCCGGACGAAAAGCTCGCCGCGCTCGCACGGCTGCGCGCGGAGCTCGATAACCTCGACGCTGCGCGCGATCCCGTCTTCGCCGCGGTAGCGGACGCGGCGGAGCGCTATCCGATTCCCCTCGCGGCTTTCGGCGATCTCGTCGACGGCGCCGAGATGGACGTGCGAGGCGCCGAGTACGCGACGTTCGCCGACACCGAGCTCTACGGTCGGCGGGTCGCGGGATCCATCGGCCGCCTGGCGCTCGGCATCTTCGAGACCACGGATCGCGCCGCAGCCGAACGACTGGCCGACGAGCTCGGCGTCGCGCTCCAGCTCACGAACATCCTGCGCGACATCAGCGAGGACGTGCGCATCGGTCGCGTGTACCTGCCGACGGAAGACCTGCTCCGCTTCGGCTGTCACGTTGCCGGCGGGCGGATCGAGGGACCCGCGGAGCTGCTGGTCGCATTCGAGGCACAGCGCGCACTGGGTCGGCTCGAGCTCGGATTGACGCTGGTGCCTCTGCTCGACCGCCGCAGCGCAGCCTGCGTGCTCGCGATGGCCGGCTCGTACCGGAGGCTCCTCGAGCGGATCGCGGCTCGACCCGAGCTCGTGCTCGACGGCCGGCCCTCGCTGCGCCGCTGGGAGAAAGGCTGGGTGCTCGCGCAGAGCCTCGCCCGGAGCGCTGCGTGACCGCCGCGCGCATCGCCGTCGTCGGCGGCGGCCTTGCCGGGATCGCTGCCGCGCTCGAGCTCGCCGACACTGGCTCGACCGTGACGCTGTACGAAGCGCGCACAAGACTCGGCGGAGCGACCTACTCCGTCCGCCGCAAGGATCACTGGATCGACAACGGCCAGCACGTGCTCCTGCGCTGCTGCACGGCGTACCGCGGCCTTCTGGCTCGGCTCGGCGCCGAGCACCTCGTTCCGATTCAGCCGCGGCTGCGCATCCCGGTGCTGCGTGAGAACGAGTCGCCCGCGTTTATACGCCGCGCACCCCTCCCAGCACCTCTTCACCTCGTCCCCACACTCCTGCGCTACTCGACCCTTCGCACGCGCGACCGTCTCAACGCGCTCCGCGCAGCGGCGGCGCTCCGCAAGCTCGATCCGGCGGACGAGCAACTCGACGCGCAGACGTTCGGCGCATGGCTCGGCGCTCACAAGCAGTCCAACGCCGCAGTCGCCGAGCTCTGGAATCTCATCACGCTCCCGACCCTCAACCTGCCCGCCTCGGAGGGATCGCTTGCGCTTGCGACGATGGTCTTCCGCACGGGGCTCCTCGATGCCGCCGACGCGTGCGACATCGGC
>DASVFB010000008.1:0-9963 GCA_036380275.1 Gaiellaceae bacterium | reverse complement strand
CGACTGTGATTCCGCCCCATTCCTCGGGTTCGACGTCACGCATCGTCTGCGTCAGCTCCCAGCGATGGCCGCCCAGATCCTCGAGCAGGCACGAACGCTCGCCGTATTCCCAGGTTCTTGGTTCTTCGAGCACGCGAGCGCCGAACTCGCGCGCGCGCCCGAAGGCCGCATCGACGTCCGGCACGCGAACCTTCACGACGTGCGTTACGACGCCCGCGCTTGGCTTCACCTGATCGCCGTGGACGTCGGCGACCACTACGGCACCGTCCGATCCAACACGCAACTGAGCGCGGTGCGCGTCGCCGATCCGCACCCGTTCCTCGAAGCCGAAGGCCGACTCCAACCACGCGACCGCTGCTCGCACATCGGGATAGATCAGCACCGGAGTGACCGTGGCAGGCGGCGCAGAACGATTCGTCAACACCGTTGAGAGGATAGCGAGCGCCTCTTAGAACTCGTTTCATAATGCGCTTCGTCGATCGGGACGCGCTGGGCGGTGCGAGGCCAGGACGCAGGGAGGCCCGATATGCAGGCATATCGGGCCGACTGAGGACGCCGCATCGCGCCGCCCAGCGCGCCCCGGCGGCACAAGGCTCATTGTGAAACGAGTTCTTAGGTGAAATGTGGCTGTTGCGCAACACGCATGGCCTCCGGCGTTCTTTCGCCGGAGGACTCCGCAAGGCGATGCAGAAGGCCCGCTCGTGGCGACCCGGAAGAAGAAGAGGCGCGCCCTCAGGCCGCGCATGCCGTCGCGCGTCAAGAAGCGGACGAAGACGAAGCGCCCGCGCGGCCGGCATTCCGAGCTCTACGGGCTCGGGCTCGTCGCCGCGGGCATCTTCCTCGGCATCGTTCTCTACGGCGGCTGGGACGGCGGGATGGTCGGCGGTCCGCTCTCCGACGGCGTCCACGGCTTCGTCGGCGCTGCGGCTTACCTCGTGCCTCTCGCGTTCGTCGTCATCGGCTCGCTCATGGTGGCGCGTAGCGAGCTCGTCGACTTCCGGCCGTTCCGCGTCGGGCTCGCCTTCCTGACCTTCGGCGTCTTGACGACCCTCGGCACGGCGCACGGCGGGTTCCTCGGCTGGGTCTTCGGCGGCGGCCTCGGCGCGCTGCTGGGCCCGGGAGCGACCATCCTCGGGATCCTGGCGCTCGTCGTCGGTGCCTTGCTCCTTTCGGGCGCGTCGGCGGGCGCGCTCGTGCGGCGCTCCGGTCACGCCGTGCGCGCGGCGGCGAAGCGCCGTCCGGGGCCGGCCGTGGCGTCGTCGGCGCCGCCGAAGCGCCCGACGCGGGCCAAGCCTCCGCTCGACGCGGTGCACGAGTTCCCGGACGTCGTCGGCGCCGAGCCTCAGCCGCTGCTCGTCCAGACCGAACACCTCGAGGAGGATCCGCCGACGCTCTTCGACGTAACGGCCGTCGCCGAGCACGCCGAATACGTCCTCCCTGAGCGAAACGTCCTGCACCGGTCGCAGTCGAACGGGAAGGCGGATCCCGCTGTCGCCGACCGCGTCGGCGAGGCGCTCGTACAAACGCTCGAGCACTTCGGCATCGACGCGACCCTCGTGGGGCGCATCGCGGGACCACGCGTGACGCGCTACGAACTGCAGCTTGCACCCGGCACGAAAGTGTCGAAGGTCGCCGCGCTCAAGGACGACCTGAGCTACGCGCTGGCGACGACCGAGATCCGCATCCTCGCCCCGATCCCCGGCAAGCAGGCCGTCGGCGTCGAGGTGCCGAACCTCTCGCCGAACCTGGTCACGCTCGGCGACATCTACGACGACCTCCCGCAGACGGCGTCGCCGCTCGCCGTGTGGCTCGGGAAGGACATCTCGGGGAACGCGGTCTGGACCGACCTAGCGCGAATGCCGCACATCCTCATCGCCGGTACGACCGGCTCAGGAAAGTCGGGCTGCATCAACACGATCCTGACATCGATCCTGCTCCGCGCGACGCCCGACGAGGTGCGCATGATCCTCGTCGACCCGAAGCGGATCGAGCTCGGCTACTACGAGTCGATCCCGCACCTGCTGACGCCGGTCGTGTCGTCGCCCAAGCAGGCTGCCGCTGCACTCGCGAACGTCGTCGCGGAGATGGAGCGCCGGTACGAGAAGCTGTCGATCGTCCGCGCACGCAGTCTCACCGAGGCGAACCGCGCTCTCCGCGCCAGGGGCGAGGCGCCGCTGCCGTACCTGCTCGTCGTGATCGACGAGCTCGCCGACCTGATGATGATTTCGCCGCAGGACGTGGAGGACGCCGTGATTCGCCTCGCGCAGAAGTCGCGTGCCGTCGGCATCCACCTCGTGCTCGCGACACAACGCCCATCCGTCGACGTGATCACCGGGATGATCAAGGCGAACGTCCCGTCGCGGATCGCGTTCGCGGTCTCGTCCCAGACGGACTCGCGCGTGATCCTCGACGGGAACGGCGCAGAGTCGCTGCTCGGGCAGGGCGACATGCTGTTCAAGCCGCTCGGGACATCGCGCCTGCAGCGCCTCCAGGGCGCCTATGTGAGCGAGGAGGAGATCGCGCTCGTCGTTGAGCAGTGCCGGGCGCAGCGTCCCCAGGAGTTGGATGAGTCGCTGCTCGTGGCCCCGGAGGTCGAACCGAGCGAGGAGGAGCTCGGCGACGGCGAGTTCGACCCAGACGAGGATCCGCTGCTTGACCGCGCAATCGAGATCGTCGTCCAGACGCAGACCGCCTCGGTTTCGCTCATCCAGCGCCGTCTGCGGGTCGGCTACACGCGTGCGGGGCGCCTGATCGACATGCTGGAGCGCCGCGGGATCATTTCCGGGTACGAGGGCTCCAAGCCGCGCCGGGTTCTGGTCGGAGAAACCGATTTGGAGCGTGTTAACTCCTAGACCAAAGCCCTAACGGCGGGTTAGGATCGCTCGTCCTATGCGGTTAGGGACCGCACTATCACTCTTACTAGGAGGGCTTGTGAAGTTCACCCGCTCTGGCATCGCTGCTCTTGCGGTGCTCGTCATCGCTGCGACTGCGCTTGTGGTGACCTCAATTGGGTCGGCGACGCCGGCCAAGAAGAACGCTGCTTTCAAGATGGCAATCGTCACTGACATCGGCAGCCTGCAGGATCGGTCGTTCAACCAGCTCGCCAACGAGGGCCGGAAGGCGATCGGCAAGAGGCTCGGCATCCCCACGCGCGTCTACGAGACGCATTCGGCGTCGGAGCGTATCCCGAACATGCTCGCTGCGAGCAAGGCCGGCTACAACATGATCTTCGCGGTCGGCTTCCTCAACTACACCGCGCTCAACGCCGTCGCGCCGAGGTTCTCGACCCAGAAGTTCGCCGGGATCGACGAGCCGTACGTGCTGTTCAGCAAGAAGCCGAAGAACGCCACAGGCGTCGTCTTCGCCGAGCACGAGGCCGGCTACCTCGTCGGCTATCTGGCCGGGCTCGAGATGAAGAAGGAGAAGTTCAACACCATCAGCGCCGTGGGCGCGAACAACGTGCCGGCGATCGTCCGCTACATCAGCGGCTACATCCAGGGCGCGAAGAAGGCGAAGCCCGGCATCAAGGTGCTCGCGAACTACGCGAATGACCCGACCTTCAACGATCAGGCGAAGTGCCACGAGACGGCGCTGAACCAGATCGACCAGGGCTCGCACGTCGTCTTCCAGGTCGCCGGCGGCTGTGGCCTCGGCGCGTTGCAGGCGGCGAAGGAGAGCAAGGTCTGGGGCATCGGCGTCGACGCCGACCAGCGCTACCTCGGTCCGCACATCATGACCAGCGCGCTGAAGCGTGTGGACAAGGCGGTCATGGACCTGACCGGGCTCGCCAAGAACGGCACGCTGAAGACGGGCGGCGACTACACGTTCAACCTGAAGAACGGCGGCGTCAGCCTCGGCTCGGTCAGCCCGAAGATCCCGAGGGCGTACGTCCTCAAGACGGTCGCGGTCGGCAAGCTGATCGCACGCGGCAGGATCAAGGTCAAGCCGATCGTCAAGTTCTAGGAACGTCGGTTCAAGGGGGGTGGGTCATCTCACCCCCCTAGAATCGCTTGATGGCTGAGGAAGCGGCGAAGGTCCTCGAGCTGCGGGGAATCACCAAGGCCTACCCCGGCACCGTCGCCAACGATCACATCGACTTCGACCTCCGCCGCCGCGAGGTCCACGCGTTGCTCGGCGAGAACGGCGCGGGCAAGACAACGCTGATGAACATCCTCTACGGGCTCGCGAAGCCCGACGAGGGGGACATCATCCTCAACGGCGAGCGCATCACGTTCAGCTCGCCGAAGGACGCGATCGAGCGCGGGATCGGCATGGTGCACCAGCACTTCATGCTCATCCCCGTGATGACGGTCGCCGAGAACATCGTGCTCGGGATCGAGCCGAGCGACAAGGGCTTCCTCGACTACGACGCCGCGCGTGTGCGCGTGCGCGAGATTGCGCGGCGGTTCGGCTTCCAGATCGATCCCGACGCCCGGATCGAGGACATCGGCGTTGGCCAGCAGCAGCGCGTCGAGATCCTGAAGGCCCTCTACCGCAACGCCGGCATCCTGATCCTCGACGAGCCGACAGCGGTGCTGACGCCCCAGGAGGCGACCGAGTTCTTCGGCATCCTGGAGACGCTGACGCGCGAAGGCATCTCGATCGTCTTCATCAGCCACAAGCTGAACGAGGTGCTGGAGATCGCCGACCGCGTGACGGTGCTGCGCCGCGGCAAGAGGATCGAGACAGTGCCGATCGAGGGGGCGACGCAGGAGTCGCTCGCGCGCGCCATGGTCGGCCGGGAGGTGCTCCTGCGCGTCGAGAAGGCGCCGGCGCAACCGGGTGACGTGCTGCTGGAGATCGAGGGCCTGCAAGTGTTCGACGACCGGGAGATCGAGAAGGTGCGTGGCGTGTCCATGTCCGTACGCGCCGGCGAGATCGTCGGCATCGCCGGAGTCGACGGAAACGGACAGTCCGAGCTGATCGACGCGATCACGGGACTTCGGAAGATCGAGCGGGGGAAGGTCCGCATTGCGGGGAAGGACCTCGCCCATGCGACCGCGCGCGATGTCCTCGACTCGGGCATCGGCCACATCCCGGAAGACCGGCAGCGGCGCGGTCTCGTGCTCCAGTTCTCGATCGCCGAGAACATTGCGTTGCACGACTTCCGCAAGCCGCCGAACGCGCGGCTCGGCTGGCTCTACCCGCGGCGCTTGATCCAGAAGGCGCGCACGCTGATCCGTGAGTTCGACGTGCGCGGCGGCCGGCCGGAGACACCTGCGAGCGCGCTGTCCGGCGGCAACCAGCAGAAGGTCATTCTCGCGCGCGAGATCGACCGCGACCCCAAGGTGCTGATCGCCGCCCAGCCGACGCGCGGGCTCGACGTCGGCGCAATCGAGGTCGTGCACGCGCGGCTGATCGCGGAGCGAAACGAGGGCGTCGGGATCCTCCTCGTGTCACTCGAGCTCGAGGAGATCCTCTCGCTCTCCGACCGGATCCTCGTCCTCTTCGAGGGCCAAATCGTCGGCGAGTATCTGCCCAGCGTCACCGAGGACGAGCTCGGCATCGCGATGACCGGGGGTCGGAAAGAGGCGGTGGCCTGACTACCGACGTCCAGCAGATCCCGACCGGTCCGCCTGACGAGCCCGAGGCGGACAGCCTCGTCGCGCGCTACAGCCTCCTGCAGAAAGCCGAGGGGCTGCTCGCGCCGCTCCTCACGTTGCTGCTCGCGTTCCTGGTCAGCGGCATCGTCGTCCTGCTGACGACCGGGAGCATCGGCGACACGCTCAAGACTTATCGCGCGATCTTCCGCGGCGCGGGGCTGAACTGGTTCTTCGACGTCGGCAGCCACGAGATCACCGTCCCGTTCACCTCCACGCATGTCTGGTTCCCGTGGAACACGGACGACATCACTTCGGCGGCGGCCGCGAACCTGGAACAGACGCTGCTGCTCTGGACCGCGCTCGTGCTCACCGGTCTCGCCGTCGCGTTCGCGTTTCGCTGCGGCCTCTTCAATATCGGCGGGAACGGGCAGTACCTCTCGGGCTCGATCGCCGCCGTGCTCATCGCGACCGAGCTGCCGAACGTCGTCGACCTGCCGGGCCCGCTGCTGATCCTCGTCTCGATCCTCGGCGCCATGGTCGCCGGCGCGGCGCTGGCGGGCATCGCCGGCCTGCTCAAGGGGACGGTCGGCGCGCACGAGGTGATCACGACGATCATGCTCAACTGGATCGTCGTCTGGGTCGGCTCGTACCTGTTCGACGTCGGCGGTCCGCTGCAGACGCAGCAGGGCGCCGCCGCCGGAGCGGTTCCGTCGTCGGACGACATTCCGGAGAAGGCGCACCTGCACACGTTCTGGGGCGATCCGCTCCTGCAGGGGCTGCACATCGGCTTCTTCGTCGCGCTCGCATCGCTCGTCGTCTACTCGCTCGTGCTGAACCGGACGACGCTCGGCTACGAGGTGCGCGCCGTCGGGCACAACCCGGAGGCTGCACGCTACGGCGGAATCAACGTCCCGCGGAACTACTTCCTCGCGATGGCGATCGCCGGGATGTTCGCCGGTCTCGCCGGCTCGCTCGACGTCCTCGGCTGGCAGTACCGCGTCGACATCACGACCATCCAGGGAGCGAACATCGGCTTCATCGGCATCGCGGTCGCGCTGCTCGGACGAAACACGGCGGTGGGAGTCGGGCTCTCGGCGCTCCTCTTCGCGGCGCTGCAGACGGGAACGGCGTCGCGGAACCTCGATCCGTCGATCTTCGCCCCCGGAGTCGGCGGAAGCCTCGCCGTGATCATCCAGGGCCTCGTCGTGCTCTTCGTCGGCGCGGACGTGCTCATCCTCGTCATCCTCGGCTGGTTGCGGCACGGGCGCAGGAGGAGGGTGCCGGCGTGACGCTGCGCATACCGTGGGGATCGCGCGGGCTCGGCTTCGCGGCCGTCGGCGTCGGCGTGTGCGCGGCACTGGTCGCGCTGCCGCCTGTGGGCGCGCGGAGCCCTGCCTTTCCGATCGCGATCGGCCTCCTCGCCGTGGCGCTCGGCCTCGCGTTTTGGTTGATCCGGGGCGAGCGGCGGATCGGCTGGTATGCGATCGCGGCTGGCCTCGCAGGCCTCCTGATCGGCTATTTCGGGACTCGGTCGAGCACGACGAAGCTCGACACAGTCGTCGTCTGGGGCGCGCTCTTCGCGGCGATGCTCCGCTACGCGACGCCGCTCGCGTTCGCAGCTCTCGGCGGTCTGTTCTCGGAGCGTTCGGGCGTCGTGAATATCGGGCTGGAGGGGATGATGCTCACCGGCGCGTTCTTCGCCGTGTGGGGGTCTGACGTCACGGGCTCGTGGGTGCTCGCGATCCTGATCGCGATCGGCGCCGGGGCACTGATGGGACTCCTGTACGCCGTCTTCGCGATCTCCTTGCGCAGCGACCAGATCGTCGGCGGCACGGCGATCAACTTCCTCGCACTCGGGATCACCAGCTATTTCTTCTTCAAGCTCTACGGATCCCAGGGAACGCCGAGCGACCTCTCGACGATTCCGGACATCCACCTCTCGTTCCTCGGCCACGGCTTCATCGGCGACGTCTTCGGGCAGCTCAACGTCATGATCTGGCTCGGGATCGCCCTCGTCTTCGTTACGTGGATCGTCGTCTTCAAGACGCCGATCGGGCTGCGCATCCGCGCGTGCGGCGAGCATCCTCGCGCCGCGGACACCGTGGGGATCGACGTCTACAAAGTGCGGTACGCCTCGGTGATCATGTCGGGCATCCTCGCCGGCGCGGGCGGCGCGTATCTCTCGATCGGACTCGGGAGCGCGTTCACGGAAAACATGACCGCGGGGCGCGGGTTCATCGCCCTGGCAGCTCTCATCTTCGGTGGCTGGCGACCGTTCGGCGCAGCAGCCGCGTGCCTCCTGTTCGGATTCTCGAGCGCGCTCGGCGTCAATCTGCAGACGTACTCGACCTCGATTTCGACACTCTTCACCGCGCTTCCCTACCTCCTCACGCTCGTGGCCGTCGCCGGAGTCATCGGCCGCACGATTCCGCCCGCGGCAGATGGCATTCCCTACAAGAAGCAATAGCTCGGCGAACGTGCGGGCGTGGCTGGCGGTCGTCGTCGGCCTGCTCTCGGTCGCGACGGTTCCGGCGGCGATCGCGTTTACGCACTACCGCGACGTCGAGCTGCTTCACGCAGGCTGGGCGGCGATACCAGCGTTCCTGCTCGGCGTTGCGGCGCTCGCGCTCGCGCGTGCGGCACGCCGCCGCACTGAACGCACGATCGGCAGGGTGGGAGGACGCGGCGTCACGCGCCTAGGGCGCTTCCTCGGCGCGCTCGGCGTGTATCTCGCGCTCGCCGCTGCGCTCTCGGTCGGCGTGTACGAACTTTTGAACCACCTTTCGGCGTAGAGGTTCCGACGAAATGACGCCTCGTCGACGGGGTGCCATGGGCGGTGCGATGCAAGGACGCAGGGAGCCCCGATAGCAGCGCTACCGGGGCGACTGAGGACGCGGCAGCGCGCCGCCCAGCGCGGCCCGGCGGCACAGGGCTTCATTTTGTTGGAGCCTCTTCAAGCGGACTACACTGGACGCGCCTTGTTCGAGATCGGCTCCAGCCTGAAAGAAGCGCGTCTTCGTCAGGGTCTCGACTTCCCGGAGATCGAGACCGGCACGAAGATCCGCGGCAAGTACCTGAACGCGCTCGAAGAGGAGCGCTTCGACGTCCTACCGGGCGAGACGTACATCAAGGGATTCCTCCGCACGTACGCCGAGTTCCTCGGACTCGACGGTCAGCTGTACGTGGACGAGTTCAACTCGCGCTACGTCGCGCCGGTCGAGATGCAGACGATCCGCGTGCGGCGCACGGCCCAGGCGCGCCGTCACCGTCGCGTCCAGGGCGGCGTGCTGATCGCGGCGCTCGCAGGCATCGCGGTCGTCACGGCGCTCGTGATCGTCGCGTGGACTTCCGGCTCGGCGCCGGAACAGCCGGTCGCGGGCATCTCGTCGAACGGGTCGACGCAGCAGAAGAAGCACAAGCGCACGCAGCCGCAGTCGGCGAAGGCGCACATCACGCTGCGCGCGGTCCGCACTTATGTCTCGTTGCTGGCTGTGCGCAAGGGTGGGCCGACGGGCAAGATCCTGCTCGAGAACGTCGAGCTCGCGCCCGGCGAGGCGAAGCGCTTCACGAGGCGCTCGCTCTGGATCAACACGGGCACCCCGGGGAACCTGCGCGTGGTCGTCAACGGTAAGCGCGTGACCTACCCCGGCGGCAAGCCACAGGCGTTCATCGTCAGCGCGCGCGGCATCATCGCTCCTGCGTAGCTACGTCGTCGTCACCGGCAGCGAGCTCGTCCGCGGCGATCGGTCGGATCGCAACGGGCCGTTCATCGCGCGCGAGCTCGTGCGACTGGGGCTCGAGCCGGCGCGGATCGCGATCGTCGGCGACGACGAGGAGGAGCTCGCTGCTGCACTTGCGGAAGGCTTGAACGCGGACCTGTGCGTCGTCTCCGGAGGCCTTGGGCCGACCCACGACGACAGGACGGTGGAGCTGGTGGCGCGGGCAGCGGGACTGCCGCTGGCGGTCGACGAGGGTCTGGAGGCCGAGATCGAGGCGATCTCGCGGGCAGTCGCCGAGCGGCTCAAGCGCCCGTACGCGGACTTCGAGGCCGGCGTCAGGAAACAGGCCACACTGCCTGAGGGAGCCGTGTCCCTCGGGCTCGCCGGGACCGCGCCTGGGCTCGTGCTGCAGGCTGGCGAGGCGGCCGTCGTCGTACTGCCGGGGCCGCCGGCCGAGCTGCAGCGGTTGTGGCCGCGCGCCCTCGAGACCGGGCCGGTCAGGCGTGTGCTGGCGCAGGCGACGCCGCCGGAGCACCGCGTCCTCCGCTTCTTCGGCGCGAGTGAGTCGGAGGTCGCGCGTGTCCTGGCGGACGCCGGCGGCGAGCCGCCGGGAGTGACCGCGACGGTATGCGCGCGCGAGTTCGAGATCCACGTCGATCTGTATGGGCCCGCCGACGAGCTCGCGGACACGTTGCGCGAGC
>DASVFB010000007.1:0-5206 GCA_036380275.1 Gaiellaceae bacterium | reverse complement strand
CAGCAACGCCTCCCCGCTCAGCGGACGCTCGAGACCGAGAAGGAGTCTGACCAGCGTCGTCTTGCCACCGCCGTTCGGGCCGGCAACGGCGACGAACTCGCCCTGCTCGATCCGCAGGTCGACGTCGCGAAGCACGGGCGGCCCGTGCCCGTACGCGAACGAGGCGTTGCGAAGCTCGACCGCTAGCTGCATCCGAGCGCCTTCCGTAGCGCGGCGAGATTCGCGCGCATGAGGGAGAAGTAGTCCGAACCGTTGGCGCTCTCGTCCTTCGTCAGTCCCTCGATGGGATCGAGCACAGCCGTCCGCGCACCGGCCTCGCGCGCGACCGTCTGCGCAAGCTTGGGCGAGACAAGAGTTTCGAAGAACACCGTCGTCGCCCCCTGCTGCTCGACAGTGTGGACCATCGCCTGGATCGCCTTGGCGCTCGGCTCAGCCTCCGGTGTTATGCCGGTCAGCGGGATTTGCTCGAGCCCGTACGCGTTCGCCAGGTAGCCGAAGGCAGCGTGACTGGTCACGATCGCATGACGCTCGCAGTGTGCTAGCCCCGACCGATACTCACCGTCGAGCTGTCGCAGCTGAGCGACCAGGCCGGTGGCGGCGCGCGGCTTGCCAAGCGCGTTTGCGATCCTCCCGACGATCTGCGCGTACCGGGTCGGGTCGAGCCAGACGTGCGGATCGGCGACTGTCTCCTCGCCCTCGGCACCCTGGAGCAACTGCTGGCCGGCCAGCAAGTCGACCGCCCGGTCGTCGCCCTCGACCGCCTTCTCCAGCGCCGGCATGAACCCCTCGCCGAAGTAGAGCACCGTGTCAGCGCCCAGCACGTGCTCGACGTCGCGCGGGGTCAGCTCGAGGTCGTGCGGCTCCGCGCCCGCCGGCGTCAGGTTGTCGACTTCGGCTCGGGGATCGACACGCTCGGCGGCGTAAGCGATCGGGTAGAAGGCGGCCACTACCAGCGGCTTCGAATTGGCCGCGTGAGATCCCGAGCCGCAGCCTGCCGTCGCGAGCACCACGCACAAGAAAGTGAGAACGATTCCCGCTCGCATACGCGCGCCAGCTTACCACATGATGAGAATCGCTATCATTCTCGTGATGACAGGGACGGGCACGGCCGACTGGGAGGAGCACGCCCGCGCAGAGTTGCGCCGCGCCGGCGCACGCTCCGGCGGCGCCCGGGATGCGGTGATCGCGCACCTCGCCGCGCAAGATTGCTGCCTCTCGGCCCAGGAGCTGTTCGACGAGCTCCGCGCCGAGGGCCGCACCGTCGGCATCGCAAGCATCTACCGGGTGCTCGACCAGCTCGCCGATCTCCGCCTCGTGCATCGCGTCGACTTCGGCCACGGCATCACGCGCTTCGAGGCCGCGCACCCCGGCGGCCAGCACCATCACCACCTCGTCTGTGCGACCTGCGGGAAGGTCGACACGTTCGACGATCCAGGGCTCGAACGAGCCCTGAGGAGAGTCGCCGGCTCGCATGGCTACGCGCTCGACGACCACGACGTCGTCCTGCACGGCGCGTGCAGCGACTGCCGCTCGTGATCGCCAAGCGCAAGCGATGGAACTCGTGGCCGCGCAGCCTGCTTACAGACCCGGCCGGTTAGGCCGTGGTCGCGCCGCTTTTGCGATAGCTGTAGCCGCCCTCCTGCTTGGTCGTCAGTCCGAGGAAGATCGCGGCCAGACCGACGACGACAAACGGCAGCCACACGTTCGCGCTTTCATCGGCAAAGCCGAAGATCCATGGAGAGGCTGCGAGCAGAGTGCCCGCGGCGATGTCGATCAGGTTGTGCACCGCCATCGGCGCGATCTTCCAGACGCCGAGCTCGTAGTCGGTGAAGAGGCTGTACGCGATCAACCCGATGCCGAGCACGATCGAGATCACCGTCGCTGCGTCGTGCTCCGAGAACTGGAAGATCCACGGCGCGGCGATCAGCGCGACGCCGACGATGTAGTCGAGAGGCGCGTGAAACCGCGTGGGAATGAAGCGCATGACCTGACTCCTTTTGTGTCGGAACGACCCCTGCGTACTTCCCGAGTAATTCGCAAGGGAGGTCGTTCCGGTTCGCGCAGTGCGCCGCTCGCGCGGCTCAGAAACTAGGACTCTTCGTACCGCTCGATCTGGCGCCTGTCGTAGAACCAGGCGACCAGGAGCAGGATCGCGACGAAGACCATCAACGCGCCGAAGACGCCCCAGGCGTAGGTCGCGCGCGCGAGGATCAGCAGGAGGATCAGGGAGGCGACGCCGATAAGGAAGACGGCGCCTGCGAGCTTCGCCCAGAACTTGAAACCGAGACCGCTGTCGTCGTCCCCCGCCATCCGGCGTAGTATCGCTCTTTCGCGGTCCCACGTCCATGGTCCGCGAAAATCACGTTGTGGCGTACGACGAGGAGCTTGCGGGCCGCATTCGCGAACTGATCGCGGCAGAGCCCGATCTGGCCGAGCAGAAGATGTTCGGCGGGCTCGCCTTCCTGATCGGCGGGAACATGGCGATAGCGGCGAGCGGCCAGGGCGGCCTGCTCGTCCGCGTCGACCCGGCGGAGACGGAGGCGCTCGTCGCGCGCCCGCCCGCGCGTCCGTTCGAGATGCGAGGCAAGCAGATGGCGGGTTGGCTTCGCGTCGACGCCGAGGACGTCCGCACGAAACGAGAGCTCGCGACCTGGGTGAAGCGAGGTGCGGCATATGCGCGCGCGCTCCCGGCAAAGAAAGGCCGGTGACGTCGTGCCACCGAAGCAGATCCGCCCGAAATCGCTCGCGGACTACCTCGAGGTCTTGAGCAGGATCGCCTTCGAGGCCGGACTCTCGAGCCGAGTCATCGAGGCGAAGTGGGACGACATCCGCCGTGCGTTCCACGGGTTCGATCCGGAACGGGTCGCGCGGATGACGCCGCGCGCGGTCGACAAGCTGCTCGACGACCCGCGCGTCATCCGCAGCCGCAGCAAGATCGAAGCGACGATCGCGAACGCGGAGACGATGCTCGAACTGGACGAGGAGCACAAGGGCTTCAAGCGCTATCTCCGATCGCACGCCGACTTCGAGTCGACGGCCAAGGATCTGCGGAAGCGCTTCAAGTTCGTCGGCGACAGCGGCGCGTACCGATTCCTCTGGATCGTCGGCGAGAAGGTTCCGTCCTACCACGACTGGGCGGAATCGCGCGGGCTCAAATGACGGGGGCGGCGCTGCGACAGCGCCGCCCCCAGTCAAACGTCACGCGACCTTGAAGCTGCCGTGCATGAAGGACGCGTGCGGATCGCATTTGAACGAGTAGGTGCCCTTCTTGAGCTTGACGACGATCGACTTCGTGCCGGTGAAGCCGACCGCGGTGATGACCTTGTTGATCCCCGGCCCAGAAAGGTGGAAGTCGTGAATCGACGACTGATCGCTGATCACGAAGCGGTACTGCACTCCCGCCTTGAGCTTCGTCACCTTGCTGCCGCTCTGCTTGAGCGTGATCGTGAAGCCGGGCCCTACGGTGCCGTTCACCGTCTTCGGCGCCGCCGACGCGTTGCCGACGAGCACGAGAGCGACGGCGGCGACGCTGACGACCGCGGCCTCTTTGAACATACGGAACATGGGATTCCTCCTTTGTGTTTGCTATGAGCAGTCGGCTGCGATGACGTCGAGCGGATCCGGCACGATCGTGTCGCCGGCACCGCCGCAACTGATCTGATCCACGCCCGCGGCCCCGTCCAGGAAGTCCACGCCCGGACCGCCGCTGAGGACGTCGTTGCCGGATCCCCCGCGCAACATGTCGTTGCCCGTTCCACCGTCGAGCGTGAGCAGGATCGCCGATGCCGCGAGAGGACCAGCAGTGATGGCGTCGCCACCGCCGAGACCGCTGACGAGCAGCCGGTCGCTCGCAGCCTCCGCGTGAGCGATCCTGACGAACGGCGACAGGCCGGCTACGAATGCGCTTCCGTTCGCTCCCGCGATTGCGGCGACGTCGTCACCGTTCGTACCGTTGACGGTGACCGTGTCGGCGGCATTGTCGCCCGCGTTGCCGCCGATCGCCGCAGCGAGATCAACCGCGAAGTCCACGACGTCGGTCGCCGAGAGATCGTTCACGGTCGTCGCATCCGCGCCGCCGAGCGCCCGCAAGTCGACGCGCTCGGTGTCGTCGACGTCCATCACGATGTTGCCGAGGTTGCGCGTGAAACGCAGCCGGCCGCCGTTGTTCGAAGCGTCGAAGATCTCGCCGCCGGCGGCGCCGTTGAAGACCATCGTGTCGAACCCGTCTCCACCCTCGACCACGTCGCTTCCATCGCCCGGATCCCAGATGAAGCTGTCATCGCCCGTACCGAGCAAACCGGTGTCGTTGCCCTGGTTGCCGTCGATGACGTCGTTGCCCGAGTCGCCGGACAACCTGTCGATGCCCGCTCCGCCGAGCAGCGTGTCGTTCTCCGACCCGCCGTTCATCGCGAGCGCGATCGCCGACGCCGCGAGGTTCGGAGCAGAGAGAACGTCGTTGCCTCCGAGGCCGTTCACGACCAGCGTGTCGATCGCGTCGGCGTTGCCGATGCGCGTCAGCGCAGCCAGGCCTCCGGCAGTTGCGCTCCCGTTGGCACCGAGAATCTGAACGTTGTCGGCGTTGTTCGTGCCGTTGACGGTGACCGTGTCGGCCGCGCCGTCGCCGGTGTTGCCGCCGATCGCCGCGGCGAGATCGACTGCGACCTCGGTGACATCCGTCGCCGACAGATCGTTCACGGTCGTCGCGTCGGAACCACCCAGCGCATTTAGATCGACCAGTTCGGTGCCGTCGACGTCCATCACGATGTTGCCGAGGTTGCGCGTGAAGCGCAGCCGCCCGCCGTTGTTCGAAGCCTCGAAGACCTCGTTCCCGGCAGCGCCGTTGAAGACCATCTTGTCGAAACCGTCCTCACCCTCGACCACGTCGCTTCCATCACCTGGATCCCAGGTGAAGCTGTCGTCGCCGGTACCGAGGAACGCGGCATCTGCGCCCTGGTTGCCGTCGACGCTGTCGTTGCCGGGACCCCCGTCGAACGTCTCGTTGCCTCGTCCGCCGAGCAGCTCGTCGTTGCCGGCTCCGCCGTCCAACGTCGTCGTGTCGGCGTCCGTGAAGACGCCGTTCGACTCGTCGACAACGACGCGGTCGTTGCCTTCGCCTGCGTCGACGAAGATCTGGTCGAACCGGTCGCGGCGGAGGTTGTGACCGACCACGCCGTCCTGCGTCACGACCTCGACCCTCGTGGGGTCG
>DASVFB010000006.1:0-7451 GCA_036380275.1 Gaiellaceae bacterium | reverse complement strand
CCGTCGCTTCACGTCGGCGATCGGCATGCCGCCGGGGGAGTGGCTCCAGCGCGAGCGCCTCCGTCTGGCCCAACGGCTGCTGGAGCGGACCGACGACCCGATCGAGATCGTGGCGCGCCGCTCGGGCTACGACGCGGCCGTAACGATGCGCGCGCAGTTCGGAGCCCGTCTCCGCACGTCGCCGCGCGCGTACCGAGCGACGTTCCGCGCGCAGGCCTGACGCGAAGCTGCTGAGCGTCGAGCAGTCGAGGGGCTCGCGTCGCGCCAAGGCAGTAGCCTCCTCGAAGTGACGCTCGACGAAGCCACCGACGACCTTTACGCCGCGGACCTCGACGCCTTTGTCTCCGAACGCACGCGCCTGGCGCGCGAGTTGCGTGACGCGGGCGACCGCGACGCCGCCGATCAGCTCGCAAAGCTTAAGAAGCCGACCGGCGCGGCGTGGGCGCTGAACCAGCTCGCGCGCCGGCACCGGCGCGACGTCGACTTGTTGCTGGACGCAGGACATCGCCTCCGCCAGGCACAGGAAGGCGTCGTCGGCGGCACCGATCGCGCCGCGTTCGAGCAGGCGCAGAAGACGGAACGCGAGGCGTTGCGAAGGCTCACGCAGCAAGCGTCGGAGCTGCTCGGCGGCGCGTCCTCGCAGGTGCTTTCGCAGCTGAGCCAGACGCTCCGGTCCGCTGCCGTGTCGGAGGAAGGGCGCGAAGTGCTGGCGCGCGGGCGATTCACGACGCCGCTCGAGACGGAGGGGTTCGAGGTGTTCGGCGCGCTCCCGGCGTCACGCCCGGCGAAGGCGAGGCAACAGGCCAGGACGCAGAAGGCGAACGACGAGCTACGGCAGGCGCGCGAGCGGCTGCGCGAGCTGGAGCAGAAGGCAAAGGCGGCGGAGCGGGACGCCGCGCGGCTAAAGGGCGAGTTGAAGAAGAGCGAGCATGCCGCCGAATCCGCACGGGTGGCGGTCGCAGCCGCCCAGCGCGAGCTCAAAGAGGCGCAGCGGCGGGCGCGTAACTAGCACACGCCGCCGCGGCGAGCGACAATCAGGACGACATGGCCGTCACCGACGCTGCCGCACTCGACGACGCTGCGCTTAGCGCGCTCGAGGCGTCCTTCCGGGGCGAGCTCGTTCGCCCGGACGATGCCGGCTACGACGTCCACCGAAAGGTCTGGAACGGCTCGATCGACCGTCGCCCGGCGCTGATCGCGCGCTGCGCCGGCGTCGCAGACGTACGAGCAGCGGTTGGCTTCGCCAAGGAGAGCGGGTTGCCTGTGGCGGTGCGAGGCGGCGGTCACAGCTTCCCGGGGCTGTCGGTTTGCGACGGCGGGATCGTTATCGACCTCGGGTCGATGAAGGGAATCCGGATGAATCCGGAGAAGCGCACGGCGAGAGTTCAGGCCGGGGTGCTCTGGGGAGAGCTGGACCACGAGACCCAGGCGTTCGGACTTGCGACCACCGGCGGGATCGTCACGCATACCGGCGTTGCCGGACTGACGCTTGGCGGCGGGATCGGCTGGCTGCAGCGCAAGCACGGCCTCACGGTGGACAACCTGCTCGCGGCCGACGTCGTCACCGCCGACGGCGAGCTCGTGCGGGCGAGCGCCGACGAAAACGCAGATCTCTTCTGGGGCCTTCGCGGCGGCGGCGGGAACTTCGGCATCGTCACCGAGTTCGAGTTCCGCCTGCATCCCGTGGGGCCGATCGTGCTCGCGGGGCCAATCTTCTGGCTGATGGAGGACTCGCCGGAGGTGCTCCGCTTCTACCGCGACTGGATCGCGGACGCGCCGGACGAGCTGATGACGATCGTCATCCACCGTAAGGCGCCGGCCGTGCCGTTCGTCCCGACCGAGTTGCACGGCCAGCTCGTCGTCGGCGTCGCTTGCTGCTTTGCGGGCCCGGTGGCGGACGGCGAGAAAGTCGTCCGTCCGCTCAAGGAGTTCGGAACGTCGGTGCTCGACCTCTGTGTGCCGAAGCCGTATGTCGAGCACCAGGCGATGTTCGATGTGGCGTTTCCGCACGGCTGGTGGTACTACATCCGCGCCTGCGACGTCGCGGAGCTCACGGACGAGGTGATCGACATCACCGTCGACCACTCGCTCCGGATCGGGTCGCCGCTGACGTCGTTCCCGATCTGGCAGCAGGGCGGTGCGGTCGCGCGCGTCGCCGAAGACGAGACCGCGTTCGGCGGACGCGCTGCCGGCCACACCTACAACGTCGCGGTCGCGACAGCCGGCCCGGAGGGCTTCGCGCAGGAGCGCGAGTGGGCGCGCACGTTCTGGTCGGCGCTGGAGCCGTTCCACACGAGCGTGTACGTGAACTTCCTGATGGATGAGGGCGAGGAGCGGATCCGCGAGGCGTACGGCCCAGCGAAGTACGACCGGCTGAAGGCGCTCAAGCGCCGCTACGACCCGGACAACCTCTTCCGGCTGAACCAAAACATTCCGCCCGCGTAGTCGCTCAACGGCTGGCGACGACCTCGAGCGTTCGCGGCTCGAAGTGATCGACGACCTCGCCCAACTTCACTACGCGCTCGTGATAGCCGGCCTGGGCACGCCAGTTGCTCACCGCCTGGATGCTCTCCCACGGTCCGAAGCTGATGAATCGTCGAGGATCGTCGACGTCGCGGAGGAGCATCGCCTGCGACGCCAAGCCTTGCCGGCGCGTCCAGTCCGCCCAGTCGCGCCAGCGCTCGACGAACTCGTCCTCCCTGCCTTCCTTCACGACCCAACTCGTGTGCGTGTACGGCGCCGCCAATCGATTCCTCCTTGCCTAGAAGGCGTCCTTCGCAAGCTCGCGCGAGCGGTCCATCGCCGCTTGGATCGCGTTCAGGAACGCGGCGCGCACGCCGGCCTGCTCGAGTTCGCGGATCGCCTGGATCGTCGTCCCTCCCGGCGACGTGACCGCCTCGCGCAGCTCAACCGGATGCATCTTCTCGTCGCGCAGCAGCTTCGCCGTGCCCAGCATGGTCTGCACCACGAGCTGGGTTGACACCTCGCGGCCTAGCCCGAGCAGGATGCCGGCCTCGATCATCGCCTCCGCGAGTAGCGCGAAGTACGCCGGGCCCGATCCCGACACCGCCGTCACCGCGTCCATGTAACGCTCCGGCACGCGGACGACGGCGCCGAGATGCGCGAGCGCCTCCTCGGCGAGCTGCAAATGCTCGTCCCGCGCGTGCGTACCCGCGCAGATCCCCGCCATCCCCTCGTGCACGGTCGCCGGCGCGTTTGGCATCGCGCGCACGACCGGGATCTCGCCGCTCAGGTGGCGCTCGATGGCGCCGGTGGGGATCGCCGCGGCGACCGACAACACGGTCTGCTCGGGCGTGATGCGACCGGTCAGGTCCTGGAGCAGCACTTCGATGTCCTGCGGCTTCACCGCCACGACGACGAGGCCCGCACCGTCCGCGGCCTCGGCGTTGTCGAGCGTCGCAGTTACGCCGTAGCGCTCGGCCAACTCGTCGATCCGCTCCGCGCGCCTCGCGGTGACGACGACCTCGTCCGAAGACCGCCAGCCGGACGACAACAGCCCCGCGAGGAGCGACTCCCCGATCTTGCCGGCGCCGAGAATCGCGACCTTGCGTGCAGCAGCCATGCGCCGAGTGTAAGAGAATGGCGCGGTGTTGCTCGCCGAGGTCGAGTATGTGCGGCCGAAGACCGTGGACGAGGCCATCGGCCTGCTCTCCGCGCACGACGGCGCACGGGCGCTTGCCGGCGGACAGACGCTGGTCAACGTGATGAAGGCCCGTGCGGCGTCGCCCGACGTGCTCGTCGACCTGCAGGACATCGAGGAGCTGCGCGGCGTTCGTGATCTCGGCAACGGCTCGGTCGAGATCGGGGCGATGACGACCTGCGCCCAGCTGATCGGTGACGAGGCGGCCGGCGCGCGCTCGATCCTCGGCGAGGTCGCATCAAAGATCGCGGATGTGCAGGTTCGCAACCGCGGCACTATCGGCGGCAACGTCTGCTCGAACGATCCGACGAACCACCTGCCGCCGCTGCTCGTGGCGCTCGACGCGAGCTTCACGATCGCCGCATCCGGCGGGGAACGCACGGTCCCTGCACACGAATTCTTCCTCGGCGTCTACCTGACGGCGGCCGGCCCGGGCGAGCTCCTGACGAGGATCACGATTCCGCCGGGAGGGCAGGACGGGTTCACGGCGGTGACGATCGGCAGGGATGGCAGCGCCATCGTCACGGCGGCGGCTTCGCTGAACGGCGGCGCCCGTATCGCGATCGGCTGCGTCGACGCGGTGCCCGTGCGCGCGCGGCAAATGGAGGAACGGATCGGTTCCGACTATTCGGACGCGAACGTGCGCGCGGCGGCGGAGGGACTCGGCGCGACGCTCGACCCGCCGTCGGACGTGCACGCGGCGGCCGACTACCGCAGGCAGCTCGCCGAAGTCCTGGCGGCGCGTGCCGTCGTCGCCGCCAGGGAGCGGCGCTGATGGATCCCGTCACGAGTGGCCGCATCACCGTCACCGTCAATGGCGAGGAGATCGAGTACGACGTCGACGCCCGGCGCCTGCTCGTTCACTTCCTTCGCGACGACCTCGATCTCACCGGCACGCACGTCGGTTGCGACACAGGCAACTGCGGCGCCTGCACCGTCATCTACAACGGCGTGCTCGCGAAGAGCTGCATGCTGCTCGCTATCCAGGCGGACGGCGCGTCGATCGAGACCGTGGAAGGCCTGTCGAGCGACGGCGAGCTGACGAAGCTGCAGCACGCGTTCTCGGACCACCACGCGCTCCAGTGCGGATACTGCACGCCGGGAATGCTCATGAGCGCAACGGCGCTGCTGCGCGACAACAGCGCGCCAACCGAGGAGCAGATCCGCAAGGCGATCCAGGGGAACATCTGCCGCTGCACCGGTTACGTGAACATCGTCGAGGCGATCAAGGCGGCTGCGAAGTGACCGAGACGGCAACGCACCCGATCGTCGTCACGCCGGGCGAGACGAAGGTCGGCTTCGTCGGCACGAGCGTCCCGCGGAAAGAGGACAAGCGGCTCGTCCAGGGCGAAGGCGTCTTCTTCGACGACGTGAAGCGCCACGGGATGGGCTACGTCCACTTCGTCCGCTCGCCCTACGCTCACGCGAAGATCCTGTCGATCGACGTCTCCAAGGCGCTCGAGCTCGGCGGCGTCTACGGCACGCTCACGGGAGAAGAGGTGGCGATCCTCACCGACCCGTTCTTCGAACTGTCGGTGAAGCCCGGCGCAGACATCAAGGACTACGCGCTCGCCGTGCGCCGTGTGCGCCACGTCGGCGAGCCGGTCGCGGCTGTCGTCGCGTCGTCGCGGGAGCTGGCGCGCGACGCGGCAGAGCTCGTCGAGGTCGAGTACGAGCCGCTGCCGGTCCTGACGACGGGCGAGCAGTCGCTCGGGAGCGACGTGATCCTGCACGAAGACGCCGGCTCGAACGTCGTGTGGCAGGGCGTCTTCGACTGGGGCGACTACGAGGGCGCGGTCGCGGAGGCGGATCACGTCGTCAGGATCGAGCGACTGCACTTCGACCGCTTCTCGTCGACGCCACTCGAGTGCGCCGGCGTCCTCGTCGAGTACAACCGCGGCACGGGCCAGTGGACGATGTACGGCAATCACCAGATGCCCGGCATCGGCGCGATCTGGATGGCGCCCGCGCTGCGCACCGGCGTCGACAAGCTGCGCTTCGTCTCACAGGACATCGGCGGCGCGTTCGGCAACAAGATCTGCCTGCACCCGCAGTACGTCGCGTGCTGCCTGCTCGCGCGCAAGCTCAACCGGCCGGTGCAGTGGACGGAGTGGCGCACCGACCAGCACACGGCGAACGCGCACGGCAACGAGCGCACATTCCTCGACATCGAGGTGCCCGTGAAGGCCGACGGCACATTGCTCGGACTGAGCGTGCGCGCGATCGACGACTGCGGCGCGTACCCGCGCTACGAGCCGCTCGGCTGCATCATCTGGGCGCAGGTCACGCCGGGGTGCTACCGCTGGCGCAACATCCGCGTCGACTTCACGCAGGTCTGCACGAACAAATCGCCCGTGTCGCCGAACCGCGGCTACTCGCGGATGCAGCATCTCTGGCTGACGGAGCGCGTCGTCGACCTCGTCGCACACGAGCTCGAGCTCGACCCTGTCGAAGTACGCAAGCGCAACTACGTGCGCGCCGAGGAAATGCCGTACGAGACGCCGAACGGCTGCGTCTACGACTCGGGCGACTACGCGCGCGCGCTCGACATCGCGCTCGAGCTCATCGGCTACGACGACCTCGACGCGAAGCGGGTCGACGCAGAATCGCGCAGGAAGCTGCTCGGTTTCGGCATCGGCTCGACTCTCGATTCGGGCACGAACAACTTCGGCCAGTCGACACTGCTCAATCCGGAGCTGCAGTTCTCGGGCAACAACGAGGTCGCTACGGTGAAGCTCGACATCTTCGGCGAGATCGTCGTCACGCTCGGCACCGTGCCCCAGGGGCAGGGGCATGAGACGACGGCAGCGCAGGTCGTCGCGGACATCCTCAACGTCACGCCCGAGGACGTCACGGTTCGCCCCGGCCACGACACGTACTGGAACTCGAACGCCGGCTTCTCCGGCACGTACGCGTCGCAGTTCGCCGTCACCGGGCTCGGCGCGGTCAAGGGCGCGGCCGACAAGCTCGCGTACGAGATCAAGCGCGTCGCCGCAGGCGTCTTCGGCGTGACCCCCGACGACATCGAGCTCGCCGAGGGGCAGGCGCGCCTGAAGGCGAACGCCGAAGCGGCGATCCCGTTCATGGGAATCGGCGCGATCGTGAACGCGAACAACGCCGTCCTCCCCGAGGACGTCCGTGACGTCACGCTCAACTGCCGCTACGTCTACGTGCCGCCGTTCCAACTTCCCGACAAGGAGCGCAAGTTCGGCAACCTGACGCTCACGTACGCGTCGCAGGTGCACGTGTGCCTCCTCGAGATCGACCCCGAGACGGGCGTCTACGAGATCGTCGACTACGCGGCCGTGGACGACTGCGGCACACGCATCCACCCGCAGATAGTCGATGGACAGGTACACGGAGCGACCGCGCAGGCACTCGGCGCTGCGACGCACGAGATCTTCGCGTACGACGAGGAGGGCAACCTCCTGACGCCCAACTTCTACGACTACCACGTGCCGCACGCCCTCGACATGCCGCCGCTCAAGACCGGCTATCTCGAGTCGGCGTCGCCGTTCACGCCGCTCGGGGCGAAGGGGATGGGGGAAGGCGGCGGCGCGGGCATCCACGCCGTGTGCGCGGCGCTGCAGGACGCACTCGCCTCACACGGCAAGCCGACTGTGTGGCGCAGCTGCAATCCGTACCACCAGGTGTGGGAGTACCTGCGCGAGCCGAAGCGGCTCGTCGAGGTCAAGGCGCAGTGAGGGTCGAGGGCACGCGCTCCTTCGCCGCTTCGCGCGAGACGGTGTGGGAGGTGCTCAACTCACCTGAGCGGATGGCGAAGCTGATG
>DASVFB010000005.1:0-6569 GCA_036380275.1 Gaiellaceae bacterium | reverse complement strand
CGCAGTACCAGGCGCGGATCGCGATCGAAGACATGTTCGGCAACGGTGGACGGCACGCGGACTACTCCTTCATGCCGACGGCGATCTTCACCGATCCGGAGCTCGGTTCCGTCGGGCGCACCGAGCGGGAGGCGCGCGCAGCCGGCCACGACGTCGACGCGGTGAAGCACCCGGCGTCGAATCTGACCCGCGCGCAGTACACGCGAATGAAGCACGGCCTCTTCAAGATCGTCTTCAACACGAGCACACGCAAGGTGCTCGGCGTGCACGTCGTCTCGCGCGGCGCAAGCGACATCGTCGGCGGGCTCGCGCCGGCGCTGCAGCTCGGCGTCACCGTGGACGACCTCGCTTACATGCATCATGTCTACCCCAGCTACTCGGAGGGGTTGAAGGCGGCAGCGGAGCAAGCGCTCGCGTAACCTCACGCGCTGATGTGCTTCGACAGCGACTCGCTGCCGCCGATCCCGGTCCTCACGGGCGGCGCGCTCAAGCACGAGGACGTCGTGCTCGAGGCGAACGACGGGAACCACTTCGCCGCCTTCGCCGCGCTCCCCGACGAGTCGTCGGATACGGGCGTCGTCATCCTCCCCGACGTCCGCGGCCTCTACCGTTTCTACGAAGAGCTCGCGCTGCGTTTCGCCGAGCGCGGCTACGCCGCTATCGCGATCGACTACTTCGGGCGCACGGCGGGGACCGAGAAGCGCGGCGACGAGTTCGAGTACAGGCCGCACGTCGAGCAGACGACGCCCGAAGGCGTGCAGGCCGACACGCGCGCCGCCGTCGAATGGCTGCTCGAGCGGGGCTCCACGAATGTCTTCACCGTGGGCTTCTGCTTCGGCGGCCGCAACTCGTGGCTCGCGACCGCAGCCGACCACGGCCTCGCCGGAGCGGTCGGCTTCTACGGCCGGCCCCCGCTCGACAAGGCCGCGGAGATGAAAAGTCCGATCCTGGCCCTACAAGCGGGCGCCGATCAAAACATCACCGCCGAGGACAATGCCGCCTTCGACGAGGCGTTGACCAAAGCCGGAGTGGAGCACGAGCTAGTCACGTACGAAGGCGCCCCGCACAGCTTCTTCGACCGGAAGCAAGAAAACTTCGCCGAAGCGTCAGCCGACGCCTGGCAAAAGACACTCGAGTTCCTAGAGCGCCACCGAAGCTGACGGCCCCGCCTGCAGCGCGGCTCCGCCGCGCTGCACACCACCCTCCCACCGAAGCACAAACCCCCAACAGGCACCAAAGCGCACGCGCGCGAAGCGCGCATGCCGCGGTTTTCCCGGGTGGAAGTCCGAAGGACTTCCACCCGAACCGAAGTAGAAGCGAGGGCCCGGGCAGGCAGTCGGGCCCTCGCTTCTTCGCTTCCTAGCCGTGCTGGCTACGGCCTAGGAAGCACCTGGCCCCCAGGGGTGGGGCCGTCGTTGGACGACAGCGGGTCGCGTCAGGGAGAGGAGCGCTGCCGCCCAAGCTTCACCTCAATCGTTTGCCTCGTATTCCCCCGGTAGACGAGGAGCTCGATCGTGTCTCCGGGCTTGTGATTTGCAATCACGTCGCTGAGCTTGTTGACCGTCGTCGTCTGGACGCCGTCCGCCTGGACGATGATGTCGCCGCCGAGCGGCCAGCTCTCACCGGCGACGACGACCTGGTTGGTGGCTCCCTTGAGGCCCGCGTGTGCCGCTGCAGTCCCCGCCTCAACGTGAGCCACCAACAGGCCGTGCTTGACGGGCAGGTGGAAGAGCTGCGCGATGCTCGGCGTCAAGCCCTGTGCCCGAATCCCCAGGAACGCGTGCTCCGCATGTCCGCTCTCGATGATCTGCGTGACGACTGTGCGCACGGCGTTGCTCGGAACGGCGAAGCCGATGCCGAGGTTGCCCTGCTGACCTGTGTTGCCGGTCGAAATCTGCGAGTTCACGCCGATCACCTCGCCGCGCGCGTCGAGCAGCGGCCCGCCGGAGTTGCCGTGGTTCAGCGCGGCATCGGTCTGGATTGCGTGCTCGATCGGGAAGTCGTTCGGTGCGGTCAGCGGCCGGTCGATCGCGCTGATGATCCCGGCGGTCGCGGAGCGCGTGTAGCCGAAGGGATTGCCGATCGCGACGACGGAGTCACCGACCTGCGCGTCGTCCGAGTTGCCCCAGACGAGCGGCGTCAGCGCGCGCGAGTGTGTCGAGACCTGCAGCACGGCGATGTCGGTCGACGGGTCGGAGCCAACGATGTGCGCCTTCACGTTGTCGCCGTTCGAGAAGCTCACGTTGACGGTCTTCGCGCCTTCGATCACGTGGTAGTTCGTGACGATGTGGCCGGCCTTGTCGATCACGAAGCCGGAGCCGAGCGACTGCTGCTCCTGGGTCGGCGGCGCGAACGAATTCCCGAAGAGCGGATCCTGCGGAACCTGGACGACACTCGTGGACGTGATCTGGACGACGCCCGAGGACCAGCGGCGGTAGATGTCGTTGATCGAGAGCGCCTTGCCCGTTGCGAACCTGACGGGCGCGTTCGACGTCGGCGTGATGATCTGCTTGACCGTCGTTTGCGTCCCGAGCTGGCCGAGGGCGCTTGCGCCGCCGAGTGCTGCCGCGCCGCCGACGAGCGCGGCCGCGACGACTGCCAGCGACGCGCCGATTGGCCTCTTGACCCCTGTGCCGGAATCCACGGAGCCTTTGTATCCGGCAGCGTGTGAAAGCTCGGTTGGCCGTGTGTTAAGCAATGTTCACGTGCGTGAGCTTTTCCTGCTCGATCCCGAAATCGTCTTCCTGAACCACGGGTCTTTCGGCGCTTGCTCGCGGCCCGTGTTCGCGGAGTACCAGCGCTTTCAGCTGGAGCTCGAGCGCGAGCCGGTCGAGTTTCTCGGTCTCAAGCGCCGCTTTCCGGAGTTGATCGGTGCCGCACGGGAACGGCTTGCAGCGTACGTCGGCGCCTCTGCATCAGACCTCGTGCTCGTCCCGAACGCGACGACGGCCGTCAACGCGGTGGCGCGCTCGCTCGACCTGCAGCCCGGCGACGAGGTCGTCTCTACGACGCACGAGTACGGCGGCAACGACCTGCTCTGGCGGTACACGTGCGAGCGTCGCGGAGCGCGCTACGTAGAGGTCGACACGACGCCGGCGAGCGCCGTTGACGACCTGCTCGGCGCCGTGACGCCGCGAACGCGTGCGCTGTTCTTCAGCCACATCGCGTCTCCGACGTCGCTTCGCTTTCCCGCTGAGGAGCTCTGCGCGCGAGCCCGCGACGCCGGCGTGCTCTCGATCGTCGACGGGGCCCACGCGCCCGGACAGATCGGGGTCGACCTCGCGTCGCTCGGTGCGGACTTCTACTCCGGCAACTGCCACAAGTGGCTCTGCTCGCCGAAAGGCGCCGGCTTTCTCCACGTGCGTGCCGAAGCGCAGCCCCTGCTGGAGCCGCGCACGGTGAGCTGGGACTGGCCTGCTGACGAGTGGGCGGTCAGGCATCGCTGGGCCGGTACGCGCGATCCGTCGGCGCACCTCGCGGTGCCGGCGGCGATCGACTTCCAGGCCGAGCACGGCTGGGATGCGGTGCGCGCGCGATGTCACGCGCTTGCCGTAACGGCCGCACACGAGCTCGGCGACAGGTTCGGGATGGAGCGTCTTGCCGCGAGCGACGACGAGTTCGTGCAGATGGTGTCGCTGCGCATGCCGGGGGTCGACGCGGACGAACTGGGCGTGCGGCTCTTCCGCGAGCGGCACATCGAGGTGCTCGCGCAGAGCTGGCGCGACGAGCCGACGCTGCGCATCTCGTTCCAGGGCTACAACGACGAGAACGATCTCGATGCGTTGGTCGAGGCGTTGAGCGACCTGCTCTACTAACGCACGTGCGGGTCGTGATCATCTCCATGGCGCCTAGGGCCATCGAGGGCTTCGCGCAGCTCCTCGAAGCGCTCGGTCACGAGACGGCCGGCGTTCTCACACTGAGAAACAGCAGGCGACCGCAAAACGTTTCCGACGCGATCGAGGCGACGCCTGCCAGGGTCGACGCGGTCGTCGTGGGCTCGAAGGAGCGCGTCGCTCCGCTGCTGCGCTCGTACGAGCCCGACCTCGCGCTCTGCTCCGGCTTCTCCTGGAAGCTCGACGCGGAAGCGCTTGCCGTCCCGCGCCTCGGCATCGTCAACGGCCATCCGTCGCTGCTGCCGCAGTTGCGCGGCCCGAACCCGTTCGGCTGGACGATCCGCAGCGGCTCAGGCGAGGTCGGCTTCACGTTCCACCTCATGGACGAAGGCCTCGACACCGGTCCCGTCCTGGCGCAGGGCACGGCGCCGCTCGAGGACGACGCCTCGATGGAGAGCGTGTTCGATGCCCTGCCCGCCCTCGTCGCCGACCTGCTGCCCAAGGCGCTGGCGCGTGTCGAGGCAGGCGACCGGGGGGACCCGCAGTCCGAGGAAGGCGCCAGCTACGCGGGACTCTACGAGGACGAGTACGCGGAGATCGACTGGACGCAACCGGCGCGCGCCGTGCACACGCAGGTGCGCTCCTGGTTCCTGCCGACGGTCTCGGGGATCTGGGGCCCGCTCACGACGCTCGACGGCGAGCGCGTGCGTGTGCTCGAGACGAAACTCGTCGCGGGGGCGTCGAACGGCGAGCCGGGAACGATCCTCGAGCGCGGTGAAGACGGCCTGCTCGTGCAGTGCGGCGACGGTGCGGTCCGCGTCCTCCGCACAGAGCCCGCCTCGTGAGTAGCATCAAATTGATGCTGAAAGTTGGCGATCGCTCGTATGAGATCCACCGCATCGACGCGATCGACGGCGTCGAGCGTCTCCCCTACACGCTGCGCATCCTGCTCGAGAACGTCCTGCGCACGGCCGGCGACGCGGACGTCGACGCGGTCGCGAAGTGGGTCGCGACGGACGAGCCGAACCGCGAGATCAACTTCTCGCCCGGCCGCGCGATCCACCAGGACTTCACCGGCGTACCGGCGATCGTCGACCTCGCGGCGATGCGAAACGCGATGGCCGACATGGCGGACGACGCCGCGAAGATCAATCCGTTGATCCCCGCCGAGCTCGTGATCGACCACTCGGTGCAGGTCGACGAGTTCGCGTCGCGTTTCGCGTTCTCACGCAATGTCGAGCTCGAGTTCGAGCGCAACCGCGAGCGCTACGCGTTTCTGCGCTGGGGCCAAGGTGCGTTCAGCGACCTGAAGGTTGTCCCGCCGGGAACCGGAATCGTCCACCAGGTCAATCTCGAGTACCTCGGGCGCGTGGTAGAGGAGCGGGACGGCGTCGCGTTCCCCGACACGCTCGTCGGCACGGACTCGCACACGACGATGATCAACGGCCTCGGCGTGCTCGGCTGGGGCGTCGGCGGGATCGAGGCCGAGGCGGCGATGCTCGGCGAGCCGCTGTCGATGCTCGTCCCGCAGGTCGTCGGCTTCAAGCTGAGCGGGAGCTTGCCCGAGGGCTCGACGGCGACCGACCTCGTCCTCACGGTCACTGAGCTGCTGCGCAAGACCGGCGTCGTCGGCAAATTCGTCGAGTACTTCGGCGAAGGGCTCGCATCGCTGCCGGTCGCGGACCGCGCGACGATCGGGAACATGTCGCCGGAGTACGGCGCGACATGCGGCTTCTTCCCGGTGGACGACCAGACGCTCGTGTACCTGGAGCTGACGGGCCGAAGCAAGGAGCGGATCGCGCTCGTCGAGGCGTACTGCAAGCAGAACCTGCTCTGGCACGACCCGGCCGTGCATCCGAACTACTCGCAGATCGTCGAGCTCGACCTCTCGACGGTTGAACCGAGCCTTGCAGGACCGCGCCGGCCGCAGGACCGCGTCCCCCTCGCGCGAGCAAAGGAGAGCTTCATCGAGGCACTGGGGACGTTCGGCGTCGCGTATCCGAACTCGAGCTACGACAAGGAGGTCGCGGACACTTTCCCGGCGAGCGATCCGACGACCGGGGACGCGACGACCGATCAGGAACCCGTCCCGGTGGCCGTGGCCGAGCACGAACAGCGACGCGTCCGCGTCGACGGATTCGAGCTGGCCGACGGCAGCGTCGTGATCGCCGCGGTCACGTCGTGCACCAACACGTCGAACCCACAGGTGATGGTCGGCGCCGGTCTGGTGGCGAAGAAGGCGATCGAACGCGGCCTCAAGAGCAAGCCGTGGGTGAAGACGTCGCTCGCCCCGGGGTCGAAGGTCGTCACGGAGTACTACGAGAAGGCGGGACTCGATCGCTACCTCGACGAGCTCGGCTTCCAAACCGTGGGCTACGGCTGCACGACATGCATCGGCAATTCCGGACCGCTGCCGGAGGAGATCTCCGAGGCGGTCACCGAGGGCGATCTCGTCGTCTGCTCCGTCCTTTCCGGAAACCGCAACTTCGAGGCGCGGATCCATCCAGAGGTGAAGGCGAACTACCTTGCGTCGCCGCCGCTCGTCGTCGCGTACGCGCTCGCCGGACGCATGGACATCGACCTGCTCAACGAGCCGCTCGGTCAGGACGAGGATGGGAACGACGTCTTCCTGCGCGACATCTGGCCGACGTCGCAGGAAATCAACACGGTGATCGCCTCGTCGGTGCAGAACGAGATGTTCACGCGCACGTACGCCGACGTGTTCACGGGCGACGA
>DASVFB010000004.1:0-14597 GCA_036380275.1 Gaiellaceae bacterium | reverse complement strand
CGTGGCGACCGATCCGTTCCCGTGTCCGGCCGCCAACTGCACGTTCGTTGCGAACTTCATGACGGCGGTGCACCTGGTGCTCGTCTGGGAAGAGCTCGACGATCCAAATCTGCTCCGTCACGCGCAGCGTGCGAAGGAGGTCGGGCGGAATCCACGAGTCGTTGCGTACGAGCTCGTCTTCGGACCGAGCGCGTCGTACTACGCCTGGGAGGCCGCCGGCCGGCCCGTGCACGGAATCAAGGCGGCGTGACCGAATCGAACTGGGGCAGCGTCCTCACGCTCGGCGTCGAGGAGGAGTTGATGCTGGTGGACGCGGACACGCTCGCGCAGCGATCCGCGTCGAGCGAGGTGATCCCGCGAGTCAAGGTCGATCGCGGCCTCGTGAAGCACGAGCTGTTCGAGTCGATAGTGGAGCTGAACAGCGGCGTGTGCACGTCGCCCGAGGAGGCACTCGACGTCGTTCGCACGCTGCGCCGAGCAACCACCCAAGCCGCGGGCGAGATCGGCTGCACGGTTGCGGCGGCCGGGTCGCACCCGACCGACATCGCGACCGAACAGAAGATCGCTGACGACCCGCACTACCGCGGCTTCGTCGAGTACGCAGGCCCGACCGCGAGGCGGCAGGGCGTGCAGGGACTACACGTCCACGTCGGCATGCCCGACGCCGAGACGTGCCTTCGCGTCCTCGAGCACTTCATTCCGTGGCTGCCCGTGATCCTCGCGCTGTCGGCGAACTCACCATGGTTCGAGGGGGAGCGCACCGGGCTGGTCTCCACACGTGCGGAGATTCTCGGCCTGCTCCCGCGGCACGGTGCGCCGCCGCGCTTCGAATCGTGGGCCGACTGGGAGCGCGTCGTCCGCCGCTTCGTCGACTCGGGCGTCGTGCCCGGGTACGGCGGGATCCACTGGGACATCCGGCCGCATCCGACGTTCGGGACGCTCGAGGTCCGCATGCCCGACCAGCCGACCGACGTTCGGCGTACGGGCGCCTTCGCCGCGCTCGTGCATGCCCTTGCCGCCTGGGCGCTCGATCTCCCGTCGCCGCCCGTCGCGGCGGGCGATCGTGCCGTCTTCATGCAGAACCGCTGGGCCGCGTCTCGCTTCGGGCCGCGCGCGGAGCTCATCCACCCCGAGCGCGACGGCGCAGCCGTCAGGGCGGGCGACCTCTACGGCGAATTGGTCGAGCGCATCGGCGTCGATCCGCTGAACGGCACGGCGTGCGAGGCTGACGTGCAACTCGACTTCGTCGACCCGCATGAGGCCACCGCCGACATCGTCCGGCGATCGTTACCGTAGAGCCGTGACGACGGAGACGTTGCAGGTCACGGGCATCCGCTGCGAGCGCTGTGTCATGCGGCTCGGCAAGGCGCTCGAAGGCCACGACGGCCTGGAGTCCGCGAACGCGAACCTCATGGGTCAGGTCATGCTCTCGTACGACGAGGAGCGCACCTCGCTGGATGCGCTCCTCGAAAAGATGAATCGCGCCGGCTTTCGGCCGGTTCAGTCCCCGTCGTAGTCCCTCGGTCGAGTCTCGTCGCTGCCGCCCAGCACGTGACCAGCGGGGTCATCGAACGGTCCCTCGTTGGCAGCGACCCCGCTGCGAGCCTCGACCTCCTCGCGCAGCGATTCGTCGTCGGGATACGCAATCTCATCCGGCTCATCACCGTCGCTCGTCGGCTCGGCCGCGAAGTGCTCGACGAGCCCGTAGTGCTCCGCGACCGCCACGCGGTCGAGCTCTCCGTTCACCTTCGGCGAGTCGTCGATCAGCTCCTTGGAGAGCGTCGTCCGCACGACCTTTTCGTCGTCGTCGACTTCCGCGAAGGCCTTCGGCAGCGCGTGCTTCGTCTTCACCAGCCGCCCATGCTCGACGATCAGAAAGTCGCCGTCGTCAGCGGCGACGTGACCGATCTTGTCGTCGTCGATCGTGCGCACTTCGTATCCCTGCATGACCCTGCCTCTCCTTGTGGGGGAATACGAACGCTCTTACCCACGTTCGAGCAAAAACAAGCGCATTGGTAGGGTGGCCGCCATGAGCGAGCCGACCCAAGCAGAGGCCAGGCGCATCGCCGAGGAGGCTCGTGATCGCGTTCGTTTCGAAGAGGAAGCACTCGACCTGTCCGATCAGGTCTTCCGCGTCGCGCGGCATCTCGTCGGCTCTCGCGAGGAGGCCGAAGACCTGATGCAAGAGACGTACGCGCGGGCGTTTCGGAGCTGGCGCTCCTACACCCCGGGGACGAACCTGCGCGCGTGGCTCCTTCGCATCCTTACGAACCTCAACATCGACCGCGGCCGGCGCCAACAGCGCACGCCGCAGATGACGTCGATCGACGAGCGCGGCGACTACTACCTCTACGACAAGCTCGTGGAGGGGGAGGGCGAACCGCCGGACGAGGAGCGCGTGATCGCAAAGCTCTCGCAGGGCTCGATCGTGGACGCGCTCGCGCACGTGCCGCACGACTTCCGCGACGTGCTCGTGCTCGTGGACATCGGCGAGTTCAGCTACGCCGACGCGGCGCAGATCCTAGACATCCCCATCGGGACCGTCATGAGCAGGCTCCACCGCGCGAGGCGTATCCTGAAGGGCGAGTTGGCCGAGGAGGTTGCAAGTTGAGGCTGTCGGATTACGACCCGGACTGCTCCAAGTGCGAGGAAGTGATGCAGCCCTACCTCGACCGCGTGCTCGACGACGCGCAGGTACGCGATGCGGAGGCGCATCTCGACGCCTGTGACTACTGCCGTCAGCGTTATCACTTTGAGATCTCGCTACGCCGCTACGTCCGCACGGTCGCGGCCGAGAAGCAGATGCCGGTCGAGCTGAAGGCGAAGCTCGCCGCACTCCGCACGCCTCTTCAGTAACGCGCGAAATGAAAGCATTTCGCGCGGGAAGACCGGGCAGGCGCGCCTTCAGCGCGCGTGCCCAAACGGTGGCCATTGGAAGCTTGCTGCTTCGGCAGCGGCTTCTGCCGGCGAACGTTTTATTGAGCGACACTTCGACCCAGGCGCGGCTCCGCCGCGCCGGCGTGGACGTGGATCGGAGCGGGAACCTTTCAATTGCCGCCAGAAGTCACGCGCGTGTAGCGCGCATGACGGTCTATCCCGGCCGAAGTTCGCAGTACTTCGGCCGGACGCCGCAAGGCGAAACTTCAATAGTCGACGTCGCCGGGCGGTCGAAGGTCCTCACACGGCACGAGCGTGACCTCGAGCGCGCGGGCGCCGTCGTCGGGGACGTCGGCCCACGTCGAGCGAGCCAGCAGGACGGGATGCGAGCGGTTCACGCCGTCGTACGTGGCCGCCAGGCGCTCGCCCGCGCCGTCGAGCCAGCTCTCGACGACCCGATCGACCGCGCGGGCATCGAGCCCTGGTCCGTCCGCGAGCACGACCACGGCCGCGTCCGCATCGAGCTCGCGCAGGCCGCAGCGGAGCGATGCTCCCGGGCCGCGCTCCCAGTCCGGGCATTGGACGATCCGCGCGTCCGACTCGAGCTCGTAGGCGCCCGCGACGACGAGGATGTCCTCGACGGAGCTCGCGTGCAGCGCTGCGAGGACGTGCGGCAGAAACAGCCGCTGCTTCGGTGCGCCGAAGCGCGTGGCTGCCCCTGCAGCCAGCACGACCGCAGCTACGATGTCTCGACCTTTGCCTTCGAGATGACGATGGAACGGGTCGGCTGCTCGGTGGAGTCGCCGAAGCCTCCGATCAGGTCCACCACGTCGAGCCCGCTCGTCACCTTGCCGACGACCGCATAGTCCGGCGGCAACGAGGCATCCGCTCCGGTGACGACGAAGAACTGGCTTCCCGCCGTGCCCGGAGGCTCGGCGCTCGACTTCGCCATCGCGACGACGCCGTGCACGTAGGACGCGTTCTGCGGAACCTTGTCGTGCGTCGAGTAGCCCGGCCCTCCGGTGCCCGTTCCGGTCGGATCGCCGCCCTGGATCACGAAGCCGGGGACGATCCGGTGGAAGAACGTGTCGTCGAAGAAGCCGCGCTGCGCGAGCGAGACCAGCGAGCCGGTCGCGTTCGGCGATGTCTTCTGGTCGAGCGTGACCGTGAAGTCCCCGCAGTTCGTGTCGAAGACGAGGCGGTAGGTCTTGGCCGCGTCGAGCTTCAGGTGCTCGTTCTTCATGGTGCGTGAGGACGCGTGAGGTGTCGCGGTGGTACACGAGCCGCTCGTTGCCTGCTGCGTCGTCGTTTCGCCTGCGCCTTCGCTCCGGCCACTCCCGCCGCCGCAGGCGGCGAGCACGAGAACCAGAAGGAGCGGAGCCAGGCGTTTCACGGACGCCGATGCTAGCGGTGAGAATCCCGTCATGAACCGCGTGCCGATCCGGTATGCGAAGAGCGGCGACGTCAACGTCGCCTACCAGGTGACCGGCGACGGCCCGATCGACGTCGTCCTCGTGCACGGATTCTTCTCGCACCTCGAGGTCGACTGGGAACATCCGGCATCTCGGCACATCATCGAGCGCCTGTCCTCGTTCTCGCGCCTGATCCGCTTCGACAAGCGCGGGACAGGCCTTTCGGATCGGTCGGTCGGCATGCCCGACTTCGAAGCCCGCATGGACGACATGCGTGCTGTGATGGACGCCGCGGGGAGCGAGCGCGCGGTCCTCTTCGGCTACTCGGAAGGCGGCCCGATGTGCGTCCTGTTCGCGGCGACGTACCCGGCACGCTCGCAAGCGCTCGTCCTCTACGGGACGTATGCCAAGCGCCTGCGGACCGACGATTACCCCTGGGCGCCGACCTGGGAAGAGCGTGTCGCCGACGCCGAATACCTCGAAGAGCACTGGGGCGAGGAGTTCGATCTCGGGGAGATGGCACCGAATGCAACGCCCGATTTCGCCGAGTGGGCCGGCGTCCGAGGACGTGCCAGCCTCAGCCCGCGCGGCGCACACGACCTGATCCTCATGAACTCGAAGGCGGACGTGCGCGAAGTGTTGCCGCTCGTGCAGGCGCCGACGCTCGTGCTCCACCGAACCGGCGACCGCGACGCGAACGTCGAAGAGGGCCGCTACATCGCAGAGCGCATTCCCGGCGCGAAGTTCGTCGAGCTCAGGGGGGACGACCACATCCCGAGCGTGAACCCCGATCAGATCCTCGACGAGGTGGAGGAGTTTCTCACGGGCGCCAAGCCCGCACCGGTGTCGGAGCGGGTCCTCGCGACGGTGCTCTTCACGGACCTCGTCGGGTCGACGGAGAGGGCGCGCGAGCTGGGCGACCGGGCCTGGGCCGAGTTGCTCGACCGGCATCACGAGGTGGTCAGGCGCGAGCTCGCGCGCTTCGGCTGCGAGGAGATCGACACGGCAGGTGACGGCTTCCTCGCGCTCGGCGAGGGCCCGACGAGCACGATTCGCTGCGCGCTGGCGATCGTCGACGCTGTCGGCCGGGTGGGTCTGAGCGTCCGTGCCGGCGTTCACACAGGCGAGGTGGAACGTCCGAGCGGCGGCTCTCCGCGGGGCATCGCCGTGCACGTCGGCGCGCGAGTCGCGGCCGCGGCGGGGGTGAACGAGGTGCTCGTCAGCTCGACGACCAGCGACCTCGTCGCCGGCTCAGGCATCGAGCTCGAGGACCGCGGCGAGCTCGAGCTGAAAGGCGTGGGACTGCGGCGTCTCTACGCGGCGACTGCCTGACGCGCGCGCCTCACGAGCGCGTCGAGGATCTTCGTCTTGTACTCCGTGCCGGGCAGCGGCGTCGCACCGTCGAGATCTGCCCACGGGATCGGCGCCACGCCTGCGACCCCGAAGCGGACATCGTCGCCGAAGCGTGCGGCGGCCACGCCGACGATCGCGAACGCCCAGCGCCGGCGATCCATCTGCTTCAAGTAGACGGACGCATCCGGGCGCGGGACGTCGAGCTCGATGATCAGCTCGTCCGCTGCGAGCGTGGTCGTAGAGCGGTCGTCCTCGGTCGGCAGCCGGTACAACTCGGCCAGGGGCAGCTCGCGCCGGTCGGTGCGCACGGTCGCGCCGAGCGCGAGCAGCGCCGCAGCGGGGTCCGAGGGGTGCGCCGACGCGCAGAAGTCGTTCGCGAAGATCGAGTGCTCGCGATGCTGGCCGTCGCGCGCATGACAGCGGTCGCCGCCGTGCAGGCGGCATGGGAACTTCAGGCGCCAATACCAGCAGCGCGTCGCCTGCAGAAGGTTGCCGCCGATCGTCCCGACGGCGCGCAGCTGCGGAGAGGCGGAGAGGCGGCACGCCTCGCGCAGCGCCTCAGGGATCTGCCGATCGACTTCGAGCTCGCCGAGCGTCGTCCCCGCGCCGATCGTCGTGCCCTCGATGCCCTTCGGGACCGCGTTCCGCAGCTCGACGAGCGTGTCGGCGTCGACGATCCGGTCGCGAAGGAGCGCGACCAGATCCGTGCCGCCGCCGAGCGCGACCGCGCCGTTGCCGAGGGACGCGACCGCGTCCGAGACCGAGTCAGGCCGAACGAGCTCCACGCAGCTCCTCGCTCCGACGGAGCGACTCGTAGAGCGCCTCCGCGCTTTCGATGTGCACCCGTTCGAGCTCGTCGGGCACGGCGGCGTCGCCCGCGACGAGCGCGGTCGGCGTCCCGTCCGCGGGCAGGATCGCGAGCCGCGCCGTCGACGCGACGTCGAACAGGATCTGCGCGACCTCCGGCGTCAGCGACTGGATCACGAACACCGAGCCGTCGTCGTCGAGCGTGACGCTCGCCTCGCCGCCGTCGGCCGTCGTCACGGTCGAGTCCGTCGGAACGCCGTTCCGCGCGAGGACTCGCTCGACCTCCTCGCGGTCGATCTCCTCGTCGCTCTCGAGGAAGACGTCGAGCGTCACGCGGTGACCTTGTCGCGATCGCGCTGTCGCTGCGCCGCCTCCTCGAGCGCGCGCAGCATCTCCTCGCGCGTGATCGGAAGCGAGCGCACGTCGGCGCCGGTCGCGTCGCGGATCGCGTTGGCGATCGCGGCTGCGATCGGGACGATCGGCGGCTCGCCGAGGCCCTTCGAACCGAGGTTCGTCAGGTGACGGTCCGGGACGTCGAGCAACTCGAAGACGATCTCGGGCACGTCTGCGATCGTCGGCACTCTGTATGCGTCCAACGTCTGCGTGAGCACGCGACCGGTCTCCGGATCGTGCAGCCGCTCCTCCGAAAGCGTGTGGCCAATGCCCTGGATGATCCCGCCCTCGCCCTGTGAGGACGCGCCGAGGGGGTTGATCACGCGCCCGACGTCGTGGATCGCGGCGACGCGCTCGACGCGCACCTCGCCGGTCTCGACGTCGACGGCGACCTCCGCGACCTGAGCGCCGAAGGTCAGCACCTGCATTCCGGTCGGGTTCGGCCCCCGCGCACCTTTGCCGAGGATCTGTGCGTCCTCGAGCAGGCCCACAACCTCCTCGAGCGGCCACGACCCTCCGTCGGAGCAGACGACCTCGCCGCCTTTCAGCGATAGCGTGCGCTCCTCCTTGTCGTACCGTTGCGCCGCGATCTCGATCACCTGGCGCGCCGCGTCGTGCGCCGCCGCGCGCACGGCCGGGCCCATGGACGGGATCGTCGACGAGCCGGCGGAGATGGACGCGTACGGCCCGCGCGCGCTGTCGCCCGCGGAGATCTCGACGCGGTCGAGCGGCAGCCCGAGCTCCTCGGCCGCGATCTGCTGCATCGCCGTCTTCGAGCCGGTGCCGATGTCCTGCATGGCTGTGACGACCGTCGCGCGACCGTCGGAGCCGAGCCTGATCCACGCGTACGACGGTGGGCCGCCGCCGCCGTACCACACTTGCGAGGCGAGGCCGACTCCGTGCTTCCACGTCGCATCGCTGCGCGCACGCACCTCGTCGCGGCGCTCCCAGTGCTTCTCGGCGCGCTCGTAGCACTCCATCAGGTTCTTCGAGGAGTAGGGCCGCTCGTCGGTCGAGTCCGCGTAGTTGCGCCTGCGGATCTCGAGCGGGTCGATCTCGAGCTTGGCCGCGAGCTCGTCGAGGAGGCACTCCATCCCGAACGTCCCCTCGACGAACCCCGGCGCGCGGAAAGCCTTCATCGGCGAGATGTTCAGCTTCGCGCCGTACTCGGTCGTGTGCACGTTGTCGCAGGCGTAGAGCATCTGCATCGGGCCTGCGGTCGACGCGAGCCAGCCGTCCCAGCCGAGCGCGGCGATGAACTCGCCTTCGAGCGCCGTCAGCGTTCCGTCGGCACGTGCGCCTGCACGCAGCTTCTGAATCGTTGCGTTGCGGTGGCCGGAGTCGAGGTTCTCTTCGCGTCGGGTGAGCGCGCACTTGACGGGCCGTCCCGTGCGCTTCGCGAGCTCGGCCGCGATGTACGTGTAGTCACCGGCGCCGTTCTTCGAGCCGAAGCCGCCACCCATGTAGTTGCACACGACGCGCACCTTGTCCTGCGGCAGGCCGAGCTTCCGCGAGACCTCGTCGCGGATGCCCCAGATGAACTGCGTGGAGATGTAGACACTTAGCTGGTCGCCTTCCCAGTCGCAGAGCGACTGGTGCGTCTCGAACGAGTTGTGGAGGACCGACTGCGTGCGGTACGTCCCCTCGACGATCACGTCGGCCTCCGCGAAACCGCTCTCGACCTCACCGCGATCGAACGTGCGCGGCTCGGATAACAGCTGCCCACGGCGCACCGCCTCCTCGGGATCGAGCAGCGGCTCGAGCACCTCGTACTCGACGTCGATGAGGGCGAGCGCCGCGCGGGCTTGCCCGAGCGTATCGGCCGCCACAGCGGCGATGGGCTGGCCCTGGAAGTTGGGCTCGCGGACGAGTTCCGGAATCGCCTCGGGCTCGAGCACGGCGTGCACGCCCGGTGCCTCGAGGGCGCGCGACGCGTCGAACTCCTTTACACGCGCGCGCGCGTGCGGCGAGCGCAGCACGGCAGCCTGGAGCATCCCAGGCAGCTGCAGGTCGGCTGTGTAGAGCGCCTTGCCCGTCGCGCGCTGGAGGCCGTCCTGTCTCGGGGCGGGGCGGCCGACGACGTCCCCCGGGCCGTCCGGCCACGGGTCGAGCGGATCCTCCTCGACGACGAGCCAGACTTCCTCGAAGCGGCCTTCGACTTCCTTCTCGGTGCGGATCAGTCTTGCCACGTGCGGATTGCCTCCTCGATCTTGGGATAGGTGCCGCAACGACAAAGGTTTCCGGCCATCGCATGCCGAATCTCTTCGTCGGACGGGTGCGCGTTCGCCTCCACGAGCGCCGCGGCGGAGACGATTTGCGCCGGCGTGCAGAAGCCGCACTGGACGGCGTCGGCGCGGACGAAAGCGTTGACGAGCGGATGCTCGCGTAGTCCTTCGATCGTCGTGACCTCGCGGCCGTCGACGGTGTGCGCGAGCGTGATGCAAGACATCGTCGGGATCCCGTCGACCTGCACGGTGCAGGCGCCGCAGTGACCCTCGAAGCACGCGATCTTCGTGCCGGTGAGGCTGAGGTCTTCACGCAGCACCTCCGCGAGGGAGCGGCCGACCTCGACGTCGAGCTCGTAGCGCCGGCCGTTGACGACGAGCTCAGTGACCATCGGCCGTCACCGCCACGATGTCCGCCAGGTGGATGAGCCGCGAGACGACGCGCGAGCTACGGATTCGCTCGGCCTCCTCGTTCTCCTCGAGCGCCTGGACCCACAGCACTTGCGCGGTCGCGATCAGCTCCCGGATCTGCTCCGTCTGCTCCTGGAAGCCGTTCGAGGGCGAGTCGCACGTGTTCAGCGCGAGGCCGAGCACGCCGATCGAGTCGGGCTGGCGGGTCCACATCAGCGGCGTCGCCATCGACAGGTACTGGTGGATCCGCGCGAGGATCGTCGGTTGCGTCAGCTCGTCGCCGCCCTTTGGCTTCGTCGGCGCGAGCGGCGGCTCTCTGTCCGCGATGCGCGCCGCATTTCGCCCGAGCAGGTTGCGGATCTCGTTCTCATCGAAGCCGGCGACCCGCGCTGTGCGCAACGCCATCAGCAGCGAGTTCGGTTGGCGGCCGTACGGGTAGTCCGAGGCGAAGACGATTTGCTCCGGCGGCATCTGCCGGTAGAAGTCGAGCAGGTCGATCGCGCTCCACGTTGAGGTGTCGAAGAAGACGCCGGCTACGCCGGCGAAGCGCGAGGTCAGGTTCGCCATGTCGGCGATCCCGGCGTGCGCGATGATCAGCTGCACGTCGCTGCAGCGCTCGACGAGGGCGTGCAGATCGGCCGCGATCGGCGGCAGCCCACGCCCGCCGTGGATGAGGATCGGCACCTTTCGCTCGGCCGCCAGCTCGAATACAGGCGGCAGCCGCTTGTCCTCGAGCGAGATCTTCTGGGCGCGCGGGTGCAGCTTGATTCCGCGGGCGCCGGTGTCTAGGCAGCGAATCGCCTCCTCGACCGGGTTTTCCTTCAGGTCGAGGCGCACGAAGGGGATCAGCCGGCCGCCCGACTCGGCGGCGAAGGCGAGCGTGCGGTCGTTCGGCGCGCGGAACGCAGGGTGCCGGTCCGGCTCGTCGAGGCAGAACATGAACGCGCGCCCGACGTCGTAGTCGTCCATCATCCCGATCAGCTCGTCGGGACGGCCGGACATGCCGTCGATGTCCTTGCCGAGGTGGACATGTGCGTCGAAGAGCTCGACATCGGACGGCAGCTCGCGCCGGACTTCCTCGCGCCACGTCGCGAGGAGGCCTTGCGCCCGGGCGAGCGCGTCCATCACAGGTCGGACAGGTGTCTCTCGGGTGGACCGACGTAGACCGCGCTTGGGCGGATCAGCCGGCCGGTGAGCTTCTGCTCGACGATGTGCGCCGACCAGCCGCCGGTGCGCGCGCACGCGAAGAGCGCCGGTGTGATCGCCGCCGGGACTCGCGCGAGCTCGAGCACGACGGCGCCCCAGAACTCAACGTTCGTCTCGAGGGGCCGGTCGGGATGCTTGTCGCGCAGGGCCGCGATCGCAGCCTGCTCGAACGCCTCGGCGACCTCGACTCGAGGCGAGCCTAGCTCCTTGGCCGTGCGCTTGAGGACTCTCGCGCGCGGATCCTCGGCGCGGTAGACGCGGTGGCCGAAGCCCATGATTCGGTCTCCGCGCGCCAGCAACTCCTGGACGTACCGCTCGGGGTCGCCCGAGGCGGCGACTGCGTCGAGCATCGGCAGAACGCGAGCCGGCGCGCCGCCGTGCAGCGGGCCGGAGAGCGTGCCGACGGCTGACGCGAGGCACGCGGCGCAGTCAGCGCCGGTCGACGCGGCGATGCGCGCGGTGAACGTCGATGCGTTCATGCCGTGCTCGGTGGCGGAGACCCAGTAGACGTCGAGCGCCCTCGCCTCCTTGTCGTCCGCTTCGCCGCGCCAGCGGATCAGAAACTGCTCAGCCGCCGTCTTTCCCCGCTCCACGTCTTGCGCGGGCACCGGCGGCTCGCTGCCGCGCAGTGACTGGGCAACGATCGAGAGCGCCGCCGACGAGAGCGGCGCCAGGTCCTGCTTCGCCTGCTCCGCGTCGATGTCGACGAGCTGCCTGAGGCCCCATTGCGCAGCGAGCGCAGGCAGGGTGGCCTGGAGGTCGATTCGCGCGTCACCGCTGTGGACGACAGGCTCCACCTCAGGCGCCGGCAGCGGCAGCCCGTCCTCGAGCGACTCGTTGACGACGAGGCCCCAGACCTGCTCGAAGGGAATCTTGCCGGCGAGCTCCTCGATGTCGACACCCCGGTAGCGGAGTGCGGAGCCTTCCTTGTCCGGCTCGGCGATCTCCGTCTCGAAGGCTACGACGCCCTCGAGCCCCAGGTTCGCAGTTGAGCTCACCGGCCCATTCTTGCGAAAGCGGCGTGGGCACCGCGTGTCATGTGAGAGCCTCTAGAGTCTCCGCATGACCGACGTCCTCATCTACGGCGACACGATCCGTCATCCCGAGCTCCGCCACGAGGTGCCGCTGACGCTCGGCGATCCCTTCCTCTACGCGGAAAGGGACGGTCGCCGTCACATCGTGATCACCGACTTCGAGTGGCCACGCCTGCAGGAAGCAGGTGTCGAGGCTGAGCTGATCTCGCCGTTCGGCCTCGGCCTCGACGAGCTGCTGGACTCCGGGAAGAAGTACTGGCAGATCAACCTCGAGCTCACGGTGCGCGGTGTCAAGCACATCGGGCTCACCGAGGCGACAGTGCCGCACACGTTTCCGCTGCAGCTGGCGAATGCCCTGCGCGAGAACGGCGTGGAGCTCACGCCCGACCGCGAGTTCTTCGACCGGCGCCGCCGGGTCAAGAACGAGACGGAGCTCGCGGGCATTCGCCGGGCTCAGCGCGCGGCCGAGGCCGGCATGAAAGCCGCGCGCGACCTCTTCCGTCGCGCCGAGGCGTCGAAGAACGGCGCGCTGGCGGTCGACGGCGAGCCGCTGACGTCGGAGCGCGTGAAGCTGGCGATACAGGCCGCGTTCACGCACCAAGGCTGCACGGCGGAGGAGTTCATCGTCTCGCACGGCGCGCAGTCCGCGATCGGTCACGACATGGGCTCGGGAACCATCCAGGCGGGCGAGCCGATCGTCATCGATCTCTGGCCGAAAGACGCCGAGACCGCGTGCTACGCCGACATGACGCGCACGTACTGCATCGGCGAGATCCCAGAGGAACTGCGCGAATACCACCGTTTGGTGAAGGAGTCGCTCGACCGCTCGTTCGAAGCGGTGCGCGCCGGCGCCCGCGGGCCTGACGTGTACGCCGTCTCGTGCGAGCCGTTCCACCGAGAGGGCCACAAGACGCTGCTCAACAAGGAGCCGGGCGAAGTGATCGAGGACGGCTACTTCCATTCGCTCGGCCACGGCGTCGGACTGGACGTGCACGAGCAGCCGGGTCTTGCGCGCGCGGGCGAGGAGCTGCTCGCCGGCGACGTCGTGACGCTCGAGCCTGGTCTCTACCGCCGCGGCTGGGGCGGCTGCCGCCTCGAGGACATCGTCGTCGTCACTGAGGACGGCGCCGAGAACCTCACGCAGTATCCGTACGACCTCGAGCCTTGAGCACAAAAACCATCGACACGCTGTTCCTCGAGGAGCGGCGATATCCGCCGCCCGCGGAGTTCGCGGCCCAGGCGAACGCCCAGCCGGACATCTATGACCGCAATCCGGAGGAGTTCTGGGCGACCGAGGGGCGCGAGCGCGTCACGTGGTTCGAAGACTTCGAGACCCTGTGCGAGTGGGAGCTCCCGTACGCGAAGTGGTTCGTCGGCGGCAAGCTGAACGTGACGTACAACTGCGTCGACCGCCACGTCGATGCAGGCGACGGCGGCAAGGTCGCCTATTACTGGGAAGGCGAGCCGGGTGACCGGCGCGAGCTCACGTTCGCCGACCTCCAGCGCGAGACGACGAAGCTCGCGAACGCCCTCAAGTCGCTCGGCGTCAAGAAGGGCACGCCCGTCGGGATCTACCTCGGCATGGTTCCCGAGGCGCCGATCGCGATGCTCGCGTGCGCGCGCATCGGCGCGCCGCACACGTTCGTCTTCGGCGGCTTCTCCGCCGACTCGCTCTCAGGACGGCTGCAGGACATGGCGTGTGAAGTCGTCATCACGCAGGACGAAGCCTGGCGGCGCGGCACGACCGTGCCGCTGAAGAAGACGACCGACGAAGCCGTCGCTGCTTCACCGACCGTGCAGAACGTCGTCGTCCTGCGCCGAACCGGCGGGGACGTGCCGATGCAGGAAGGGCGCGACCACTGGTGGCACGAGCTGGCGACCGATGAGACTGAGTGCCCGTGCGAGTCGATGGACGCCGAGGACTTGCTCTACCTCCTCTACACGTCCGGCACGACGGCGAAGCCGAAGGGAATCGCGCACACGACGGCCGGCTACCTCGTGGGCGTCGCGACGACGCACCACTACATCTTCGACATCAAGCCCGACTCCGTGTACTGGTGCGCCGCCGACGTCGGCTGGGTCACCGGCCACAGCTACATCGTCTACGGCCCGCTCTGCAACGGTACGACGGGCGTGATGTACGAGGGGACGCCCGACTTCCCCGACAAGGACCGCTGGTGGGAGATCATCGAGCGCTACAAGGTCGACATCCTCTACACCGCGCCCACCGCGGTCCGCTCGCACATGAAGTGGGGGCCCGAGTACGCGCAGAAGCACGACCTCTCGTCGCTGCGGCTGCTGGGCAGCGTCGGCGAGCCGATCAATCCGGAAGCATGGGTCTGGTACCACGAGCACATCGGCGGCGGTCGCTGCCCGATCGTCGACACGTGGTGGCAGACCGAGACCGGCATGATCCTGATCACGCCGCTGCCGGGGATCACGACGCTGAAGCCCGGGTCGGCGACAAAGCCGTTCCCCGGGGTGGAGGCAGCCGTGTACGACGAGCAGGGCAACGAGGTCGGCCCGGGCGGCGGCGGCTACCTCGTCCTGAAGCGGCCGTGGCCGGCGATGCTGCGCGGCCTCTACAAGGATGACGAGCGGTACCGGGAGACGTACTGGTCACGTTACGACGGCGTCTACTTCGCCGGCGACGGTGCGAGGATCGACGAGGACGGCGACTTCTGGCTGCTCGGGCGCGTCGACGACGTGATGAACGTGTCCGGGCATCGCATCTCGACGATCGAAGTCGAGAGCGCGCTCGTCGACCATCCCGAAGTTGCAGAGGCGGCCGTCTGCGGGCGCAACGATCCGCAGACGGGCCAGGCGATCGTCGCCTACGTCACGCTCAAGGGCGGCAAGGAAGGTTCGCCGGAGAAGCT
>DASVFB010000003.1:0-9946 GCA_036380275.1 Gaiellaceae bacterium | reverse complement strand
CGGGCTCAGTGTTGATCCGGAGCGGCGAGGGCGTGCTGGGCGCAGCCGGGGCGAGTGGCGCGAGCGGCGACGACGACCGCGCCTGTGTCGAGGCGGGCCTCCGGGCCGTCTTTCGGGGTTGACACCCGACGCGCTCCTGCGCCACGAGCTCCGGCTCGCCGGTGTGCGCCGCTGAAACGAGCCTGATCCCTCTGCCGCGCGCGAAGCTCGGGCGGGGTCACATGACTGCGCCGACGGTCTCGGTCACTGTAATGTCCGCACGCGTGACGAGATTCGGTTGCGGCGCACGTCAGGGGTTCCGGATTAAATGGACGTAGCGAGCGTTCCGTACGCCGGCGTAACTGCTGAACGATTTGCCGAGGCTCAGGCGCGAGTCGCAGCGCACGCGCATCGCACGCCCCTTTTGACGTCTCGCGCTCTTAGCGAGCGAACGGGGTTCAACGTCGGCCTCAAAGCGGAGATGTTTCAACGTACGGGGTCGTACAAGATCCGGGGGCCGTTGAACAAGCTGGCGCTCCTTAGCGAGGATGAACGCGCCCGCGGCGTGGTTTGCTCTTCGGCCGGCAATCACGCGCAGGGAGTCGCGCTCGCGGCCGCTCTCTATGGGATCCGCGCGGTCGTCGTGATGGCGGAGAACGCAACGCCGTCTAAGGTCGAAGCGACACGCGCCTACGGTGCAGAGGTCGTTCTGTACGGAACGATCTGGGACGAAGCGAACGAGAAAGCAAAACAGTTGGTCGACGAGGAGGGCTTGACATACGTCCATCCGTTCGACGATCCGCATTTGATTGTCGGCCAAGGCACCGTGGGCCTTGAGATACACGATGACATGCCCGACGTTGACGTCGTCATCGTGCCCATCGGGGGCGGTGGTCTGATCTCAGGTGTGGCTCTCGCTCTGAAGTCTCGGAACGCAGAAATTCGGATTGTGGGTGTCGAATCTTCCGGAGCCCCGGCGATGAAACGATCTGTCATGGCCGGCGAGCTTGTGACTCTCGACCGCATCGACTGCTCGATCGATGGCTTGAAGGTCAAGCGCGTCGGCGAGCACACGTTCGAGATCGTGCGGCGCTACGTCGATGACATCGTGACGCTGCCGGATGAAGAGATTTTCGATGCGATGTTGTGGACGATGCACTACTGCAAGGTGGTCGTCGAGGGTGCAGCGGCTGCACCAGTCGCAGCACTTCTTCACGATCTCGTACCGGCACCTGAGGGGGCGAACGTCGTCTGCGTCCTCAGCGGTGGCAACGTGAACCTCGCTCAGATCGCCGGGCTTACCTGGAATTAGTGCAAGGGCGAGGCAGGCTCGAAGGAGGGGCGGTGACCTAGCCCTCCGCGTAAGACCTGTGCCAGGCACGCGAGTGCCTGGCACATGCCACGCATACGTCAGAAGTTGCAGTACGGGCCCGGCGGCGTCAACTCGGTGCGGAACGGGGCGCCGACCGGAGCAATAGCGACTGCCACGTCCTGCGCGGGCGCACTCGTCTCGTTCCTGCCGATGTGGCCCATCCCCGTGTCGACGTACCCGTTACCCGCCGTCACGACATGCGGGGAACACGTCGGATCATCGCGTTCGTAGAACGTCAGCGTCCCCTGCGTGACCGTGATGAAGATCGGCCCCGGATGCTGATGCCAGCCCGTCACCCCGCCCGGCGCGAAGTCGTGCCGCTGCACCACGACGTCCGTCGGCTCCTTCGTCTTGGCCTTGAAGTCGATCGGGCTCTGCGGATCGGTCTTCAGATTGTAGGTGGGATACGTCCCGCGCCCAATCAGGGTCGCGGTCACGCCTACCGCCGGCTGGGCGTGAGTGATGGCAGCAAACGCCGCGAGCGAGACCAGCGCTGCGCCTACGGCGAGCACCGCGAGGAGCGAGATGCGGTGGCTCGGTGACGACTGCTGTCTCTTCACAGATGTGCTTCGGTTCGCCTTCATTTCTTCTCCTTCTCCTTCATGACGACGCCGTTCATCCGATGCTTCGAGGCTACGAAGTCGCGGCTGCCGGGACTACCTTGAAGGCAGGCAGGTTCGCCGGGAGGCTGCCCCCTCGTTCCATGGGGTGCTGGGCCCACTTGACGCCGCCGGGGCGATGACGGACAACTTCGAACACGTAAGAGGTTCCGCCGCCCTTCGGTGCCCAGCCCTACCTCTCTGTTCCAGCGACCCCGAGACGGACTGCCGTTGCGCTCGCCTCGGCGCGAGTGCGGACCCGCAACTTGCGCAGGATCGCGCTGACATGGTGGTCGACGGTGCGCCTGGAGAGCACCAGACGTGTAGCGATGTCGGCGTTGCGCAGGCCGCCGGCAACCAGTGCGAGCACTTCCAGCTCGCGCCGCGTCAGACCCGCGGGATTCTGCCGCGTGGCAGGACGCGGTCCGCGCGGCAGCCTGCGCGCGCCGCGTTCACGGAGTCGGCGGGCAACGATCGCTGCGGCCGGTTGCGCGCCGAGCGCCTGGAATTCCTCGAGCGCTCGTCGAAGCGCACCCTCCTCGTCCGCGTCGGCGAGTGCGAGTGCCGCCTCGTATGGGCAGCCGGCATTCCTCCATGCTTCGGAAGCGCGGGCCCAGTCGCCCGAAAGCTGAAGCGCGAACGGCTCTGCGAGGCATTCAGGCACTTCCTCCTCGATTCCCGCACGCCGCCGCCAACTGGCCAACTCCCCGATCGGCCACGGCGAGCCGTATCGGAGGGCGAGTGCAAAGGCGTCCTCTGTTGCCGACCCGATCTTCTCCGGCCGGCCTTCGAGCCAAGCCGCCTCGGCTTTCGCCGCCGCGACCTGCGCCGTCCACCAGAGCTGCGCCATCGCTTGGGCGACACGGTCGGCCTCGGCGAGCGGTGTCCACGGGTTCGGGTCTCCCCGGCGCGCGCGCAGCAGTCCGAGCACGATTCGCGCCTGCAGCGACGAGAGCGTGCACCGCTGGGAGAGGACGAGCGATGTCGTGTCTGCCGCCTGATCCCATGCTCCTCGCTCGAGCTCGAGCCAGCTCTTCGTCGCGAGCAACATGCGTGACCAGACGACGAGGTCGCGCTCCTCGCAGAAGGCGAGACCTGAAAAGACAAAGCCCGCCATCCTGTCCAGCGATCGCTCACGGCAGGCCGCCATGCTGAGGAAGAGGTAGATGAGGCCGATCTGATTGTCCAAACCGCGCTCCGTGGCAAGCGCAAACGTCCGCTCGAGCTTCAGCCGGCCTTCGGCCGAGCCGCGAAGCGCCTCCGACGCGCCCAAGCTGCCGAGAGCGCTGACGTGGACCTCGCCGTCGTCGAGGCGCTGCGCCACCTCGATCGCCCTTGCTGCCCAGTCAACCGTTTGCTCCGGGTCCTCCGAGAACAGGGTGATTCCTGCGAGCGCCGAGTACGCCATGCCAAGCTCGCGCCCGGGCGGAAGCTGTTTCAGCAACGACACGGCCTCTTCGGCAATGCGAACCGCGTCCGGCGCATGCCCCATGTTGAGCTGTACGAGGGCGAGCCAGCGGAGCGCGTCGGCCTCCTTTCTCCGGTCGCCGAGCTCCCGGTACTTTGCGATCGCCTGCTCGGACGCGATACTCGCCTGCTCGTCCTGTGTCGTGAGATAGCACTCGTATGACCGGCGCTCCCACAGACGTGCGCACTTTGCCGGCGGAACCGCGGTCGCGAAGCGGAGCGCCCGCTCGTACTGAGCGGCAGCTTCGCGATGGGCGCCGACCGATGCCGCGCGGGCAGCCGCGGCAGGCGCGTATCGCAACACCGCGTCGAGATCAGCGGCAGCCTCGGCATGGTGCGCGAGTCGTGCTGCATTGCCGGCAGCGATCGGGTTGGCCTCGAGAGCCCGCAGAGCGGCGCGATGCAGGACGGCAACGCGATCAGGAGCGCTCGCGTCTTCTATGGCCAACCGCGCGAGCTCGTGCCGGAACCGGATTGCGCCCCTGTCAGCTGTGAGCATTCCTCCCTCAAGGCACTCGTCAAGACTCGCGAGCGCGTGCGGGACGATCGCCTCGAGCAGCCACAACTCTGCTTGCGCAGGCGACACGGCGACCGCTTCCAACAGCGTCCAGGCGGTCTCCGTCAACCGGGCTGCGCGCGCAAGAACGGCGTCGCGGACTGTGGTCGGGATCTCTTCGCCGGCGGCGACTGCCTCTGTGACGAAGAACGGGTTGCCTCCCGTTTTGCGGTATAGCTCATCGACGTCGTCAAAGGTCGACGCCGCCAGCGCACGCACAGCCTCGGGCGACAGCGGCGCAAGGTGGAGCCGCCGAATCGACTCGCTCGATCCAAGCTCGCCGAGCGCACGCCGGAGCGGATGGAATCGCCCGAGCTCGGTGTCGCGATAGCTCGCTACGACGAGTACCGGCACGGCGCTGTGGCGCCGGCCGAGCAACCGAAGCACGTCGAGCGTTGCGTCGTCGGCCCAGTGCACGTCCTCGAGCACGAGGATCGTCGGCGCCTTTCGCCGCAGGTCCCGCACCAGGGCCAGCGAGACCTCGTGCGGAGTCGTGCCACGTTCCAGAAGTTCCTGGAGCTCTCGGCCGCACGACGGCGCGAATTCGACGAACGGCTCGAGGGGGCTCGCCGTAAGCAGTGGCTCGCACGCGCCCCAGAGCACACGGGCGTCCTTCCCGTGCTCATCGCAGTGTCGCCGAATCAGAGCCGTCTTGCCGATGCCCGCCTCACCAGACACGAGCACAACCTGGCCACCGGAGCCTTCCTTCACACGGGCGAGTGCCTCGGCGAGCGAGGCAAGCTCGCGCTCCCGCTCGACGAGTCCACTACTTGCGGCGACGATCGAGTCCACCACGGCCTCCTCGACATTCTGAATCGTTCCACGTCAATCGTGCATCGGGTGAGGCGCAGAGACAACTCTTGCTCTGAGACGGCCAGGCAGCTCCCGTCTTCGATGACCTCAGATCGCGGGTTCTCAGGCGTACGCCGGCTGCTGGACGTGGCGGGTGGCCGGGTCGACGCCGGCGAAGGTGAGGAAATCGGTCATCCTGAACGTCCCGGCGGGACCGAACGTCGGCCGCCACCTGGGCTGGGCGACGAGGTAGCTGTTCGGGTCGGCCTGCAGGAGCCCGATCAGAACCTCGGCGACGATGCGGCCGGCGACGGGCCCGAGGTGCAGACCGTCTTCGAGCAACTGCGCCTCCTTGAGCGCGTAGTACCAGAGCGGAGTGCTCTTGTCGAAGCCGTACGGCTTGAGCTCACGCAGGTCTTGCTTGCGGATCGGGTCGATGCCCATCACGGCCGCGATCGACTGGCCCGAGGGGAGGCTCCAGGTCAGGTGGCGGAGCAAGGTGCGCTGCGGCAGCACGGTCGGCTGGTCGTGGCTGGCGATCGCGCCGAGCGGCAGCGTGAACAACGGTGTGGAGATGCGCGTGTCGATCCGCTTGTTCCGTTTCACCTGCCCGTCGCCGAAGTCGAAGAAGGTCTGCCAGCCGATGAAGCGGCGCGGCGCACGGAAGCCGCCTCGCAGATCCGTCGGATCGTGGGACGCACCGTTCTGCCCTGGATCGAAGATGAAGCCGAAGAACGGGTTGCCGTGGTCGCCCTTGAGATTCGCGCGGTACGAAGGGCGAACGATGCTGTGGCCGAAGCGGTAGCAGGCACCGGCGAACTCAACCGGCATGAACGCTTCCCCCACCCCGACTGTGTAGAAGCGGCGGCCGTGTGTCATCACGTCGTCGACCATCGCTTGGCCGACCACGAGCGGCAGGAATTCGTGCAGCACGAGCCACTGGTAGTGCCACGTCGTCAACCGCCGCGCCTGCGCGAACGCGTGCTGCCAGGTATCGGCGCCGTTCTCACGCACGTAGTCGACCGCCCTGTTGTGGAAGAGGATGAACGCGCACTGCAGCCCCGCGATGACCATGTGCTCGTCGTTGCGTGGGTCGCCGATGATCGCCATGCCATCGACCAGACGCGGAAGGTCCTCGAAAATCCCGCCGGTGTCGATCAACAACTTCGCTGGATCATTGCTCGTGTCATAGAGGGCCGGGCTCCCGGCCGGACCGCCTCCATAGACCGAATCGAGATCAAGTGAGGGCGTCCGCCCGTTCGGCGACGTCAACGGCTCGGTCGGAATGCCGAGCGTCGAGCCCGTGTCGAAGGTGATGTCGTGATCGACGAACTGCCCGAAGAAGGTCGTGCCCGCGGTATGGGTCGGGTTGTCGGGGTTGTTCACGCTCAGGCTCGGGTCGGTGATCAGCCTCACCGGCCCCGCGCTGAGCCGGTCCGCCGCGTCGAGCAGCCCACCTAGGGCTCCCAGCGCCATGAGCGACCTGGTGACGCCCGTGCTCGCCGGCGAAAAGGGCTCCAACCTCCGGAAGATCCGCCCGAAGTGCTGCGAGCCGGTCGAGGCGGAGCGGCTCCGTGCCGGCGCGGCGGTCGTCGGCCGCGCGAGCGACCCCGAGATACCGCCGCCCACGGCGACTGCGCCCGCCCCCAGTCCCAGGCGTTTCAGAAAGCCGCGCCGGCCATAACGCGAGCTCGTCGTCTGTTCACCCGTTGAGCTCATGATCGCGTTCCTGCGTCCTCGTCCCCGCAGGTCTCAGCCGCGGTCGAACGGCGTCACGAGCGGATTCGTCCCCGAGTAGAGACCCGACGGATTCGGGTACCAGAGCCAGATGTGGAGCGTGACGAGCGGCCCGTGCCAGAAGTTGAACTTGGCGCCGGTCTCGGGGCTCGTCTGCGCGCACTTGCTCTGCGCATCCGCGACGACGAAGGTCCCGTCGACGTAGTGGCACGCGGCTCCGAACGCGCCGTAACGCGCACCCTGGATCGGCGGTTTCGCCGGCAGCTCCGGAAACACCCACTCGAGGGCACCGAGCTGCCAAACCCCGCCGCGGCGCAGGTAGACGAGGATCGGCGGCTTCCTAACGTCGAACCCCGTCACCTTCGGGTTCATGTAGTGCCAGCCCATGCTCGGGATCATTCGCGTGATGATCCCGTAACCGTCAGCTTTTGCCCGTCCGAGATTCGTTGCGTACTTCGCGGTGGCGATTCGCGCCCGTGCGATCTGGGTCGCGAGGCTCGACGGCGTCGTCGCATGCGCGCCGACAGCGGCCGGCGAGCTGCCGCCCCGGGCCGACGCGAACGAGATCGCCGTCAATGCGAGCGCAGTTGTGGACGCCGCGACCAACAGCGTCAGCGCCGAGCGCGAGCGCTTCGCAGTGATTGTCGAACCCTTCATCGTGTTTCTCCTTTCGAATCCCTCGTTTGCTCGCGTGGAGCGCCGCCGTAGAAGTACGGGTCGAGGACGCGGACCTGTGTGATCCGGTCGACCGGAAGAGCGTTGTATTTCGCCGTCTTCCGAATTGCCTCTGGGCTCGGGGCGTCGTAGACGCAGAACATCCTTTGACCGTCGTCGCTGACGTACGAGTGAACCCACGTGACGCCGTCGCAGGCGTTCCGCTCGACGATCGCCAGACAGTGCTCCGAGCCCTCCGCCCCGGCCGGGACCCGCAACCCGTCGGGGAAGGTTCGTTCTACGACGTAACGCGCCATCTGCGTGCTCCCTTCGTCTCCGAGTTGCCCACGGGAGAGACGGTAGGTCCGGGAGCGCCGGAGCGCATCGGCACGAGCGCCCAAGTTGTCGCGCGGCGCTACCTATTTTGGCGGCGAGCTCCAGAAGAAACGCCTTGCCGTTCGCCTCCAGCGACCTGCGATCGCCATATGTCGCCCGGACGCATCGCAGAGCCGCCTCCACCGCGCACGGCAGCAGGTCGTGCGCCGCATCGAGGGCGGCTCAGCCTGACGTGTCGACGGTTCCGACGAGGATCTTCTCGCCCGATGACGCCTGATCGCCGTCGGCGCGCTCGCGCGTCACGGTCAGCGTCGTGAACTGCTTCGGCGAGACTCCGGCCCAGAGCGTCACGTTCCGTCCCTCGTTGAAGGTGCCGACCGGGACGAGCACGCCGGCGGCGTTCTTCAGCCACGCTTCATAGAAGCGTCCAGCGTCGAGGCGCGGCAGTCCGACGGCGTCGAGCTCGATCCGCCAGCCTGACGACGTCTTCGTCAACGTCGCGTTGCCGTTTGCGCGCGGAGCGAGATCGGTCGGCGCGAGCGCTGCGTGGAATTGCTCCGCCGACGTGCCCGAGCGGGAGACGACGACTCCGATCGCGACGGCGACGACGGCAATCGCCGCCGCGCCCGCGAGCACAACGCGACCTGGCGCCCACGCGCGCGAAACACGACCTTGCGCCTCGACGCGTCGGCGAAGGCCCGCAGGTGCCTCGACTTCGGCAGCTGCCTGTCGTGCGTACGCGACCGCGCGCTCCTGCTCGGCGAGGCGCTCGGCGAGCTCCGGCGAGGCGGCGACATGCGCCTCGACCGCGGCACGCCGTTCGGGCGGGAGCGAGCCGTCCGCAAGTGCCGCGAGCTCGGCGGCTTCGTCTTCTTCGCGACGTCTCATTGATTCGCCGCACAACGGTATAGCGCCAAACGCCTTCACGCCCTCAACGACGCCTTTCGACACGACGCATTCCCGCGGGAATAGACGCGGCCCGCCGGTGTCTCTTCATCACAAGGAATCCAACCAAAGGGGGGACCATGTCGACCTCAACGGCAAAGCTACTCGTCGGTATCGCGCTCGCCGTCGGGCTGTTTGCCGCCACCGCTGTGCCCGCGAGCGCCGCGGTGACGGCGACGTTCGCGAGCGGGACGCTCAGCGTCTTCGGCGACGGTGCCAACAACACGATCACGATCACCCGCAACGCGGCGGGAAGGATCCTCGTCAACGGTGGTGCCGTTCCGGTCAGCGGAGGCACGGCGACCGTGGCCAACACGTCGCTGATCCAGGTCTTCGGCCTGTCCGGCAACGACACGCTCACCCTCAACGAGGTCAACGGCGCGCTGCCCGCGTCGAAGCTGTTCGGCGGCCCTGACAACGACGTGCTGACCGGCGGCTCGAGCGCCGACGAGCTGTTCGGCCAGGCCGGCAACGACTCGTTGCTCGGGAAGGGCGGGTTCGACCTGTTGTTCGGCGGTGCCGCCAACGACACGCTCACAGGCGGCGACGCCGACGACCAGGTCTTCGGCCAGGCCGGGGACGACCGGATGATCTGGAACCCCGGCGACGACACGGACCTCAATGAAGGCGCAGCCGGGACCGACACGGTCGAGGTGAACGGCGGGAACGGCAGCGAGCAGTTCAGCGCCACTGCCAACGGCACGCGGGTGCGCTTCGACCGCGTCAACCCCGCGCCGTTCTCGCTCGACATCGGCACTTCGGAGAAGCTCGTCCTCAATGCCAACGGCGGCGGCGACAGCTTCTCCGCGACCGGGAACCTGGCCGCGCTGATCGCGATCACCGTTGACGGCGGTGCTGGCAGCGACACGATCCTCGGCGGGAACGGCGCCGACACGCTGCTCGGCGGCGACGGCGGCGACTTCGTCGACGGCAACCAGGGCGCCGACACCGCCTTCCTTGGTGCGGGAGACGACACCTTCCAGTGGGATCCGGGCGACGGCAGCGACGTCGTGGAAGGTCAGGACGGTCGAGACACGATGCTCTTCAACGGCGCGAACATCGCCGAGCGCTTCGAGGTGTCGGCCAACGGCACGCGGGTCCGGTTCACACGCGACATCGGCAACATCACGATGGATCTGGACGGCATCGAGTCCGTCGACGTCCGTGCGCTGGGCGGTGCCGACACGATCACCGTCGACGACGTCAGTGGCACGGACCTCACCGAGGTCGAGAGCGACCTCGCGGCGACCGGTGGCGCCGGGGATGGTGCAGCGGACAACGTGATCGTCAACGGTACGGACGGCGACGACCTAATCCAAGTGGCCGGCGACGCGTCTGGTGTCGCCGTGCTCGGGCTCGCCGCGCGGGTGAACATCGCCGGCGCGGAGGCGGCCAACGACCGGCTGACGGTCCAGGCCCTCGCCGGCGACGACGTCATCGAGGCGTCCGGGCTCACGGCCGCCGCGATTCGCCTCACCGAGGACGGCGGCGACGGCGACGACATCCTCA
>DASVFB010000002.1:0-16486 GCA_036380275.1 Gaiellaceae bacterium | reverse complement strand
GCGAACCCGATGTCGCTGAAGCGTGGGATCGAGTCGGCGGTGGATGCGGTGACGGAGAACCTGAAGTCGCAGTCGAAGGAGATCTCGGGCAAGGAGGACATCGCCCGGGTGGCGAGTATCTCGTCGCGTGAGCGGGAGATCGGCGACAACATCGCCGACGCGATCGAGAAGGTCGGCAAGGACGGCGTGGTGAACGTGGAGGAGGGCCAGACGTTCGGCCTGGAGCTGGAGTTCACGGAGGGGATGCAGTTCGACAAGGGTTACCTGTCGCCGTACATGATCACCGACGCGGAGCGGATGGAGGCCGTGCTCGAGGACCCGTACATCCTGGTCGCGAACCAGAAGATCGGTGCGGTGAAGGATCTGCTCCCGATTCTGGAGCAGGTGATCCAGGCCGGGAAGCCGCTGTTGATCGTGGCGGAGGACGTGGAGGGCGAGTCGCTGGCGACGATCGTGGTCAACAAGCTGCGCGGCACGTTCCAGGCGGTCGCGGTGAAGGCACCGGGCTTCGGTGATCGTCGTACGCGGATGCTGGAGGACATCGGGATCCTGACCGGTGGCGAGGTGATCACCGAGGAGCTGGGGCTGAAGCTGGAGAACACGAAGGTGACGCAGCTGGGCCATGCCCGCCGTGTCGTCGTCGACAAGGACTCGACGACGATCATCGACGGCGCCGGCGACTCGGAGGCGATCAAGGCCCGGATCAAGCAGCTGAAGGCCGAGATCGAGGACACCGACTCCGACTTCGACCGCGAGAAGCTGCAGGAGCGCCTCGCGAAGCTGTCGGGCGGCGTCGCCGTGATCAAGGTCGGCGCCGCGACCGAGACGGAGATGAAGGAGAAGAAGCACCGCGTCGAGGACGCCGTCCAGGCCACCCGGGCGGCGCTCGAGGAAGGCATCGTCCCCGGCGGCGGTGTCGCGCTCCTGAACGCGGCTGGGTCGATCAAGCTGGACGGCTTCGCCGATCCGGACGAACGAACCGGCGCGCAGATCATCGTCCGGGCGCTCGAGGAGCCGCTCCGGCAGCTCGCCTACAATGCGGGCCTCGAGGCGTCGGTCGTGGTCAACAAGGTCCGCACGGCCGCCAAGGGCCACGGCCTAAACGTCGACACGAACGAGGTCGAGGACCTCGTCAAGGCGGGCATCATCGACCCGACGATGGTCACCCGCTCGGCGCTGCAGAACGCCGCGTCGATCGCGAAGAACATCCTCATGACCGAGGCCATCGTCGCCGAGCCCGCCGAGAAGGCCGGAGCCGGCATGGCGGGCGGCATGGGTGACATGGGCGGCATGATGTAACGAACGCGGGGGAAACCATGTTTCCCCCGCGAGCCCCTTCTTCGTGCTGCCGATTCGTCCGCTGAATCGGTGATACGGAAGGGAGCTGCGGGTTTACCGTTTGCTCAAGCGAAGGTGCCGGCGAAGCCGGCACCTTCGTCGTAGGGCAGTGACGTTCGGGCTCGGCCGGGGAGGTCGCGTCGTAGGACTGCTAGTATCTGTTGTAGCTAAGCGAACCCGGTGACGCTCCTGCGTCCTCCCGCTTTCGTTCGGGAGGTGTATTGACGGATGTTGGACGTCCACCAGATGGTCGCGACCCGCGTCGCGCGCACCTCTGCCTCTACCTGAACCACTCGACCGCGAGGAAAGGTGCGACATGACCAGTTCGCTTTCCAGAGCCGCCTCGGCGCCCGTTCTTCCCGCTGCGGGGGTGGGCGAAAAACTCGATTGGGATGCCTTCTCGGCTCGGTACTTTCCTGGGCGAAGGAGGCACGACCTCGACGCCGTCGCCGCCTACGGCGCGTACAGGCAGGGCCGCGACTGGCAGAACAGCGGCGCCCACAAGGCCCCTACGAGGCTGACGCTCGTGCCGAGCGAGTCGGTTCCCGCGGCGATCGCGGCTGAATCGGACGGGCCGGCGCTGGAGCGTCTGCTCGTCGCGGTGGCAGCGGAGCGGGTATAGGAAGGGGAGGGCGGCTTTACCCCCTAGTCAGACATCGCTGAGGAGAGCGGTCTCCGCGCCACCGATCGCGCTCACGAGCAGGCTGCATCTCGCTGTCGAAGCGGTGCTGCGTCTGCATCGTTCGCGGCTGGGCCGATGGACGCTCGCAGTCGCGTCGGGCGTGGTCGTGATCGTCCTTGCGTTGCTCGCCGCACGGCATTTCGCGACGACGTCGTGGCCGCTCTCGAACGGACAGCCGGGTCTGCTCGTGGCGGCGGGCCTGCTCCTTCTCGTCGCACAGGCGCTCAAGGCGTTCGGTTGGGGTCGGCTGTTCACGTCGGACGAGCGGCCCAAACCGCTCGCGCTCGCGGCAGGCAACGGCGGTGCGGCGCTGATCGGACTGGTGCTTCCCGGCCGCTTCGACGACGCGATGCGGGTCGCCGTCGTTCGCCGCTATCCGCCCTGTCCCGCCGGTGTGCGCGCGCTTTGCCTCTCCCTCGTCATGCTCGGGCTGATCGATAGCGCCGCTCTGGCGCCGCTCGCGTTCGCCGCCGCTGTCGTAGGAGGCGCTGGAAACGGTGCACGCGTCGGCCTCGCGATCGTCGCAGTCGGTGGGCTCGCGGCAGCTGCGTTGATCATCGCTCTCCCACGTATGGTCGGAAGCAGGCGCATGACGCGTTTCCGGCTCGGCCGCTGGCTGTGCCCGCGGACGACGTCGCTGCGGCGGGCCTCGGAGGCATGGGCGTTTGTGTCCGCGTGCTGGGTCGTTCGGGCAGTCGCGCTCTTCTTGCTCCTCGGCGCACTCGGCGTCGGCTACTCGGTCCCGCTCGCGCTCCTCTTCCTGTGCGCCGGTGCGGCAGCGGCAGCGCTGCCGATCGGCCCGGCCGGAACCGCGACGCAGGTCGGCGCGCAAACCGCGGCTCTGCTCGCCTCGGGTGTCGACGCCTCTCAGGCGCTCAGCGTCGCCGTCTCCGTCGGCACGCTCGGGGTCCTCGCCGGCAGCGCGATCCTCCTCTTCGCCGTCGCGTGGCGGACAAGCCTGTCACTCATGCCAGCTCGGACCGTCGTCGCGTAAGGCCTCGCGCCAGATTGCTGCTAGACGGCAGTGAACGCGTCGGCCTATGACCTGATTCGTTAGTTCGCAGAACTCGCTGGTTGGCCTGGTCGCAAGGACAGCCTGCAGCGTCGGCGAACGGAGTCAATTCATGAGCTGGCGGCGAGGCGAAGTGTGGCTCGATACAGAGCTGTGGCTCCTCGAGGGAGCTGCCGTGCCGGCTGGGGCCGGCTTCCCGATCGCGTCGATCCCGAGCGAGGCGGTGCCGCCTGGGCTCGCGGCGTCCCGCCGGCGCCGCGAGGCGTGGGAGCGAGATCGAATGGCTCGAAGGGCCAAGGTGTCGGCGATTGCGCTGTCGCCGGCGGTCATGTTCGCGCTCGCGGCGCTTCGTGCCGACGGCCGGCAAGGCGCCGCTTTCGCCGTCGAGGATCCGCCCACTCTGACGTTCCGGTTCGACAACGGGATCGTCGAAACTGTGGAACGTGATGTGCCCCGGCCGGAACATGCACATCGGAAAATCGCGCGAGGAAGTGCGCCTCCGCACGTCGCATGGCATCACGCGCGGTCGACCGGCCTGCCGTACGGCGGCAGCCTCTTGCACGGAACGCGGCTGCCGGTGAAAGGCGCGAGCTGGGTCACGTGGAACCCGATCACGGACAGTCGGCCGAATGCGCCGACGCGGCTGTACGGAAACGAGCGCACTATCCGCGCGATCCTCTCCGTGACCGGTGCGTATCGCGCGGATCACCCGCACGCGGCTCGCGTCGTGATCGGGGACATCAGCCGTCCTTCCGGCGGGCGGATGGACGATCACGTCTCTCATCAGAACGGACTCGACGTTGACGTCTACTTTCCGCGCCGTGACCGCGAACTGCGTGTGCCGACCACGACGGCGCAAATCGATCACAGGCTCGCGCAGGACCTTCTCGACCGATTCGTCGCCGCCGGCGCACAGTACGTCTTCATTGGCTACTCAACGGGCCTTCGTGGGCCGGCCGGGGTCGTCGTTCCGTGGCCGGGCCACGAGTACCACATGCACGTCCGCTTTGCGCCACAAGACGGGTAGCCCGGCTGATCGTGCCATGGTTTGATGGTCATGTGGAGGTGGAAGACGCGACGCGTCGGACACGGCTCGCGACCGAGCGCACGTATCTCGCGTGGTGGCGGAGCGGCCTGACGGCACTCGCGGTCGGCCTCGCCGCCGGCAAGCTCGTCCCGGAGCTCTCGAGCGGCTCGGCCTGGCCCTACGAGCTGCTCGGCGCCGGCTATTCGCTGCTCGGCATCGCGTTCATCTTTTACGGGTATCGCCGGCAGCAGGCAGTTGAGACTGCCCTGCGGCGCGGCGCTTGGGCGCCGCTGGACGCGCGAGTGGCCGCTGCTCTGACGGGTACCGGCATCTTGCTCGGAGCTGCGACGGTTGCCGTGATGTTTTTCGCGGGCTCCTAGTGATCCCCGAGGTACTGGTGCACGAAGGCGATCGCCATGCTGCCCTCGCCCACTGCCGCCGCGACACGCTTCACTGGGCTGAATCGGACGTCGCCGCAGGCGAAGATGCCCGGGACGCTCGTCTCGAGGAGGTAAGGATCCCGGTCGAGCTGCCACTGTCCCGTGGCGCGCACGTCGGAGCCGGTGAGTACATAGCCCTTTTTGTCGACTGCGATCTCGGGTGGGAGCCAGGCCGTCTCGGCGTCCGCACCCACGAACATGAACAGCCCACCCGACTCGAGCCGCCTCGTCTCGCCGGTCGCGGCGTCGCGGGCATCGATCGATTCGAGCGACGTGTCGCCGTGAGCGGCGACCACCTCGGTCCGACACAGCGCGCGGATGTTCGCGCGGGTGGCGAGCTGGTCGACGAGATACTGCGACATGCTCTTCTCGAGCGTTTCGCCGCGGTAGAGGATGGTCACGGTTCGGGCGTGGGACGAGAAGAACATCGCCGCCTGGCCGGCTGAGTTCCCGGCACCGATGATGTGGATGTCCAGGCCGTGGGTGTTCGCCGCCTCGCTCCGCGCGGCGCCGTAGAAGACGCCCTTGCCGGCGAGGCGATCGAAGCCCTCGGTCGCAAGGCGCCGCCACGCGACGCCGCAGGCGAGGATGATCGTGCGCGCCCGAAGGACGTCTCCGCCGTCCAGGTGCAGCTCGTGAGTCGCGGCGCCGATGCGAGTGATCGACCTCGTGACGACGATCTCGGCGCCGAGCCTGCGTGCCTGCTCGAGCGCCCGGCTTGACAGCTCGTCGCCCGACACGCCCCGGGGGAAGCCGAGGTAATTCTCGATCCGGGAGGACGAGCCTGCCTGGCCGCCGGGCGCCTCGCGCTCGACCACGATCGTCTTGAGTCCCTCGGACGCGCCGTACACGGCGGCTCCGAGGCCGGCAGGCCCCGCACCGACGATCACCGCGTCGTAGTCCGCGGCCTCCGGTTCGGTTGGGATATCGAGGAGCTCGGCGACCCGCCGAAGCTGCGGCCGCACGGCGGTCTTGCCGTTCACGACGCGAACGGCGGGGAGGTCACCCTCGGCCGGCAAGGCGCCCGACCACTGCTCCGCGTCGGCGGGCACGTCCGGCCGCAGCCATCTGAATCGGATCTGGTTGCGGTCCAGGAAGCGCCTCAGGTGCGCGCAGGAAGCGTCCCACCGATGGCCGAGGACAATCGCTTGGACCGGGGCGGGTTCGGATGCACGAGCCTGCAGACCCTTGGCCCCCCCGATCCGGTGCATCGCCAGGAGGCCCACCTGCTCCGCGACCTCCGGCGCGGCTGCGACGAGCGTGTAGTAGTCGTCCAGATCGAGCCGGAACACGCGCGACGTCTCCGCTGCACGGAACCCGCCAGGGTGGAGCATTCCGAACGCGATCGCCATCTCTGCGAATACATCGCCGGGCCTCCGCTCGCCGACCACGCTCTGCACGCCGTCAACGAGCGTGTACACCGCGATCCGACCCTCGAGGACGCCGAACAGTGCCCGAGCGTCACCCTCGTTCACGGCGGACTCGCCGGGCACGAGCGTGATGTCCGCAACCACGCGTGAGAGCCAGTCGCGTTGGGCCGGCTCGAGATCCGCGAACATTGCGACCTGACCGATCTCTTCCGCCGTCACCATGAAATGCACCACCTCTGCCGGCTTGGCGTCGTGTGCCGCTGAAAGCGCACGCTAGCTGCACCGCGCAGGATCCGCACGCATACGGTTCGTCAAAGCGTTCGACGGTAAGTTGAGGGGATGAAGAACGCGGACAAGCACGCGACGCACGTCCTCGACGAGAACGCGCCGACAGTGGAGACCTCTTCGCGGCCGAAACCGGTGTCGCACCTCACACCGGCGGAGCGTGCGGCCAAGGGCAAGGCCGCACGCGCCGAGCTGCCGCGCTCCTCGCACGCCGGGTGGGAGCCGTCGCCGGGGCGCAGAGACCCGATCGACCTTCTCGAGGAGCAGGCGCAAATGCGACTTCCGGAGCTCGGACCGATTCGATACGGGCGCATGCTGGTGTCCCCGTTCACGTTCTTCCGTGGCGGCGCCTACCTCATGGCAGCGGACCTCGCGGATGAGCCCCGCACGGGATTGCACGTCCAGCTCTGCGGAGACGCTCACCTCTCGAACTTCGGGATTTCGCGGCACCGGACCGGAGGCTTGTCTTCAGCATCAACGATTTCGACGAGACGCTGCCGGGACCCTTCGAGCGGGACGTCAAGCGGCTTGCCGCGAGTTTCGCTGTGGCCGGCCGGGATCGAGGCTTCGACGATGCGACTCGTCGCTCGGTCGTGACGGCGGCGGCACGCGACTACCGCGAGGCGATGGCGCGCTTCGCGAAGATGCGGAACGTCCATGTCTGGTACGCGCGCCTCGACGTCGTGTCAATCCGCGACGAACTCGGAGCAGGCGTGTCCCGCAAGCAGATGAAGCGCTTCCAGTCGAACGTTGCCAGCGTGCACACGAAAGACAGCATCCGAGCGCTCACGAAGCTGTGTCGCCGCGTCGACGGCGAGCTCCGGATCGTCGGCAATCCTCCTCTCGTGACGCCGATCGAGGACGTGGTGCCGGGCGCCGAACAGGATCACCTCGAGGACGTCGTGCGGCGCATGATCCGCACCTACCGGCGCACGCTGCCGGGCGACCGGCGCCATCTGCTCGAGAGCTACCGATACGTCCATGCCGCCCGCAAGGTCGTTGGTGTCGGCAGCGTGGGCGCCAGAACCTGGATCCTGCTCTTGACCGGCCGCGATAACACCGATCCGCTCTTCCTCCCGTTCAAAGAGGCGCAGGCGTCAGTGCTCGAGCCGTTCCTCGGAAAGAGCCAGTACGGCCAGCACGGTCAACGCGTCGTCGAAGGGCAGCGGATGATGCAGGCCGCATCCGACGTCATGCTCGGTTGGGAGCGAATTGTCACGATCGACGGGCAGAAGAGGGACTTCTACATCCGGCAACTCTGGGACTCGAAGGGCTCGCCCGAGATCGAGTTGATGGATCCCTCGGGGCTCGAGGCCTACGGCCGCGTCTGCGGCTGGACGCTCGCGAGAGCGCACGCGCGTTCGGGTGACGGGATCGCGGTCACGGGTTATCTCGGCGGCGGCGAGGCCTTCGACCGCGCCATGGCGTCGTTCGCCGAGACGTACGCGGACCAGAACGAACGGGACTACCGCGCGCTACAGGAGGCGGTGGCGTCCGGCCGCGTCGCCGCCCAAGTCGGCATTTGACGTCCCGATCTGGCTCGAAGACCTCGTCGCACAGGCCCTCCAGCCGGTCGCAGCCAGGATTTCGCCGGGCTGACGCGAATGTGAGATCTTCGAACGAACCCGATGCGCCGCCCGGTGGTCGGTCGGATGGGCCTCGTCAAAGGAGGGTGGGATGGACTCGTCAACGCTCGGCCTGCGCCTCGCAGCGGAGGCGCTCGGCACGTTTCTCTTCTTTTTCCTCGGCTTCAACGCGATCGCCGTTTCGGTCGACATCGGCGCCGGGGCGATCAGCACTCTCGGGATCGCGTTCGCGTTTGGCCTCGGTCTCGCGCTGGCAATCACGGCGCTCGGACACATCTGCGGCGGCCACTTCAACCCCGCCGTGTCCCTCGGGCTCGCCGTGGCGCGGAAGTTCCCGGCGAAGGAGGTAATCCCGTATTGGATTGCGCAGCTCGTCGGAGGCTTCGTCGCCGTCCTCGCGGTTGCAGCGGTCTACTCGAGCCGCGCGACTGATGCGCTCGACACTGCTCCAGGGCTCGGCATCTCGAACTGGGGAGCGGTGCTGCTCGAGCTGATTGCCACCGCCCTGTTCGTCATCGTGATCTGCACGGTGGCGACCGACGACCGCGCGCCGTGGAAAGGCGTTATGGCGCCGCTGATGATCGGGCTCTTCATCTTCACGGCGGCCGACGCCATCGGCCCAGCGTCGGGTGGCTCGTTCAACCCCGCGCGATCGCTTGACCCCGTCTTCTTCAACGGCGATTTCGACAAGGTTTGGATCTACATCGTCGGGCCGCTCGTTGGCGGCGTGATCGGAGGAGCGATCTGGGTGCTATTCGGCCCGACTCGCGAGCACGAGCCGGCGACGATCCGCGCCACCGGCGGCGTCCCGCAGTCGGAGACGACGGAGACCCCGGGACCGTGAACTAGACTCAAGCCATGCCAGTGAACCAAACAGATCCCAGGCTGGGCGACGGCGACGAAGAGCCCACGAATCCGACGGAGACCGATGCTGACGAGACGGCAGAGAAATCCGAGTCGGATGACCCGGCCTGACGCTTAGAACTCGTTTCACAATGAGCCTTGAGCCGCCGGGGCGCGCTGGGCGGCGCGATCGACGAAGCTCATTGTGAAACGAGTTCTTAGCACCGGCGTCACAGCTCTCCTTCAGGGATCACGCCGCGGGTGAAGCTCGCGATCTGTTCAGCCGTGAATGGCGTGTCAGTGAGTTGCTTGCTCAGATGGAACACGCGGAAGAGGTGCACGATGTAGTGCATCCGCTGGTGGAAATCCGACCAGTCGCGCGCGCCGCAGTCGTCGACCGTGGGCGGGACCGGCTCGAAGCGAGCCAGCATCTCCTTCAGCTCCGGGTCGGTCGGCTCGGCCAGCACGTCCGGGTAGGCGTCGGACAGGTGCGTGCCGAGCGCGAGCACACGTCCCGGTAGCGCCAAGACCATGAAGGAGTCGGTGACTGCCTCGCGCGCGATCCTGCTCGACGCCCGCTGAACGGCTCGCGCCGACGCGCCGACGACGGCGGCGACCGGACGCCGCACCGCGGGCCACCACCGCTTCGCCGAGGGAAACAGCGCGTCGAGCGCGCGCAGCCCGAGATCGCGAGGCGTCGTAGTCGACGTATCGAGTGCCTCGAGGATCTCCGGCTGCAACCGCGTCTGCTCGTGCAGGCCGATGTTCAGGTTCGCGAGCAGAGCGAGCTCGGCGCGCCTCGTGTCATCGCGTTTGGAGGGCAGCTGCGCATAGTGCGCGAACGCCTGGCTCAGCAGAAGATCACCGTTCGGAGACTCCTCGACCGGCAAGTCGTGGAGGTAGCGCGCGAACTGCAGCCCGATCTCCTCGAACACCTTCAGGTTGCCGCGCGCGACGGCGGCGCTCGCTTGCTCGAACGCGTCGAACGGCGTGTGGAGCTCGTTCGTCAAGCGGCCGAGGCGCGTCTCGGGCTGAAAGAGGCCGCGGCGCAACAGCCGGCGCCAGAGCGTCACGATCGGATGCAACAACCAGCGCCCTCCGGCGAGCCTGCGCTCGAGGTGCGCGAGGAGATCCTCACCGCGGATCGTTCCGCCCGCCTGCTTCGAGGCCCATGTCGCGTACGTGCACCAGTTCGCGCCCACGCCGTTTCGCGCGGCCATCGCCGCGGCGAGACGCGAATAGCAGTACGTGATCTCGAGGTTGCGCAGGATGGGATTCGCGATCGCGACGATCCGCTGGACGTCGCCGACACTCGGCGCCGGCTCGCTCACACGTGAGCCAGCACTCGGTCGAGCGGCCTCGGCATAGCTCCAAGGTCGAGCGCCTCGACGAGCAAGCGTGCGTAGCGGATCTTGCGGCTGCCGCCGCTGCCCATGAACCGGCGCAGCTGATCATCGACCGGCCGTCCCCGCCATTCGGGCTGCTTCTGAAACGTCCGCAACGGACCGAGATCGCCGTGCGCCTCGACGACCTCTTCGACACGCGGCGCACCGAGAGCGCGGATCAGCTCGTCCTCGAGGTCGGCGTCGCACACGTAGAAGCCGAGCTCTTCCATGTCGTCACGTGCGAGGTTCGCGCCGATGCCGGCGTGCTCGAGGCCGCGTCGGAAGTCGCCCTCCTCGGCGGCGTCGCATAGGCCAGCGAGACGGATGTCGAGTCCTTGCGGGCCGAAGTGATCCAGGAACCGGCCGATCGCCTGCGCGCCTCCGATTGGGACGATGGAGACCCCCTCGGCGTCGAGGTTGCGGTCACGGCGCTCCGCGAGCGCTTCGACCGCGCACTGGTCGCTGCTCCCCTCGACGAGCACGACCGCACGCGTTTCTGTGCCTTCGGCCGTCATCGTGCGCTCGCAACCGCAGCGCGCAACCGGTAGGCGCGCTGCATTCCCTCGAAGCCTTTCAACTCGAGCTCCTCCGGCTCGACGGGCAGTCCGCGCTCGTCCAACCAGGCGGCGACGCGACGAAACGCTTCGCCGCTGAGCAGGATCTCTCCGCCGGCCGCAGCGGTCTGCAGCCGAGCGGCGAGGTTCGTCGCCTCCCCGAGCACGCTGACGTTCGCTTCGCCGCCGGACCGCGTGACGACGGCGGGGCCGACCGCGATTCCGATGCCGACGGGCAGGTCCATGATTGCCGCCTTGTCACGCAGCGCAAGCGCGGCCTCGAGTGCGAGTACTGCATGATCGACGCGCGCACCGGCCGCGTTGAAGGTCGCCATCACCGCGTCGCCGGCGAACTTGTCCACGATGCCATACCTGCGGCCGACTTCCGTGGCGGCCCAGCGATAGAGCGTCGTGATGCGATCCGCGAGCTCTTCCGGCGCGATCGCCGACGTCAGCGGCGTGTATCCCCGCACGTCCGCGAACATCGACGTTACGAGTCGCTCTCCGGCCGGGACGACATCGGGCTCGGCGATCTCGTTTGCCGGCTCGTCAGCGAACGAAGGAGCGTCGAGTCCGAGACGCGCGGCTCTCACTCGAGCGTCGTCTCGAACGCGAAACGCGCCTGCGACATGAGCGCTGTGCATGCACGTTGCGAACAGCTCGGTCGCGGCGTCGCGATCGCCCGTCTGCGCTGCAGCTTCGGCCGCGAGCGCGGCGGCGCGCCACGCCCAGAGCTGCAGTCCCGCGTCCTCGAAGTCGTGCTGCGCACGGTCGAGATGCGTTCGCGCCTCGGCGGCGTTGCCTTGCGCAAGCAGAATCGTGCCCTCGGAAATCTCGAGACCGGCGCGGCCGAGGTCGACGCGCACCCGCTCCGTCCGGCGCAGGACGGCTTCCGCCTCTTCCAGGAGCCCGCCCGCGACGAACGCCTCGACCGCAACCGCCGCGGTCTCCCCGAAGGCCAGCACAGCGTCGTCGGCCGAGGCTCTTCGCGCGAGCTCGACCGCCTCCTCGGTGCGTCCGAGCGCACGCGCGACGCCGACGCGGGTCGCGGTGTCGTAGACGATGTCCTGGCGCTCGTTCCCGGGTGACAGCGCTGGAAGCTCGTCGACCGCCTCCGCGACGCGCCCGAGCTCGAGCAGCGCTTCGGCTGCCGCGAGATGCGACCGCCACGCAAACTTGCTCGCTCCAAGACTCTCGTGTCGCTCAATCGCTGAACGCGCATGGTGCAGCGCGTCGCGGGGCCGGCCGAGCGCGAGCATCGCCAGGCTCATCGCGATCGTTCCGCCGGCCCAATTCCAGAGCTCGGCAGCTATCCGCTCGACCTTCGTCACGGCGTCGTCCAGTCCGCCCGTGAGGGTATGCACGCGATCCCAGATCTCGTTGAAGAGGACGTTCGCGGCGATGAAGGTGTAGCCCTTCGCGAGAGCCTCCTCGTACGCGCGATCGAGCAGATCGAACTCGCGCAAGGTGCCGTAGTGGCCGAGGGCGACGTGGGCGAAAGCCCAGACACGCTCGAACTCCGCGGAGGCCTGCTCGGCGATCTCGACGGCCCGCTCTGCCGCGACGCGGCATTGCATGTAGTCGAGCTCGAACGCGTGAATCCCGGCGATCCTCAAGTACACGAGCGCGAGCTCGGGCGTCGGACCCTCCTCTTCGAGCGCCTCACGTGCGCGCTCGTAGTCCTGCGCCGCCTCCTCCGGCTGGTCGAGCTCCCACCGGCAACGGCCGAGGTAGACGCGCGCCCGCGCCGCCTCTCGTGTGAGCGCGAGTGCGTCGAGTTGCTCAACGGAGTCGGCGAGGAGCTGCTCGGCCGCGGCCGGCTCACCGTTCATCCAGCGCAGATGGCCCATTCGGTAGAGCAGCAGCGCTTGTTCGCGCGGATCGGAGACGTGGGGGAGAACGCGCTCGAGGAGATGGCTCGCCTCCCTGAATGCGACTGCGCGCTCGGCTTCGTCCGCAGCGCGAACACAGGCGACGACGGCCTCGTCGGTCCGGCCGGCTCCGAGGAGGTGGCCGGCGACGGCGACTGCGCTTCCGTCATTGTCGATGAGCGCATCAGCAGCGAGGGAATGGATTCGCTGGCGCTTGGGCATGACCGTGTCGCTCGCGATCGCCTCCTGGGTGAGGGCGTGGCGCCAGCTGTAGCGGTCGCCGGCCTCCGCGCCCTCGTCGAGAAGCTGCTGCGCAACGGCGGACTCAAGGGCGTCCAGCACGAGTCGCTCGTCGAGTCCCGCAACGTCCACGAGCAAGCCGTAATCGAACGTCCGGCCGAGGACGGCGGCAGCCCGTAGCACCTCGACCTGCTCCGAGTCGAGACGGCCGAGACGGAGCAGCACGGCTTCGCGCACCGTCTCCGGAAGGCGAAACGCCTTGGCCGACCTTCGCGCCCATCCGGTCTGCGTCTGGAGGATCTCGCCTCGGTCGAGCGCTTCTCGCAGCATCTCCTCGAGCACGAATGGGTTGCCCTCGGCGCGCGCGTCGACGAATTTTGCGAGCTCGGCGCTCACGTCGTCGGCGTTGAGGATGGCCGCGATCATCTCGATCACGTTTCGCTGTGTCATCGCCGACACCGTGACCGTCTCCGCAAGCCCCGATCTCCGCCAGGTCTGCACCGTGCGCGTCAGCGGATGGCGCCGGTCGACCTCGTCGCTTCGATACGTGGCGAACAGCATCACGCGGCTCCTGACGAGGCGCCGCGCCGCGTAGTCGAGGAGCTCGCGTGTCGAGCCGTCCGCCCAGTGGATGTCGTCGAGCACGAGGAGCAGGCCGCGATCGCGCGCCCACAACTCGAGCAGTGTCACGACCGACTCGAAGAGCCTCAGCTTGGCCTGGGCGGGGTCGCCGGCGGGTGCCGTCGCGGGGCCTGTCGCGAGCTGCGGGAACAGCTGCGCCAGTTCGTCGGCCGCCGGGCCGAGCTCGGTTCGTACCACGGCCGGGTCCCGTTCGCCGAGGTGGTTGCCGACCGCTTCGACGAAGGGGAGGAAGGGAAGGACGAGCTCGGCATCCGAGCAGCTGCCCCACAGGACGTCGCAACCGAGCTTGCGCGCGCGTTTGCTCAGCTCCGTGGCGAGACGCGTCTTTCCGATCCCTGCCTCGCCGGCGAGCAGGACGAAACGGCCGTCGCCCCGATTCACCGATAGCAGCGCGTCCTCGAGCTCGGACAGCTCGTCCTGGCGCCCGACGAGCACGGGGGAGAGAACTCGGTCCAGCATCCCCCGATTGTTTCAGGAGGTCAGTAGCGACCGAGTTCGACGAGCCGTTCGTCGCTGATCCCGAAGTGGTGCGCGACCTCGTGCAGCACGACGTGCCTGATCTGCGCGCGCAGCTGGTCAGGGTCGGCGCCGTACAGCCGCTCGATCGGTCCGCGAAAGATCGTGATCTTGTCGGGCAGGGCACCGGCGTAACCGCTCGTACGCCGGGTCAGCGGTACGCCCTGGTACAGACCGAGCAGCGGTTGGCCGTCCGGCGGCTCGTCCTCGAAGAGGATCGTCACGTTCGACATCGCGCGGCGGAGCTCGGGCGGCAGCGCGTCGAGCGCGGCGACAGCCTCTTGCTCGAAATCGACCATTGGCCAAGCGTATGTGCGCACGCCGTTTGGGCTGGCCGTTTCGGGGCATGAACCGAATGCGGCCCTCCCAACGTACGTTTCTCCGAAGACGATCGACAACAGGGGGTTCTCAATGCTTCGTCTCGCGTCTATCGCAGCTGTGCTTGCGGCAGTCGCCGCCGGCGTGGTCGCCGGCAGTTCGCCCGCGGCCGGCGAGAAACACGCCAAGCCGTTTCCGCAGGTCATCCAGCTGCCGACCGGATTCCGGCCCGAAGGGATCGAGGTCGGCCGCGGCACAACCTTCTACGTCGGCTCGGTCGCGAACGGCGCGATCTACCGCGGTGACCTTCGCACCGGTGCCGGCGGTATCCTTGTCCCCGGCGCCGCCGGGAAGGCCGCTACCGGCATCGAGTTGGACAGTCGCAACAGGCTCTTCGTCGCCGGCGCCGGCACCGGCACCGCATCCGTCTACGACGCCGCAACAGGCGCGCCGATCCGGACGTACAACTTCGCGACGGCGCCCACCTTCATCAACGACGTCGTCGTGACTCACAACGCGGCGTACTTCACGGACTCGATGAAGCCCGTGTTCTACAAGGTCCCGATCGGGCCCGGCGGCGCGCTTGGCGATGCCCAGACGATCACGCTCGGCGGCGAGTACGTTCACGTTGCCGGGCTCAACCTGAACGGCATCGACGCGACGCCGAACGGCAAGAAGCTCGTCGCTGTTCAGACGGTCGGCGGCAAGCTCTACCGGATCAATCCGTCCACCGGCATCGCAAAGCTCGTCGTGCTCGCGGCGGGTGAGAGCGTTCCGAACGGCGACGGGATCCTGCTCGACGGCAAGACGCTCTACGTCGTCCAGAACCAGCTGAACAAGGTTGCCGTGATCGCGCTCAAGCACAATCTTGCGCGCGGCCGAGTTGTCACGCGACTAGAAGATCCCGACTTCAAGGTGCCCACGACGATTGACGACCTTGGGCACAGGCTGTACGCGGTGAACGCGCGCTTCGGCACGCCGCTGCCCGACACCCTCGAGTTCCAGGTCGTGCAGCTCAAGAAGAAAGGGCGCTAGGGAGCGACTCCGCGGGAGGCGGCGGTCGAGCCGCTGCCTCCCGCAGCTTTCTTACTTCGGCCGCGGAATGACCACGCGCCGCGCGTTCGACCACAGCTCCTTGCACGGGAGCTTCGGCGTGCAGTCGAGCCCGATCGCGATGGTGGAGACCTTCACGTAGTAGCGGCCCGGCTTCAGCTTGTGCACCGTACGAGCTCGCAGCCCGGCGGCCGTCCGCGTGACGTTCGACATCGATTCGCTGACGCGCACGTTGGCCGGGATGAACGATCCGTTGTACTGCGTTGCCGCCTTGGTCGCGACTGCGATGTGCGAGGGCACCGAGTCGTCGGTCTCGGCGCTTCCCTGCGTGAACACAGCGACCACGTGTCCGCGGCTCGCCGCTGTGGATTTCAGGTACGGCGTCGACGCTGCCGACGCGACGCCGGTGAGGAGCAATGCGCAGGTTGCGACGAATGCCGCTCTGACTCCCATCGCGGTGCGGAAGATACCAATTGCAGCTTGAGAGCTGCGCCGATGGCGCGAGCCGCGCTCACGCCACCGGCGTCCTCGAGTCATCTCGTGCGCGTGCTGCTATCGCGTCGTGCCGAGTTCGTGTCGGCGGACGCCGCCGCGTCGTCGCGCTCCCGCGCCATCGGCTCGTCGACGGTCGGCTCGACGAGGTCGTCGAACAACGCGCGGTAGTGGCGCATGGCCTGACGGAGATCCTCGGTCGAACCGTCGCCGTCCACGCTCTTCTGCGCGAGGCGATGTCCGTGCCGGTAGTTCTCGACGACGTCCGGATGATCGACGGAGACGTCGGACGCGCGCGTCTCGAAGTCCTTGACCGGATAGCCGCGATCCGCCATCACCGACTGGATCAGCTGGTCCGCTGATGCAACGGCTCCGGACGGGTTGTCGACGAACTGCACCTGGACGATCTGCCATTGCTGGACGTAGCGCTCACGCGCCGCGCTCGAGAGCGGACGGATGTCAAGTTGCTCACGCCGTTCGCGACGTGCGACGAGCTCCGACTCGGCCGTTTTCTTGTTGTCGACGGCCTCCACCGTGCGGTCGTACTCAGATCCGAACTGGCTCTGGAGTTGCTTCGTCTGCTTGCGCTTCATCATTCCCCACGCAACCATCGCCACGATCAAGACGGCGGCGGCCACGATCAAGATCCAAACCCACGTTGACACAGATACCTCCTCGATTTGCGTTCGCCTAGACACAACGCGCGCCGAGCGCGCGGGGTTGCGCGACTACGGGAGGCGTGGACCCCAGAGCGCCGAGAGGATGCCCGCGGCGAGGAGAGCGAGCGCAGCAAGAGCGACCGCCTCGTTCGTGACTTCCTTGCGGCCCTTCA
>DASVFB010000001.1:0-5290 GCA_036380275.1 Gaiellaceae bacterium | reverse complement strand
GCCGAGCACGGCCCGGAGCTGCTCGCGTACCGCGTACCGAAGCGCCGCGCAGCGTAGCTAGGCTCACCGTCGTGGATCGCTGGGCGACGTTCGACTGCTACGGCACGCTCGTGGACTGGAACGCGGGCCTTCGCTCGGTCGTCGGAGACGAGCTGCTTGCGCGGTACCACGAGGTCGAGCCTCAGATCGAGGCGGAGCAGCCTTCGCTGAGCTACCGCGACGTCATGCGCGAGACGCTGCGGCGGCTCGACGTCGCCGACGTCGACACGCTCGCGCAGTCGCTCGCCGGATGGCCTGTGTTCCCGGAAGTTCCGGCGGCGCTCGAGTCTGCGCGCGAGCGCGGCTGGAAGCTCGCCATCCTCTCGAACACCGATCGCGAATTCATCGAGGCATCGATGACGAGCATCGGCGTTCCGTTCGAGCTCGCGATCGTCGCGTCGGAGATCTCCTCGTACAAGCCGGCGCTTGGACACTGGCGCGCTTTCGAGCGCGAGGTCGGGCGCCTGTCGGACGTCCATGTCGCAGCGTCGTACTTCCACGACGTCGTTCCCGCGACCGAGCTCGGAATCCCGACCGTGTGGATCAACCGCCTTGCCGAGCACCACGATCCGGCGCCGACGCGCGAGCTGCGCGACCTTACGCTCTTGCCGGAGACCCTCGCTGAGCTTGCGGGCTGATCCGATGCGCGCGCCGACGGCCGCCGACGCCGCGGCGATCGCCGCGCTGTACGCGGATATGCGCGCGACGGACGCGGAGGAGGTTCGATCGTGGTTTCGCAACCCTACGTTCGACATTCAGCGCGACTTTCGCGTGTTCGAGCGCGACGGCGCGATCGTCGGCTACGTCGACGTCCACCGCGAGGAAGACCGGCTCTCCGTCGACTGGGCTGCGCGCGATCCTGTTTCGAGCAGCGCGCTGCTTGACTGGGCGGACGAGCGCGCTCGCGAGGAGGCGGTCGAACGCGTCCGCGCCTGGGTCTGGCAGCCGACCGCTCCGGAGGCCGACGTCCTGCGCAGGCGCGGGTTCGATCCAGTGCGATCGTCGTTCGAGATGCACGTGGAACTGCCCGAAGTGCCGCAGGAGCCTGCGTGGCCCGACGGCGTCGTCGTGCGCACGGTGCACGAGGGCGAGGAGCCGCTGATCCACGAATTGCTTGGAGAGGCGTTCGCCGACGGGATCGACTTCCGCCCGACGCCGTACGAGGAATGGAGGGGCTGGGCCCTCGACCCGATGCGGTTCGATCGCGACTTCTGGTTCCTCGTGCTCGCCGACGACGAGGCCGTCGCCGTGGCGGTCTGCGAGCCTGAGCGGAGCGGAGAACCGGGTCTCGGCTGGGTCGAGTCGCTCGCCGTCCGCCGCGCCTGGCGGCGACGAGGTCTCGGAAGAGCGCTGCTCCTGCACGCATTTCGCGCGTTCCACGCACAGGGGAGGACCGCCGCAGGCCTGAGCGTCGACGCCGAGAACCCGACCGGCGCCCTTCGACTCTACGAGTCGGTCGGCATGCGCGCGGTGCAGACGCGCGTCATCTACGAGAAACCCCTCGGGGACTAAACTCGTCCGATCGATGGCCGAACGCGTTGATGTCTCGATCGAACAGAAGGATGCACCGCCTGAGTCGGACGGCGAGCGGCACCCGAACACGTGCCCAAAATGCGATTCGCATTACCGCGACGACGAGCTCGAGAGCGCGCAGTTCGTGTGCGCGCACTGCAACCATCACTTCCCGGTGCCGGCGCGGAAGCGGATCGACCAGCTCGCCGACCCTGAGACGTTCGTCGAGGAGGCGGCAGAACTTCGCTCGGAGGACCCGCTCTCGTTCTTCGACCTTCGACCGTATGCGGAGCGTCTCGCCGAGGCCGAGCTGAAGACGGGGCTCGGCGACGCGATGGTGATCGGCCAGGCGACGCTCGACGGACACGGCTGCGAGCTTGCGGTGATGGACTTCGCGTTCATGGGCGGCTCGATGGGGAGCGTCGTCGGCGAGAAGTTCTCCCGTGCGTGCGACAGCGCTATCGACCGCGGCGTTCCGCTCATCTCCGTCGCGGCGTCCGGCGGCGCGCGCATGCAGGAGGGGATTCTCGCGCTCATGCAGGTTCCCAAGACCGTCGCAGCCGTCGAAGATCTCCACGACTCGCGCACGCCGTTCATCTCCGTGCTCGCGCATCCGACGACGGGCGGACTGCTCGCGAGCTTCGCGAGTCTCGGCGACGTCTTGATCGCAGAGCCCGGCGCGCTGATGTCGTTCGCCGGTCCTCGAGTCGTCCAGCAGACGACACGCGAGAAGCTGCCTGAGGACTTCGGGCGCGCCGAATCGAACTACCGGTTCGGCCACCTCGACGCCGTCGTGCCGCGCGCCGAGCTTCGTCCGACCATCGCCAAGCTGATGAGGTTGTTCGCACATGCCGGGTGAGGCCGAGCTGAGACTGCGCGAGCGGTTGAGCAAGCTCAAGAACACGGGCCTGCTGCGCGGCGCACGCGTGTCCGGCGAGCTGGACAAGCTGCAGCGCCAGCTCGACCGGATCGAGCACGAACCGTCGGACGACGAGATCTGGAAATCCGTTGAGCTCGCTCGCCACGACGAGCGGCCGTTCACGCTCGACTACGTCGAGCGTCTGTTCGACGACTTCTTCGAGCTGCACGGCGACCGCTTCCGTGCGGACGACCCGGCCATCGTGGCAGGGCTCGGAAGATTCGACGGACGAACGGTTGCGATCGTCGGGCAGCAGAAGGGACGTGACCTCAAGGAGCGCACGCGTCGCAACTTCGGCATGGCGTACCCCGAGGGCTACCGCAAGGCGATGCGCACGATGCAGCTCGCCGACACGTTCGGCTTTCCGTTGATCACGTTCGTCGACACGCCGGGCGCCTACCCCGGGGTCGCGGCCGAACAGCACGGCCAGGGCGGCGCCATCGCCCGCTCCCAGGCCATAATGCTGCGGCTGCAGATCCCGACCGTCGCCTGCATCATCGGCGAAGGCGGCTCCGGGGGAGCGGTCGCGATCGCGGTCGCAGACAGCGTCCTGATGCAGGAGAGCGCGATCTACTCCGTGATCTCGCCGGAGGGCTGCGCTGCGATCCTCTGGCGCGACCCGGACGAGAAGCGGAAGGCGGCCGCGGCTTTCAAGCCCGACGCTGCCCACTGCCTCGAGCTGGGGGTGATCGACTCGATCGTTTCGGAGCCCGCTGGCGGCGCTCACACCGACCACGACGAGGCCGCGAGGCTGCTCGGAGAATCGATCCGGGAGGCGCTCGAGGACCTCGAAGGGAGAGGCGGGGATGAGCTGAAGCGCCGCCGGCGAGCGCGTTTCCGGAGCCTCGGCGTTTTCGCTTGAGGAAACGTTTTCCAGGGCGGCTATCCCCAGTATCCACAGCGTTTTCCCCCGCCCCGAATATGACTTGAGGCCGGTAAAACCGGCCTCGAGCGTCGGACCCCCCGCTTGCGGAACAGCTTCAATAATGGAAGCCTGGCCGCTTACAACAAGTGTTCTGAGCGCTGGGCCGATTCCTAAACGCGCCCCCAGGCAAAGTTTCCACCGGTGAGCCTCGACCAGTATCGCCGGAAACGGGATCCCAAGCGGACACCTGAGCCCTTCTCCCGCGGCCGCTCGCGGCAAAAGGCACAACCCATCTTCGTCGTCCAGCGCCACGACGCGCGCCGGCTGCACTACGACTTCCGGCTCGAGCGGAACGGTGCGCTCGCGTCCTGGGCCGTCCCGAAGGGCGTCCCGCTGCAGCCGGGCGAGCAGCACCTTGCCGTCCACGTGGAGGACCATCCGATCGAGTACGCGCAATTCGAGGGCGAGATCCCGCAAGGCGAGTACGGCGCCGGGTCGGTCGAGATCTGGGACAGCGGCACCTACGAGCTCGTCGAGGAGAAGCCGAACGGAGGCCTGACTGTGCGGCTGCACGGCAAGCGCCTGGACGGCGTCTGGTCGCTCATCCCGGCGCACCTCGACGGCAAGGAGCAGAACTGGCTGATCGTCCGCAAGCGCGAAGACGTTCAGCCAAGTGACGAAGTGTCACTTGGCCGGAGGTACCGTCCGATGCTCGCGACGCTTGCGAAGGACGTCCCGCCCGGAGACGGCTGGCTGTTCGAGGTGAAGTGGGACGGCTACCGCGCGATCGCCTACGTGCGCGGCGGGAACGACGCCACGCTCCTGTCGCGCAGGGACAACGACCTGACGCCGCGCTTTCCACACGTCGCGAAGGAGATCGCGAAGGCGGTCAAGTCGCCCGACGCCGTGCTCGACGGCGAGGTCTGCGCGCTCGACGAGCAGGGCCGCGCCAGCTTCTCGGCGATGCAGCAGGGCGGCGCTCCGCTCGTCTACTACGCGTTCGACCTGCTCGAGCTGGACGGCGAGCCGCAGCTCGACCTCCCGCTCGTCGAACGGCAGAAGCGCCTTGTCAAGCTCCTCGACCGCAGGAACAGAACCGTTCGGCTGTCGGAGACGTTCGACGACGGCGAGGCGCTGTACGAGGCGGCGCAGGCGCAGGAGCTCGAGGGGATCATGGCCAAGCGTGCGGACTCTCGGTACTACGAATCCAGGCGGACGCGCGACTGGCTGAAGATCAAGACGCACGGCCGCCAGGAGTTCGTCATCGCCGGCTACACCCATGGCGGCGGCCGGCGCGCCTCGACGTTCGGATCTTTGATCCTCGGGCTGTACGACGACGAAGGCGAGCTGCAGTACGCCGGCAACGTCGGCACCGGGTTCAGCGACTCGGAGATCCGGCGACTGCTGGAGAAGCTGAAGGCGCTGCGTCGCGAGACATCGCCCTTTCGGACACTTCCGAAGATGCCGCGCGTCCGCAAGGATCAAGTCGTGTGGGTCGAGCCGCAGCTCGTCGCCGAGGTGGAGTTCGCCGAGTGGACGCACGACGGTCATCTGCGTGCGCCGTCGTACCAGGGCTTGCGCGAGGACAAGGCGCCGGTCGAGGTTCAGCGCGAGGAGCCGGAGGCGCTCGAGAGTCGCATCCGCAAGGGCTCGCGCGAGCTGAAGCTCTCGAACCTCGACAAGCTCTTCTGGTCGGAAGAAGGGATCACGAAAGGCGATCTGATCCGGTACTACCGCGAGATCGCACCGGTCCTCCTCCCCCATCTGAAGGACAGGCCGTTCACCATGAAGCGCTATCCCGACGGCTGGCAGGGGAAGTTCTTCTTCCAGAAGGACGCGCCCGTGCACATGCCCGAGTGGATCTCGACGTATCGGGCGCTCGTGTCGACTCGGTCGAAGTCGCGCGAGAAGAAATGGGTCCGCTTCCCGCTCGTCAACGACGAGCTCGCGCTGCT